>JBKBPW010000040.1:0-14086 GCA_046292975.1 Thermodesulfovibrionales bacterium
CTAATGAAAAGGAGGCTTTGCTGTTTTTTTGATTCTTTCTATCGGCAAATTACAGTAGACTGTCCTGTTTTTCCTCTTAAGCCCCTTTTTGATATAATTATTAATGGACCTTTCAGGAAGTCTCAGAAAGACCTTTTTTATCTCTGCCTCTATCTTTATTGCTGAATGCACAGGTGGTTTAATAAGTAATAGCCTTGCCCTTCTGAGTGATGCTGGTCATGTCCTTACAGATACCTTTGCCATAGGGCTTAGCCTCATAGCAGCAGAGATAGCAAAAAGACCCTCTGATTTCAGGGCAACCTATGGTTATCACAGGTTTGGTCTTTTAGCCGCACTCCTGAATGGAATAAGTCTTGTGGGGTTATGCATTTATATATTCTTTGAATCCTATAGAAGATTTAGAAATCCTGTGGACATAGATTTAGATCTCATGCTCGGCATTGCATTGCTTGGATTAATAGGCAATGTCTCAATGACATTGATACTCAGAAAAGGCCATGAAGACCTGAACATAAAGAGTGCGTGGCTACATGTGGTTGGTGATACCCTTTCATCAATTGCGGTAATAATATCTGGTATTATCATAAAACTTTCAGGCTGGAGGGCAATAGACCCTCTTACAGGCATTTTGATAGGACTTATCATAATCCTTGGTGGCATACGTGTTATAAAGGAGGCACTTCATATATTCCTTGAGCTCACTCCACCAGGATTTGAACCAGAGGAGATAGTAAGGGAAATAAAAGGAATTCAGAATATTTACGGAATACATGATGTTCATCTATGGGCAATAACTAAGGGGCAGATTGCCTTTTCATGTCATGTCTATGTAAAAGACCAGAAATTGAGTGAACTGGAGTGTGTTAAAAAAGAGATTGAAAGAAGATTAAGAGATAAGGGGATCAATCACATAATGATACAATTTGAATGCCAGGAATGTGAAAACTCCCAGCTTTACTGTAAGATATGAATTCTAAGGCATACCAATTCCATCTATAAGGGTATTGCACTTAAGGCATCTTGAGTTTTTCATATTTATCTTCAGGAGAGAAAAACCGTACCTTTCTATCAGCAACTCCTTACAATTTGGACAATAAGTATTCTCTCCACCTTCACCAGGGACATTTCCCTCATAGACATATTTAAGGCCAGACATGAGACCTATCTGCCGTGCCTTTCTAAGGGTATTCACAGGTGTGCGGGGTCTGTCAAGCATCTGATAGGTTGGATAAAATTGTGTAACATGCCAGGGCATAGAGGAATCCACTGATCTTATGAACTCAGCAACCCATCTCAGAAAATCTTCTGAGTCATTCAGTCCGGGGATTATAAGTGTTGTGACCTCTACCCATACACCAAGCTCTTTCATAAGCTTTATTGTATTAAGCACAGGCTCAAGCCTTGCACCTGCTATCTTTCTGTAGAAATTATCATCTCCCTTGAGGTCAATATTATTTCCATCAAGATATGGAGCAATTTCCCTGGTAGCCTCAGGAGAGGTATAACCATTGCTTACAAAGACATTCTTTATGCCCCTCTGTCTTGCAAGTCTTGCACAGTCATAGGCAAATTCAAAGAATATGGTTGGCTCTGTATAGGTATAGGATATGCTCTCACAGCCATGGAGTTCAGCCTCTCTTACAACCTCCTCAGGTGTCATTTCCTCACCAGGTATATCTTTATGCACCTTTGGGTACTGGGATATCTCATAATTCTGGCAGTGAAGACATTTGAAATTGCATCCTACTGTAGAGATAGAATAGGACCTGGAGCCAGGATGGAAATGAAAAAGTGGTTTTTTCTCTATAGGATCAATATGCCTTGCGATGACCTTTCCATATACAAGGCTATATAATGTCCCATCAATGTTTTCCCTTACAGCACATATGCCTCTTTTACCAGGTGATATGATACAATGCTGGGCACAGAGGAAACACCTCACCTTGCTGTCCTTCAGCTTCTCATAAAACATTGCCTCTTTCATAGACTATCCGCTGATATCTATATCCCTGAAAAGAATGTGGGGGCTGCCTGTGTTTCCATAAAATCTCAAATCATCTCCTATAGCAATTACTTTACCAAAAAGTTCTATGACATTGCCAGCAATCATAACCTCTCTCACAGGGAATACTGGTTTACCCTTTTCTATCCACAATCCAGAAACTCCAACAGAAAAATCACCTGTCACAGGATTCCCTGTATGCATACCCATAACATCAAGGACATAGAGCATCCCGGGTTCAGAGGCCATCAATTCAGAGGGAGGAACTGTCCTGGTCTTTTCTGATGGAGCTAAGTAGAGATTGGAGATACCAACAGAAGGGACATCCGTATATCCGTGCCTGAAGGCACTGGATGTGTTTTTTGCTGAAAGTCTCCTTGCTGTATAGGTATTGTGAAGATAGCCCTGAAGCCTTCCTGCTGATATAAGATTATTAATCCTTGAGGTAACTCCTTCTGCATCAAAGGGTCTTGACCCGAGCCTTCTGGGAAGAAGGGCATTGTCTATAATATCAATTAATGGACTGAAGACCCTCTCATCAAGCCTTCCAGCAAGCATGGACTTTCCCTTTATTACCTGATCTGCTAAAAAGGAAGAAGAAAGAAAACTGAGAAATTCTGATGCTACCACTGGATCAAAAAGCACTGCTGCCTTTCTTGGTGAGAGCCTCCTTGAACCAAGCAAAGATATTGCCTTTTTTGCTGCCCTCTGTCCTATATCTTTAAATGAAAGATCCTTCAGAAACCTGCTTCCTTCAAATTCCCAGGCACTCTGAGCATCTCCAGCCTCCTCAGCAACAACCATGATCTGGGCTGTTATGGCTGTGGATGCATAAGAGGCATTCATGCCCAGAGAATTCAAGACAGTGGTATTCACCTTTGAAAGTGCAACAGATGCCTTTCTGGTCTTTTTTATCCTCCTGTCAAAGGAAAGGGCAGATCCTTCAAGCTCAATAGCAGCATTCAGTATAAAATCTTTTCCAGTATTCTCAATCTCAGGGTCATAAATCTCAATGTTATGATGAAAACCAGAAGGTTCTGGCAGGGAGAGATATTCATCAGAAGAGACAAACCTTGAGGACTCAATGGCCTTTAAAAGGACATTGCCTGCCTCATCAGGATTTGTTGAATAGGAAAAACCAAGCCTGTTATTATAGATTACCCTTATACCATAGCCTGAAAAGACTGCATCCTCAAAGGCCTCAGGCTCCTGAGCCTTTACCTCAACAGATACATTCTTTCCTTCTATGATATAAATCTCTACCTGCTCTACTCCTTCAGACTTTGCCTTTTTGAATATCTCCTCAACTGTTACTTTTGGAATAAATTTTTCAGTCTTCATAGTATGTTGCTGATGCGGTATCAGATTCCCAGACAGTTACAGCCACGATCCTTACATTATCATATCCCTGAAGCTTTTTTTTCATAGAATCAAATATCCATTTTGCAATGTTCTCTGAAGATGGATTCTTTTCTGTAAAGGGAAAGATATCATTGAGAAATTTGTGGTCAAGTAGAGAAAGAATCTCATTAAGATAATCTTTAAGTTCATGAAAATCTATTGCTATATCTATCTCATTGAGTCTGTCAGCAACCACATAAACCTGAACCCTCCAGTTATGACCGTGAAGTTTTTCACACTCACCCTTGTATCCCCTTAATTGATGGGCTGCTGAAAAGGTATCTTCAATCATGAGCTCATACATGGCTTACACTCCAATACTCTTTTTAAATATTGCTATATATGGAAGGTTTCTATATTTATTGTCATAATCAAGACCATAGCCCACTACATATTCATTTGGAATCACGAACCCCTTATAGTCAATGGGCACATCAACTATGCGTCTTTCCTTTTTGTCAAGAAAGGCACAGATCTTCAGACTTTCAGGTGATCTCTGCAGTATCCGTTCCCTGATAAAATTAAGGGTTATACCCGTGTCAACGATATCCTCTATGAGAAGGACATTTTTACCCTCAAGTGGTTCTCTCACATCATAATAAACCCTTACCTCTCCTGTTGTCTGTGTCTTTACATAACTTGAGGCTATTATAAAATCTACTGTGATAGGAACCCTGATCTGTCTTACAAGGTCAGAAAAGAACATAAAGGCTCCTTTGAGAATTCCAACTGCAAGTATCTCCTTTCCCCTATAATCCCTTGTGATCTCCTCTGCTAAGGCCTTCACCCTTTCCTGAATCTGTTCTGGTGTAAAAAGTGGTTTACCTACAACCATGGTCACATCCTTTCTGGTGCATTGACACCTAAAATCTCAAGCCCCTCTTTCAGGATTATCCCTGTTACCCTTGCAAGACAAAGCCTTGCAGTGGTTAGGTCTTTATCTTTATTGACAAATCTATATTTATTGTAATAGGAATGAAATAGTCCCGCAAGGTCCTGCAGATAGAAGGTGATCCTGTGAGGTTCAAGACTCCTGAGTGCCTTTTCAAATACAAGTGGATACTGGATAAGTTTCTTTATGAGCCTCCTTTCCTCCTCAAGTCCGAGAAGCCTTATATTTAAATCCCTGAGCTCATCCTGCCTTATGCCCTGATCCTCAGCATATTTGAATATACTCATCACCCTTGCATGGGCATACTGAACATAGTAAACAGGATTTTCAGAGGATTGCCTCTTTGCAACCTCTATATCAAAATCAAGATGGCTATCAGGGCTTCTTGTAAGAAATATGAACTTTGTGCTATCCACACCAACCTCGTCCATTATCTCTTTTAAGGTTACAAACTCCCCTGCCCGTTTTGACATCTGGACAGGTTTTCCTGATCTCAGGAGATTTACCATCTGGACAAGGTGAATCTTCAATCTATCTTCAGGATAGGAAAGTGCCTTCAGCACAGCCCTGAGCCTCGGTATATATCCATGATGATCAGCACCCCAGATGTTTATAAGGAGATCAAAACCCCTGTCTATCTTCTTTTTATGATAAGCTATGTCAGAGCTGAAATAGGTATAGTCTCCATCACTCTTTTTTAAAACCCTATCCTTATCATCACCAAATCTTGAAGAGGCAAACCATAGGGCACCATCCTTCTCATAAAGATAACCCCTTGATTTTAGAAACTCAATGGCGCTTTCCACTTCACCATTTATGTATAATTCTCTTTCACTCTGATAGGTATCAAAGGATACACCAAAGGCATGAAGGTCTCCCTTTATCCTTTCCATCATGCTCTCTACAGAGTTCTTTATAAAAAATTCTGCTACCTCTTCAAAAGATGAGTCTTTGTAGAGAGGACCTATGGTATCCAGTATTGTCAGGGCAATTTCCCTTACATACTCACCCCTGTATCCCTCATCGGGAAAGGGATATTCAATCCCGAGCAACTCCTTGTATCTTGCAAAGACACTCTCTCCAAGAAGTCGCACCTGCCTTCCTGCATCATTGATATAATATTCAGCTACTACAGAATTACCTGCCTTTCTTAAAAGATTAACAATAGCCATACCAGTAGCAGCACCCCGTCCGTGACCCAGATGAAGGGGTCCTGTAGGATTTGCACTCACGAATTCAACATTTATCTTCTTTGGCTGACTAACCATTCTTATAAGGGCAGACTGCTCACCTCTTAAAACCCTGGTGAGCCAGTTCTGAAGATACACATCAGAAAATCTGAGATTTATAAAGCCAGGACCGGCAATCTCTGCTGACTGAAAAATCTCTGAACTGCTTAATCTATCTATTATCTCTGAGGCTATTGCCTTTGGAGGTTTTTTCAGGGTCTTTGCAAGGGTCATTGCCTGAGGCGTAGAGATATCTCCAAGTTCCTCCTGTGGAGGAACCTCTATTTCCACCACTGAAACAGGTGCGACCTCCTTTATGACCCTTTCTAATTCCTCTATTGCCTCTATCATTATTCATCCATGCCTGACTTCTACTATCCTGTTTGATTCATCAAGGATTATGATCCTCGGTTTGAAGTTTTCTATTTCTTTTTCTTCAAGATAGGTATAGCTGAAGATTATAATCTTGTCACCTGCCATGCCCTTTCTTGCTGTAGGACCGTTAAGGCAAATAATACCTGAACCCCTTTTGCCCTCAATAACATAGGTCTCAAAGCGTTCACCATTGTTGAGATTGCTCACCATGACCTGTTCATAGGGGACAAGGCCTGCTTTATCCATTATGTCCCTGTCAATGGTTATGCTTCCCTCATAGAAGAGGTTGCTCTCTGTAACTGTAGCCATGTGGATCTTTGACCTCAGGACACAGCGTAACATAATTTTTATTCTATTATCCTTGGAACCCTGAAAAAGTTATCTACACTGTCAGGTGCATTTCTGAGGGCGTCCTGAGGAGAAAGGCATGATGAGATCTTATCCTCCCTGAATACATTCTTAAGAGGGATAACATGGGAGGTAGGCTCTATATTTGATGTATCAAGCTCATTTAGCTTTTCCATATAACTGAGGATATTGCTTAATTGATGAGAAAACTTCTCCATCTCTTCATCAGTTAGATGGAGTCTTGCAAGAGCTGCTATATGGCTGACCTCTTTAAGGGATATCTTCATCCGAGCCTCTCTAAGTTTGCAAACTTTACAGCAAGTCTCTTTATACCTACAGAGGGGAAATTAACCATTATCTTCTTATCATCTCCTTCACCATAACAATCCCTCACAACTCCTATACCCCATTTTGGATGTCTAACCCTGCAACCTGCTGGATAAGAAATTTCAGCAACCACTGCCTCTTTATGCTTTGGACTGAGTCCGCTCTCTCTTATCTTTTCAAAGAGAGCGCAACAATCTCTCGGGATATCCTTAATAAACCTTGATGGTTCCTGCTGCTGGAGCTTGGAATAAAGTCGCCTCTGTTTCGCTGTAGTGAGAAATAAGAGGTCTTTTGCCCTTGTCATTCCAACATAAAAGAGCCGCCTTTCTTCAGAAAGGTCTTCAGGGGTCTCGGCAACCTTAAAATAGGGAAGAATCCCTTCTTCAAGCCCTATAATAAATACAACAGGAAACTCAAGTCCTTTAGCTATATGGATTGTCATGAGTGAAACAGCATCTCCTTCTGGCATATCATCAAGATTTGTATAAAGGGATATCCTGTCAAGGAATTGCCTCACAGGGTAATCCTCTGCTGAAGAAATAAGTTCCTCTATATTCTGAATCCTCTCCTCTTCAAGGCTATCTCCATAACCTGTGGCATTCAGTACAAATCTGAGCATCTCCTCTGCCCTGCCCTCTCTGAGGCTGGAAAGTTCCTCTATGAGCTTCATAAACTCTATTAAATTTTCTTTGGTAGCTGAGACCACGGAATCAGAACTTGCAATAACCTTCAATGCCTCAAAAAGGCTTACACCCTTTTTCTTTGCCTCATGTTCTATCTTTGACATGGTGGCCTGACCTATACCCCTTTGAGGCACATTAATTATCCTTCTAAGGCTTACATTGTCATTATTGTTTACCGCAAGTTTCATATAGGCAAGGATATCCTTTATCTCCTTTCTCTGATAAAAACTCATACCACCTACTACCTTGTAAGGGATACCTTCTGCCCTCAGGGCCTCTTCAAGAGGTCTCGTAAGAATGTTTAATCTGTAAAGTATTGCGAAATCTTTAAACTGGTATCTCCCTTTAAGAAAAAGGTCCTTAATTGTCTTTGCAATATACCTTGCCTCATCAACCTCATTTGCCAGCATAGCATAACATACCTTCTCTCCATGACCTCTGTCTGTCCAGAGCCTCTTTTCCTTTCTATTCGCATTCCTTGATATTACGGCACCAGAGACATCAAGGATATTCTGAGTGGAGCGATAATTTTTCTCAAGCTTTACAATCTTTCTTTCAGGAAAGTCCTCTTCAAATCTCGGTATGTTGCCTACATTTGCACCCCTGAATTTATATATACTCTGGTCATCATCTCCAACAACACATATATTCCTGTCTCTCTCTGCAAGCATTTTTAAGATGGTATACTGGGCTATATTTGTATCTTGAAACTCATCAACCAGTATATAGGAAAAGGTATCCTGATATCTCTGAAGAACCTTTTGATCCTCTTGGAAGAGTTTTACAGTAAGGAAAATAAGGTCATCAAAATCAAGGGCATTAGCCTTTTTTAATTCCTCCTGATACCTCCTGTAAATCCTCGCAAGCCTCTCATCAAAACCATAACTATCTCCAGAGCTAAGAAACTCCTCAGGGCTTATGAGACAAGCCTTGAGATAACTTATACGGGAAGCAACTCCCTTATAAAGGGCCTCATACATCTTGAATTCTTTAAGTATCTGCCTTATGAGGGTGCTCTGGTCTTCATCATCATATATGCAAAAATCCTGGCTATATCCGAGTGCCTTTATCTCTTTTCGCAGGATCCTGCTGCACTGAGAATGGAATGTCCCAATCCATGTGGATGAACAATCCATCTTCAATATATCTCTGATCCTGAACTTCATCTCATCAGCAGCCTTATTGGTAAAGGTAACAGTAAGGATTGAATTAGATGGTATCTTTTTATTCTTTACAAGGTAGGCATACTTATAAGTGATAACCCTTGTTTTTCCACTTCCAGCTCCTGCAAGGACAAGGAGCGGCCCCTTACAACACAAAAGGGCCTCCTGCTGCTGGGGATTCAGGTCATCGAGGAATGAAGTAATCTTCATTATATAAGTGTAACAGAAAATTAACCCTTGAGGCAAGAAGTATGTTATAATTTTTTATGGCAATCTTAGAGATAAAAAGATATCCAGAAGAGGTCCTCAAGAGAAAGGCACTTCCTGTTGAGGAAATAAACGGTAAACTCCAGACCCTTATTGATGACATGATAGAGACCATGTATGCTGCTCCAGGGATAGGTCTTGCTGCTCCACAGGTAGGGGTATCAAAAAGGCTTATTGTAGTCGATGTGGGTTACAAAGAGGGTAAATCTTCCCTCTTGACAATTTTAAATCCTGAAATAAACCTCTCAGAGGAGAGTATTGACTCTGAGGAGGGCTGCCTCAGTGTGCCTGGTCATATAGTGACTATCAAGAGATCTGCAAGGGTTATTGTAAGAGGACTTGACAGAAATGGAAGACCTCTTGAGATTGAGGCAGAGGGTCTACTGGCAAGGGCCCTCCAGCACGAGATAGACCATCTTAACGGTATACTTATTATTGATAGACTTGGCCCCTTCAGAAGGGAACTCCTCAAAAAAAAGATCCTTAAAGAGAGACGTGAAAGCTCCAGAGATAAATGAGTCTTATATTTTTTGGTACCCCTGAGTTTGCAGTACCTTCATTGAAGGCACTTATCGATGCTGGAGAAGAGGTCAGTCTTGTTGTTACACAGTCACAGAAATTCAAAAGAAACGGGACACCAATACCCATACCTGTAAAAGAACTGGCGATCAGAAAAGCAATACCTGTCCTCCAACCTGAAAAAATAAGAGACCCTGAATTCATAGATTTAATCAAGAAACACAATCCAGAGTTTATCATTGTTGTTACCTATGGTAAGATATTGCCTCCTGAGATACTCAGGATACCTCAGAGGTATCCCATAAATGTCCATGCATCACTCCTTCCAAGATACAGGGGTGCTGCACCAATACAATGGGCAATCATAAGAGGAGAGAGATTTACCGGGATTACCACCATGTTAATGGATGAGGGACTTGATACAGGAGATATCCTGCTTCAGGAAAAAATTGAGATAAAAGATGACGAGGATGCAGTAGGTCTTTCAAAAAGGCTTTCAGAGCTTGGGGCCCAATTACTACTTAAAACAATATCAGGTATAAGAAACTCAGAGATTAAACCAGTGCCTCAGGAAGGTGAACCCTCCTATGCACCACCTCTCAAAAAAGGGGATGGGCTTATTGACTGGAAAAAAACTGCAAGGGAGATTTATAATTTGATAAGAGGCACAGTACCATGGCCCTGTGCAGAGACCTTTCTAAAAGGAGAGAGGCTTATAATATTAAAGGCCGCTGTAGTAGATGGTAAAGGGATTCCCGGCAGGATAGAAGAGGTAGAAGGAAGATTTTTAATTGGAACAGGTGATGGTTTATTGAATATCCTTGAACTCAAACCAGAAGGCAAAAGGGCAATGGATGGTCTCTCATTCCTGAGAGGAAGAAGAATAGAAAGGGGAATTATTCTTGGCACTTAGCAGACTCTTGAGAGGCTTTGTCCTGAAGATACTTTATCCTCTTTTTATGTTCCTTGGAATTCTCTTTAAATCAAAGAAAGAAGCCCTCCAGGCCTTTATCATAAGATGGAACAATAAACTTGTAAGGTCAGAGAGACCTTCTGCAAAAAAGATACTCCTGCTACTACCCCACTGTATCCAGATCAAAGAATGCGACATAAGACTCACCCATAACATCATGCTCTGCAAACGCTGCGGCAGATGTGAGATAAAGGATCTTATAGAAATAGGGGATAAATATGGTATAAATCTCTTCATAGCAACAGGAGGCACCCTCGCAAGAAGGATAGTAAAGGAGGTGATGCCTGAGGCAATTGTGGCAGTTGCCTGTGAGAGAGATCTTTCAAGCGGAATAGTTGATACCTATCCACTGCCGGTAATAGGCATCCCTAATGAAAGACCCTTTGGTCCCTGCCTCAATACAAGGGTTGATCTCAGGCTTGTAAAAGAGGCTATTGAATTTTTATCATATAAGAGCAGCTAAAGTAGTGAGTTAGTCCTTAATTCACTAATTCACTAACCAATTAATTCTATGGCTCTTTATTTAAAAAATCAAGGAGGAAGAATGGTCAGGATAGCACCTTCTTTGCTCAGTGCTAATTTTCTGAGGCTTGAAGAGGAGATTAAGAAGACTGAGGAAGCAGAAGTTGATATGCTTCATATTGACATTATGGATGGCCATTTTGTACCAAATATAACCATAGGTCCTTTTGTGGTAGAGTTCATAAGAAAGGCAACAAAATTGCCCTTAGATGTCCACCTGATGATAGAAGATCCAGACAGGTATATAAAGGACTTTATATCCGCTGGTGCTGACTTTATTACAGTACATTATGAGGCCCTCAGGCATCTGCATAGAACTATAAACTGGATAAAGGAAAGCGGTACCAGAGCAGGTGTCTCCCTTAACCCCGCAACTCCTATATGGAGTCTTGACCATATCCTTGAAGAGGTTGATATGGTTCTCATTATGTCAGTAAATCCTGGATTTGGAGGTCAGACCTTTATTCCTCAAGCCCTTGAAAAGATAAGTCTCCTCAGGGAGATGATCAGGGATAAGGGACTAAGTGTGCTGATTGAAGTAGACGGCGGGATAAAGATAGACAATGCAAGGAAGGTTGCAGAGGCAGGTGCTGACATACTTGTGATGGGCTCAGGTTTTTATAATTCGAAGGACTACAAAGAACTCATGAAGGAGTTAAAGAATACCTTTGAAGGCTGATACAATATTTCAAAGGGCAGAAGACCTGAGAGGCAGGTCTCATTATAAAAAGGCAATTGGGCTTTACAAAAGGGCATTAAAGCAGTACATAAAGGAAAAAGATAAAAAAGGAACAGCCCTGACCCTCCTCTCCATTGGAGACACCTTAAGGATGCTTGGAGAATTCAATAAGGCTATTAAATATTATAAAAGGGGCTATAATATCTCAAAACAATTAAATGATATTACCTCAATGGCTGATAGCATTACTGGAATTGGTCTTTCCTTAAGGGCACTTGGAAACTGGAAGGACAGTATAAGATATTTCAAACAGGCAAGGGCAATATACAGGAAAATTAAGGACCAAAAAGGGATTGCCTTTACACTCTGGGCTGAGGGAGTCAGCCTCAGGATAAAAGGAGACCTCAGTAACGCAATAAAAACACTTAAAACAGCAATGAAAAGGTTTAAAGATAAGGAGGCAGTGGCATACTGTATGAACAGCCTTGGTGGAGCCTCAAGGGTTAAAGGACTTTATGAAGAATCACTAAGCTATTACACTGAAGCAAACAGGGTTTTTAAAAAACTTGGAGATAGCTTTGGTATTGCCTATTCCCATTGTGGTATAGGCAATGCCCTGAGGCTCAAAGGTGAATACAGAGAGGCAATAAGTCATTTTAAAATGGCATTAAAACTATATAAAGGCATTGGTGACAGGGTAAGCTCAGCTTATACCCTCTGGAGTCTCGGCATGGTCTATCTTGTAAAAAGAAAACTTGATAAGGCAGAAAATAGCTTTAAAAGGGCCCTGTCTTATTTTCGCTCCACAAAGGACAGAAGGGGTATTGTTTATGGACTCCTTGGGCTTTCTCAGATTGACTTCATGAAAGGAAAGACCTCTTCTGGAATAAATAAACTCAAAAAGGCTATTGAGATATGCAGAACCTTAAAGATAAGGCTTGAAGAGGGCTATATATTTTCAATTCTAAAAAAATTCCTTTTAGAAAAAAGCTATGCACCTCTGGAGATTCCATAGTATGATCACAATTGCAAACATCATAACAGTTCTTAGAATCTTTCTTGTACCAGTATTTGTCATGACTATTGTTTATAAAAGATTTGAACAGAGTCTTTATGTCTTTATAGTGGCTGCTATTACAGATGCCCTTGATGGTCTTGTGGCAAGGCTTAAAAATCAGAAGACCAGACTCGGTGCATTTCTTGATCCCCTGGCAGACAAGCTACTCTTACTTACAGCCTTTTTATCCCTGACATTCCTTGAGATTGTTCCCAAATGGCTGACCGTGATAATCATCAGCAGGGATCTCATAGTTATCCTTGGCTGGATATCCCTTTACATCCAGACTGGTTCAACAAAGGTAGAACCATCCATAGCAGGCAAACTATCCAACACACTTCAGGTAATGACAATTGCAGGTGTTCTTGTAAATCTCAATCTATACAGGCTTGAAGGGTTTCTTAAACCCCTTTATATGCTTACAGCATTTTTTGCAATCCTCTCATGCGTTCATTATATACTCAGGGAAATAAAGGCCTATGAGCAATCAGGTAGTAATTAAGGAGATACAAGAAAAAAGCCCTGCTCAGAGGGCAGGACTTAAAAAAGGAGATATCATCCTTTCCATAAATGGTATAAAGATCAGGGATGCCATTGACCTTCTTTATTATGGGAATGAATCCCTTCTTAATATAAAACTTAAAAGAGGAAACAGAAATCTGAAGATTGATATACAAAGGTATGAGGCCAGTGATCTGGGTATCAAGGTGAATGCCTTCCCAATAAAAAGATGCAGGAATAAATGCATATTCTGTTTCGTTAATCAGCTTCCAAAGGGCTTGAGAAAAAGCCTTTATATTAAGGATGATGATTATAGGTTGTCTTTCCTTTATGGCAACTTTGTTACACTGACAAACCTGACTGACGAAGAAAGAGCAAGAATAAAAGAACAGTACTTAAGCCCGCTTTATATATCGGTTCATCATACAGACAGGAAAAAGAGAAATCTCATGCTCGGAAATCCTGATGCACCTGATATTATGAAGGAGATAAAGGAGCTTGCCAGGGCAAAGATAAAGATGCACTGCCAGATAGTCCTCTGCCCTGGTTATAATGATGGAGAAGACCTCAAAAAAACTATCATGGACCTTGCAAGGTTTTATCCCCATGTAAGCTCCATTGCAGTTGTCCCTGTTGGACTGACAAAATATAATAAAGCTCCTTTAAGACCTGTAACAAAGCAAGATGCGATCAGGGCAATAGAGATAGTTGAGACCATGGACAGAAGATTTAAAAAGAGGCACGGAAAACATCTCGTTCATGCTGCCGATGAGCTTTACATAAAGGCCGGTATGCCATTGCCTGATATAAAAAGATATGAAGGATTCCCTCAGCTTGAAAATGGTGTTGGTCTTGTAACCCTCTTTATAGAGAATACAAAAAAATTAAAAAGACCACTGCACCTTCCCAAAAAAAGGATTATCACCTTTACAGGAGAATCCTTTTATCCCTATCTCATGGCATTTATAGAACGGCTGAAAAGAGAATATAGATTGCACTTAGAACTTTTTATGATAAAAAACAGGTTTTTTGGTGAGACTGTTACAGTAACTGGCCTTATAACAGGAAAGGATATAATAGAGGGTCTTGCGGATAAGGTTGAAAGGGGCGATTATCTGTTCATACCGGATGTGACAACAAGAGATGGA
>JBKBPW010000041.1:0-13785 GCA_046292975.1 Thermodesulfovibrionales bacterium
TAAAATACCAGACCTTGTAAAGAGAAAGCTCATTAAAATAATTAATCTCTTAATAAGACTTAGCTTCTCTTCTTTATAAGCTCAAGCATCTCTTCACGGGTTGACTGTCTTGTCCTGAAAAGGCCCCTTACAGCAGATGTCACTGTCCTTGCACCTGGCTTTTTAATTCCCCTCATACTCAGGCATAGATGCTCTGCATCTATTACAACCATTGCACCCTTTGGCTTGAGTTTTTTCATAAGGAGGTCTGCAAGCTGACTTGTTAGTCTTTCCTGCACCTGAGGTCTTTTTGCAAGGATCTCCAGTGCCTTTGCAAGCTCACTGAGACCAACTATATTCCCAGCAGGGATGTAGGCAATGTGGGCAATACCTATAAATGGAAGCAGATGGTGTTCGCAGATAGAATAAAAGGGTATGTCTTTGAGAAGGACCATTTCGTCATGACTTTCTCCTTCTATGGGCTTAAGGATATCCTCAATAGACCTGTTAAGCCCCTCAAAAAGCTCCTCATACATCTTTGCAACCCTTGCGGGTGTCTCCTTGAGCCCTGGTCTTGAGGGATCTTCTCCTATGCCCTCCAGTATGAGCCTTACACCTTCTTCAATCTTTTTTATGTCCACAATATATGACCTCCCTGTCTGTTATTATAAGGTCAACCAGTTTATCATGTCCTTCAAGGGGTATCTCATCCACAATCTGTTCATCGTAGGCAATTGCAACTACAGGAATTTCCTCATTCAGAACTGATAAGAGTTTATCATAATAACCAGCTCCATAGCCAATCCGACCACCTCTTCTGTCAAAAGCCACGCCAGGGACAATGATCAGCTGAGCCTCATTTTTATCCCTTAATGGTGAGTCTTCATCAGGCTCTGGTATGCCAGAGTAGCCCTTTTTTAACTGATCAGGGGAATTTATCTCCCTTATCTCAAGCTCCCTTTTTTCTTTATTAACCCTGGGAAGAAATACCCTTTTGCCAGCAAGAAGGCAGTCTCTTATTATTCCATGGGTATCTGGCTCTGATCTGAAAGAGGCATAAAGGAGGATGCCCTTTGCTTCCTTGAATTCTCTAATTTCAGTTAATCTTTTTTTGATCAGTTCATTCTTTTTATCTCTCAGGGAAGGCTCTATGGAGTCCCTTTTTTCAAGAATTGATTTTCTTAGAAGAGCTTTATTAGATGAGGGCATTCAGGATTTCCTCAGTCTCCTGTCAAGGGTCTCTTTTATTAGCCTTATCTCACCTACAGCTTGAGGTGAATGGATATAAGGTGAAAGGCCTTTGATATCAGCCTCCATTATCTCATGATTGAAGCCTATAAATCCTATGATCTCCATGTCATGAATGTTTTCTTTGATAAAATCCTTATCTGCCTCATTTCTTACCTTATTGCCCACAACAAAGACCCTCTTCACACCAAGTCCCTGTGCCATGTCCCTTACAGACATGGCGGTCTGTATGCTCCTTGAGCCTGGTTCAACCACAACTATAAAGGCATCCACTCCCTCTGCAGTTCCTCTTGTAAGATGCTCAATTCCAGCCTCCATATCAACTATTACAACCTCATCTCTCTCTACAATAAGATGTTTGAGGAGCCTTCTAAGGAATACATTCTCAGGGCAGTAACATCCTGAGGCAGCCTCTTTTGATTTTCCTATGGTAAGGAGTATTATTCCATCAAGACGGTAGCCTATCTCATCAGGTATGTCATCCACCCTCGGGTTGAGCCTGAATACCCCACCCATCTGGCCTGGCTTTGCTCCAGTCCTTTCGGCAATAAGCTCTGTAAGCTCTGCAATGGGTCTTATCTTTTGAGCTACCTCTTTTGGAATGCCAAGTGCACCAGCAAGATTCGCATCAGGGTCTGCATCAACAGCAATAACCCTCTTACCCTCATCCCTGTAGAGATAACAGAGCACAGAGCTCAATGTGGTCTTACCAACTCCACCTTTACCTGTAATTGCTATCTTCATAGTTCCTTGATTCCTTCATCCTGACAGTAGGTCAAGGATAATCTCCTTTCTCTTCGGAAGAAGGTCAAAATATCTCTTCCATGTCTCTTCCAGAAATTCTGTTCTTAATTCCTCATCCTTTGAAAAGAGGAGCATGCCCTTTGTAGCATAATACCTGAAACCCCATGGGGCATGATTTAAGGGCTTTATATCAAGGGGCATTATACCTGTATTTATTTCTGCACGGGCACCAAGCTCAAGGCAGTAGTCCAGTTGCTCCTCTTCAGGTACAATGGACTCATCAAGATAAAGGGCAATATCAATATCCCGATAAGAAAGGTCCTCTACAAAGGAGCCATGGATATAGGCAAAGATTATCTCTTTTCTTGGCTCAAAATAACCCCTCAGGATTGAGGGTATCTCTGTCTTCTTATTCATGAATTATTTTAACATTTTAACTGTCGCCCTTTCACGCTGACTTTGTTTCAGGGGTGGTATTTTTCACTTTGACATTATTTAATCAATATGATAAGATTGATCATGACTTTAACAGAAGGAAACCTTAAGACTGTAATACCTCACCTTTTTTTAATCTCTATCTTAATCTTATCCTTCCTTACTTCTCCTTCGCTTGCTGCTTCTTACGGAGAGGGACAACTTTTAACAGATATGGGTGCAAAGTCTTCTTTTATTTCGGGCTATTCACTCTTTCATATAAGTTATTATGAAGGGACCTCCGGTATTGAGAGTGAGCTTGAGTTTCCTTTAAAGGCATATCTTCTTGGTCTTGAGGGAGCTATTATCTATAGAGACAGAGGAAGTCATGACAAATTCAGGCTGACCTTTGAGCTTCTTACAAATATTGACAATGGCTCTGGAAGGCTTAAGGATTCAGACTGGCTTACCGATGACATAGATATTGCCCTATACGGAGTTGCCCATCCTAACAAGGACATATATTCTGAGTCTGACATAGAACTTGATGCACTTGTCTTTGATATAAATATGTTATATAACATTTATAATTCTCAAAGACTCGCTATTGGACCTCTTCTTGGCTACAGGCATCAGGATTTCAGGTTCATTGCAAGTAATGTGAATCAGATAGGTTATGGGCCTTACAGCACTGATTATACAGGGTTTGTCCCAGCTGAGGCACTTCATTATGAAGTGAGATACGATTTCTTCTATGGAGGAATAAGCAGTGAGTTTTCAGCTGATTCCTTTAAGGCAGGGCTGATGGCCGGTGCTGGCTATGTCTTTGCAAAGGACAGGGATGACCATATATTGAGATACAAACTTGCAGAGGCAAAGACTGACGGGCTCGGTAGTTTTGTTAATATTAATGCCAGTTATTTTTTCACCGAGAGTTTGTTTTTAAAGGCAGCAGGAGAATACCTAAAGTTTCATACAACTGGCACACAGCATCAGTATTTTTATAAAGCAACCTCAGAATGTCCCGGCGGTGGCTGTGATGCCTATGTGTCTGACAGGATAGATTCAGGCCAGTGGAATTTTTCTCTTTCCATGAGCTATAGATTTAAGTAATGCATAGCTTTATAGAAAACCTTTCAATATTTCGGTGGTTCGTGGGGGGAAAGCTTGTCAATACGGCCACGCTGTAAAGTGCTTTGAACAGACACCTCCCTTGCCTTCGTTATTGTATTCTGCAGTCTTGAATAATAAAAGTCCTGAAGTGTTTTTAATATAGATGGATCCCTTTCAATAATTCTCTCAAGAACAGGTCTTGTGAATTCAAGGACCTCAAGCCTTTCAATGGCTGTAACCGTTGCAGTCCTTGGCCTTCCTGTGAGAAAGGCGACCTCTCCAAAGATATCTCCTTTATCAAGTATGGCAAGCTCAATAACCTTTCCAAGGACATGGGTGCTAACCTTTGCCCTACCAGACTTAATGAGATAGATAGAATCTCCTGAATCCCCTTCCTCAATAACTATATCTCCTTTATTGAAGGTAAGTATGTTCAGGCCTTCCATTATCCTTTTCTTTTCATCACCTGGAAGGGATTTCAGAAATTCAGGTGTTATGTCAATCTCCACAGGTGTTTCTGCATAGGAGGTTCTGACAATCATTTCTTCAATGGAGGGCGGAGATTCAGGTCTTTCAGTAACAACCTTTTCAACTTCGATCTCCTGGCTTGGGGATACCTCGCCCGGGACCGGTCTTAGCCTTGCGGTCTCTATCTCTACAAGCAGGTCCCTTGTTTTATTTATTGCCTCATGATTATCTGGATCAAGTCTGAGTATAATCTTATAAACAGCAAGTGCCTTCTGAATAAAACCATCCTTGAGCAAAAGATAAGCAGCCTGGCTGTAGGCAGGCACAGCCTTTTCTATGTCACCGAGTTTCTGATAGGCGTCTCCTATCTTCAGGAAGACCTGAGGGTTTTCAGGCTCCTTTTCTTTGATATTAAAGAGTATCTCTACTGCCTTTTTCCAGTTTTGTGACCTTGTTGCTGCAAAATAGGACTCCCATAAATCCATAGGATATTATACCAGAATAGTTTGACTATCAAGCCATTATGTGATATGTATATGATATGAAAGATGTTCTTTCCCTGATAGTGGATACTGAAAAAGAGATCCATGAGACCCTCAAAAGGGAAAGGCGGAGGCTTGAGGAATGGGTCAAAGATGAAAAGAAAAAGATAGATGCCATGATAGCAGAAAAAAGGGCTGGTCTTGAGGAGGAGGCAAAAAGGCTTGCAGACTCTATCAAGAAGAAGGCAGAGGAAGAGTCCCGTTCAGTTATCAGTGAGGCAAAGGAATTTGCATGCAAAATAGAGGCGCTCGATGAGGATAGATTAAAAGAAATTGTAAGTAGATATCTTGAGAGGGTTACAGGATAGAAAGGGATATTCCATGATTGTAAAGATGTCAAAGGTTGAGATAGCTGGCCTGAAGGAGCTCCTTGAGGATACACTGGACCTTCTCAGGGATATGGGACTATTTCAGATAGAGACAGAGACCATAGGTTTTATAGAAAAGGCAGAAGAGGAATATATAGAGACATTTTCACTGGATCAAAAGGGCCTTTCAAAGAAACTCCTTCTTGAAGATCTCAGACTGAAGATTGATGAACTCTTTTCCTATTTGCCTGCCATACCGACAAGAAAGAGCTATATAGAGCCAGAGGATGTGGTAGAGATATTGAGAGGTCTTGTATCAAGGCATATTAAATATTGTGAAGGGATCAAGAACAAAAAAGAGCTATTGCAGAAAGAGGCATCAGAGCTAAGCAGATACAGGCTATTTATGGAGGCAATTGAGCCTGTAATCACTCCACTTGAAAAGACAGAGGAGATAGACTTTACAGGTCTAACCATAAAAGACCCTGAGTCAATACCCAGCATAAGAAGACTTCTTTTCAGACTTACAGATGGAAGATATGAGCTCTTTACGAACAGGGCATCAGATGGAACTATTGCAGGTGTAATAGTAACAGAAAAGGCCTTTTCAGAAACCCTCAGGAAGGCACTCAGTGAGGAGAGGATTCCTGAGATAAGTTTCCCAGCCTCTCTTGAGAGGCTGGCATTCTCCGAGAGATTAAAGGCAATTAAGGAGAGGATTGAGCAGATATCAAAGGAGATGAGTTCAGTTGATGATGAACTCTTAAGATTTACAATGAGATGGAGACCCCTTTATGAAAGGGTAAGGGAGTGGATTGATGATAAGCTTTCCCTTATGAGGGCAACTGCCCATGTATTTGAGACAAGGCTCTGTTTCATCATCTATGGTTGGATACCATCAGAGGCAGTTCCCGTCATGGAAAAGAAATTAAAGGAAAGATTTTCAGGTGGTGTTACGATGGTTGAAAAGGAGATATATGAAGAAGACCTTGAGCGAGTGCCTGTAATGCTTAAAAATCCACCTTATTTTGAGCCCTTTGAGCTTATGGTCAGGATACTTCCATTGCCACGGTATACCTCTTTTGATCCTACGCCCTTTATTGGAATATTTTTCCCGATCTTTTTTGGTATGATCCTCGGAGATTCAGGTTATGGATTAATACTCCTTGGGCTTTCTATATTCCTTATTAAAAGATTCAGATCAAAAAAGACTGTTAAAGACATAGGTAAGATACTGCTTGTAGGTTCAATATATTCAGTCTTCTTTGGGGTCCTTTATGGAGAGTTTTTTGGTGAACTGGGACATGAGCTCTTTGGTATGGAGCCTCTATGCATTGAAAGAAGGACAGCAGTAATGCCGATGCTCTTTTTTGCCCTTACAGTGGGACTTTCCCATGTAATGATAGGTCTGTTTCTTGGTTTTATAGGAGGATTGAAGAGGAAGGCAAAAAAGGAGGCCCTTGCAAGGCTTATAGATATATTTTTGATATTATCCATTATCCTTACAGTCTCTGTCTTTTGCGGGATTGTGCCAGAACGGTTCATGACCCCTGTACTGGGCCTTATCCTGATACTGACGCCTGTCCTCCTTCTGACAGGTGGACTTCTTGCACCCCTTGAGCTTATAAAAAGCATAGGCAATATCATCTCCTATGCAAGGATAATGGCAATAGGTCTCACCTCTGTGCTCCTTGCCTTTGTGGCAAACAGGCTTGCCGGGATGACTGGCAATATAATTGCAGGTGCGCTTGTGGCAGGGCTTCTGCATCTTTTAAATATAATACTCGGTATCTTCTCACCAGCCATTCACTCCATGAGGCTTCATTATGTGGAGTTTTTCAGTAAATTTATAGAGCCAGGAGGAAGGAAATTTGAGCCTTTTAAGAAATAATTTTACTTCAGGAGGTATCTTATGGAAAAGGTTCTCATAGCCTTTGCAGCAGCCCTTGCTATAGGAATAAGTGCCCTTGCAACTGCCTGGGCACAGTCAAGGATAGGTTCTGCTGGTGCGGGTGCACTTGCTGAGAAACCAGAACTCAGTGGAACAGTCATAATACTTGTTGCAATTCCTGAGACTATGGTTATACTTGGTTTTGTCATTGCCACAATAATACTTACAGCAAAATAAGATGGGTTATCAGGAACTCATTGAATCCCTTAGAGAGAAGGCACGGTCAAGGATTGAGGCACTTCAGAGAGAAGCAGAAGAGGAGGTGAAGAAGTATAGAGAAAGGGCCTTTTCAGAATTTGAGGCCTTCATGGAAGAATATCTCAATTCTGTAAGAAGGACTGCGGAGTCAGAGATCTCATCAATACTCCTTGAGGCAAAGAAAGAGGCAGGTATCATAAAAACCCTTGCAATGCAAAGGCTTTCCGAGAGGCTCTACAGGAGTGCAGTGGAAGGTCTTTCAATACTCAGGAGTAAAGGATATGAAGAGGTATTCAGGAGGCTTGTTGATGAGCTTCCTTCCTTAAGGTGGTCGCGCCTTAAGGTGGCTCCATCTGACAGGGGAATGGCAGAGAAATATTTCCCTGAGGTAGATATAGAGGTGGATAAAGAGATAACAGGTGGAATTATAGCAGAGACAGAGGATGGAATAACGATTAACAATACCCTTGAAAAGAGGCTTGAGAGGCTCTGGCCAGAACTCCTGCCAGAGATATTAAAGGAGATCATGATTGAGGAATAAATTCCTGCTCGAACTCCCGCAGAAAAATTATCCTGAGGAATATTTTATTTCAAGGATAAGAGGAGGGAGGTCAAGACTTATTAAGGACTGGAATATACCTCTCTATTCGACAGATCTAACAGGTCTTCTGAGGGCATCTCATTATGAGTTTTCAGACCACTCCTTTATCAAACCCCTTCTTAAGAGATACAGGTGGCTTTATTCAGAGATGAACGATAGATTAAGGGAGGTCTTCTGGCCATATTTTTTGCTTTATGAGCTGAGGACATTGATTATATGCCTGAGGTACATAAAGACTGGGCATAATGAAGATGCAGAGGACCTCTTAAGGATCAGCCTTCTTTCAGGTGAGATAAGAGATATTATCCTTTTTCCAGATGATTTTGACACAACAGTAAGAAGACTTATGGAACTCCTTTCAGAGGAAGATATGAGATTTCTTGATGGCTATGAGATCTTCCATAAAAAGGGTTTACAGGAATTTGAGAGATTTATCCATGGAATATTCCTTCAATATCTCCTCTCACTTAATCTTCAGAAACACATAAAGACATTTATAACATACCAGATTGACAGCAGAAATATCCTTTCACTTTATAAGTCAATTAAATGGGAGATTATGACTCCTCCTGAATTTCTCTCAGGTGGGGAGTTGAATTTGAGAGGGCTTGAAAGGATATTGATACAAAGAGACCTTAATCTTTTTTCATCTATCCTGAGGAGACTTACAGGTCTTTCAGGAGAAAGAGAGGGTGCCAGTATTGAAGACCTCCTTTTAAAGGGCCTGAGCTTGAAGCTCAGGAAAAGGAGCTATGAGGATAATACAGGACTTATACTTCATTATCTCTGGTCTTTATATATAGAATTCAAGAACCTTGGAACCATTCTTTCTGCCACTGGTATTGAAAGGGCAGAACTTAAAGAAGAGATATTATGAAAAAGATAGTCTTTATAACACCTGAAGACTCGGAGCCAGGATTCAGCCTAGCTGGTGTTATGCATCACGCAATAAAACCAGAGGAATGCGAGAGGCTTCTCAGAGAACTTATAGATGATCCAGACATAGGTCTTATTGCAATTGATGAAAGACTTATCAATGCCATTGGTCAAGAAAGATTAAAGAAAATTGAGGAGAGATTCAGGGGTGTGATTGTGATTATCCCCTCACCTGAAAGACCTGAGGAGAGGGAGGATTATCTCATGAGGCTTATAAGAAGGGCAATAGGTTATCATGTGAGGCTCAGGATATGAAGGAGGCTCAAGGAATAATCAGGGCTATATCAGGTCCCACAGTTGTTGCTAAAGTCAGGGGTCTCAGGCTTTATGACAGGGTATATGTGGGAAGACAGATGCTCACCGGGGAGATAGTGCGTCTTGAAGGAGATAAGGCAGTCATACAGGTCTATGAGGATACAAGAGGCCTTGCCCTGGGAGAGCCTGTAAGATCTACAGGTATGCCCCTTACAGTGAGACTTGGCCCGGGACTACTTTCAAATATATTTGATGGACTTCAAAGACCTCTTAAAAGGCTTGAGGAGGAGATGGGTTTTTTCATCACAGGTGGAAAAGAGCTTTATGGCCTTGACTATCTCAGGCGCTGGAGATTTTATCCATTAAAAAAACAGGGTGAAGAAATAAAATACGGTGAGTTTTATGGATATGTAGAGGAAGGTCCTTTCAGACACTATCTTCTTTCAACAAGAGAGGGGATTATCAGATGGATAGCTGATGGTGAGATAAGTCTAAATGAGACCCTTGCAGAGCTTGAAGATGGCGGAGAACTCTTTGGATGCCATGAATGGCCTGTAAGGACTCCAAGACCCGTTAAAAGAAAGCTCTCGCCTCAGGAACCTTTAATAACAGGTCAAAGGGCAATTGACCTCCTTTTTCCTTTTGCAAGGGGTGGCACTGCTATACTGCCAGGTGGCTTTGGAACAGGAAAGACCATACTTGAGCAGTCCATTGCAAAATTTGCAGATGTGGATATAGTTGTATATGTTGGTTGTGGTGAAAGAGGAAATGAGATGGCTGAGATGCTTGAAGAATTTATGAGGCTTAAGGATCCCTGGACAGAAAGACCCCTCATGGAAAGGACAGTCCTTGTTGTCAATACATCAAATATGCCTGTTGCAGCAAGGGAGGCATCCATATACACAGCAGTTACAATGGCAGAGTATTACAGAGACATGGGTTATCATGTCCTTTTTCTTGCAGACAGTCTTTCCAGATGGGCAGAGGCATTAAGGGAGATATCCTCTTCACTTGAGGAGATGCCAGGGGAGGAGGGTTATCCCACCTATCTTGCCTCAAGACTTGCAAGTTTCTTTGAAAGGGCAGGTGTTGTTGAGACCTTAGGTGGAAAGACTGGTTCACTCAGCATGATACTCTCTGTATCTCCACCAGGAGGAGATTTTACAGAGCCTGTTACTCAGGCATGTCTGAGGACAGCCGGGGCATTCCTCATGCTTGATACATCCCTTGCCCACAGAAGGCATTTCCCTGCAATAAACTGGTTTCAGAGTTATTCGCTCTATGCAAGAGAAGTGATGGAATTCTTTAATAAAAAGATCTCACCCCTCTGGTCAATCTTAAGGCAGAGGTGCAATGAGATCCTCCAGAAGGAGGAGTCCCTTAGAGAGGTTGTTGAGATAGTCGGTATGGAGGGGCTTCAGGATAGTGACAGGCTCCTTATGCACATAGCTGAAAGGATAAGACTTGAATTCCTCTGCCAGAATGCCTATACAGAGGATGCCTTCTCTTCTCCAGAAAAGACATTGGAAAGGCTTAAAACACTGATTGACCTTTATGACAGGGCACTGGAACTGATAAGAAAAGGCACTCCCTTTGAGGAGGCACTGAAATGAGGCTTGCTGAACATTCCTACAGAACCATATCATCCATAAGAGGGCCTCTGATATTCCTTGAAAAGGTCTTTTCATGCCGTATTGGTGAGATTGTAAGGATAGTCTCTCCTTCTGGTGAAGAAAGAGAGGGAGAGGTCCTCAAGATAGAGGGAAACACTGTGCTTATAGAGGTCTTTGGTGAGACAAAGGGACTTGATATTAAAAATACCAGGGTGATATTCACTGATTCCATCAAAAAGGTCCCTCTCTCAGAGGAGATGCTCGGAAGGATATTCAGCAGTTCCTTCAAGCCCCTTGATGGAATCCCCTCTCCACTTCCTCAGAGATGGGCACCTGTTACAGGTTATCCAATGAACCCTGTGTCAAGGGCAAGACCCGAGGAATTCATAGAAACAGGCCTTTCCTGCATAGATGGTCTTAATACACTTGTAAAGGGACAGAAGCTGCCTGTGTTTTCCTGTGCCGGACTTCCATCAAAAGAGGTTGTGGCAGGCATACTGAGATATGCGAGACTTAGAGAGGCTGAAGAAGAAGCAGGTGGGGGAATAAAAAGGTTTGTAATTGTCTTTGGGGCAATGGGCCTTACATTCCATGAATATTCCTTTTATATGAAGACCCTTGAGGAGTTAAGGATTGATTTTGTTGCCTTTATAAATATGGCAGATGACCCTGTTATGGAGAGGCTCCTTACACCAAGGTTTGCACTTACAGTGGCAGAATACCTTGCCTTTGAAAAGAAAAGCGATGTCCTTGTTGTCCTTACTGACATGACAAATTACTGTGATGCCTTAAGAGAGATATCCACTGCAAGGGAAGAACTTCCAGGGAGGCGGGGTTATCCGGGATACATGTATTCAGACCTTGCCTCAATCTATGAGAGGGCTGGAAGGCTCAGGAATGAAAAAGGCTCTATCACACTGCTTCCAGTTGTCACCATGCCAGAGGATGATATAACACATCCAATACCTGACCTGACAGGGTATATAACAGAGGGTCAGATTGTCTTAAGCAGGGAACTTCATCAGAAAGGGATATTTCCTCCTGTGGATGTGCTTCCAAGTCTTTCAAGGCTTATGCAGAATGGCATTGGCGAGGGAAGGACAAGAAGTGATCACAGAAAGGTTGCAAACCTTCTTTATAAATACTATGCAAGGGCAAGGGACCTCAGGAGACTTGAGGCAATAGTTGGAAGGGAGGGATTAACAGAACAGGACAGGGTTATGCTTGACTTTGGAGATACCTTTGAAAGGGAATTTATTCATCAGGAAGAAAGACGCACGGTCATAGAGACACTTGACCTTGGACTGAGCCTGATGAAGAGGTCTGGATTAACTGTTTAGGGCTTTATATTAATGTTATAATTTTTCATATGCCACGCTGTTTTGTTGCCATAGAACTCAATGAGGAGATTAAGAGGGAACTTGGCTCTCTTATTGAGCAATTGAGACCCCTTGCTCCAGACCTTAAGTGGGTAAGGCCTGAGAATCTTCATATAACACTGAAATTCCTTGGCGAAGTAAAGGAGGATAAGATTGATAATATTAAAAAGGGCCTTGATGAGGTTACTAGGCCCTGCAAGGCCTTTACAATAAAGATTAAAGGCATCGGCCAGTTTCCTCAGGGTAGAACACCAAGGGTAATATGGGCTGGAGTTGAAGATTCTGAGGGTCTCTTATCACTCCAGAAAGAAGTTGAAAGGTCCCTTTCAAGGCTCGGATTTAAAGAGGAAGAAAGGGAATTTACAGGTCATATCACCCTTGCAAGGATTAAAGGCCTATCAGGCATTCAGGGACTGCTTGACACGCTTCATAACTTTAAGGAAAAGGAATTTGGTATTCAAGATGTTAAGGATATAGTTCTCATGAAGAGTGAGCTCAGACCTGATGGTGCAAGGTATGAGAGGCTTGGGGTTTTTAAACTTGGAGGCTTAACTGTGCGAACTTAGTGCTACAGTGCAACAGAGTGCGACAGTGCTACAGTGCGACTGTCGCACGGTCGCACTATCGCACTATAGAACAGACTATCGCACTATCGCACGGTCGCACGGTCGCACTAAATACTATCGCTCTATCGCACGGTCGCACTATCACCGGTTTCAAAAAGGGGTAGAAGTTTTTTATAGGTTGACTCTAAATGTTCTGGTATTACCCTTGTTTCATCAAATACTGCCATGAAGCTGGCATCACCTGCCCATCTGGGAACTATCTGGATATGGAGATGGGCTTCTATGCCGGCACCTGCAATTTTGCCGAGGTTTATTCCCACATTAAATCCATCAGGAAGAAATGCCTCTTTCAGGCAGTTAATGGATAGCCTTGTTAGTTTCATGACCTCAAGCATCTCATCTTCATTAAGGCCATTGAGGTCATGGATATGTCTGTATGGCACAATCATGAGATGTCCATTGTTGTAAGGATATCTGTTCATTATTACATAAGAATAGTTTGCCCTTTTAAGAATGAGGTTTTTGGGGTCATTGTTTTCTGCTGGCATCTCGCAGAATATACAACCTTCAGGTTTTTTTGAGAGGATATAATCCATTCTCCAGGGAGCCCAGAGGACCTTCATGGATACCAGACCTTTGAGAAATCTATCATGAAAGGGCATTCCTTTATGGAAAGGGTGAATACCTCATCCCTGATATCTGATAATTTAATATAATTGCTGTTTTTTAATGCATAGACCTTTGTTGCTCTCTTTTCAGGATAAACAAGGATATAATATTTAACACCTTCCCTTTGATATACCTCAAATTTAAGACCTTCATCCATAAAGACTGAAGACTCAGATACTACCTCAAATATAACCTCAGGGGTTCTGGTGAGCCTTTCTTCAGGCTCGTGACAGAATATAACGATATCTGGCCTCAATACAGTGTCTTCTGCTATTATCCAGTCAAGGTCTATTGCTACATGACAGGTTTTACATCCTTCTGTGAGCTGAGGCTCTATCTGAGAGATTAATTTAATAACTGCGTTTTGATGCTTAAACCCCGGTGAAGCAAGTGCATAGGGAATACCCTCAACGAGTTCCCAGTCACCCTGCCACTTTTCATAGTCCTTGAGGGTATAACGGGGTCTGTACTTAAGGGCAATACTCATGTTTAATTATATCACAGTGCCTTATTTCTTTTTAAAAGCTTCAGCACAAGCTGGGCATCCTGCCATGTGAGTTTTTTATCCTTTGGATTCCTCAGGAGATAGGCAGGATGAAAGGTTGGCACAACAGGTATGTCTTGATAATAATATACCTTTCCCCTCCATTGTGTTATACCCTCTTTTTTCCTTTTCTGCTCCTCTAAAAAGAGTAATGACCTTGTGGCCACACCACCGAGCGTCATAATAACAGAGGGTTTTATGATCTCTATCTGTTTTTTTAAGAAGGTTATGCATGTCACTATTTCATCCTCTTCAGG
>JBKBPW010000042.1:0-7980 GCA_046292975.1 Thermodesulfovibrionales bacterium
TGTTTTATCATATTGAAAGCCTCCTTTTTGAAGGTTTTTGTTTTCACCTATTGGGTGATATTTTATATCATCCAAAACCCTAATGAAAAGGAGGCTTTGCTGTTTTTTTGATTCTTTCTATCGGCAAATTACAGGAACTTCTTACGAGGAATGAGGTTCAGAATATACTTAACAGCATCTCAAAGAACTATCCAAGGCTTGTTGATGAGCTCATACCAGCTCACCTGACCCTCGGAGGGGTTCAGAGGGTATTACAGAATCTGCTGAAGGAAAGAGTACCTATCAATGATATGGTGACAATACTTGAGACCCTCCTTGATTACGCACCACAGACAAAGGATATAGAGGTCCTAACAGAATATGTGAGGCAGGCGCTTTCAAGATTTATAACAAAGTCCTTTACACAGGAAGGCTATCTCCATGCATTTACACTTGACCCAAGATGGGAGCTGAAGCTCAAGGAGGCAATGGATTCAGGAGGGCATATATCACCAGATGACCTTGGAAGGCTCTTCAGGGCAATTGAGAATGCGGTCTCATCCATGGGTGAAAAATTCAAGAGTATACAGCCAGTAATAATATGCTCACCCTTTGTGAGGAGGTTTTTGAGAAAGCTCATTGAGAGGATTATCCCTTCACTTGTGATACTTTCAACAGCAGAGATATTGCCTTCAGTAAAGATATATACAACAGGGGTGGTGAGATATGAAGATTAAGAGATTCCATGCAAGAAGTTTTTCGGAGGCACTTGAGCTTGTAAAAAAGGAACTCGGTGATGATGCCATTGTTTTAAGAACAGAGGAAAAGAGAGGAATTATACCATCTGTAGAAGTGGTGGCTGCAATTGATTATGATGATCCATCATCAGATTACATAACCTTTTCACAGGCGAGGTCAAAGAGGCCTGCTGTTCAGAAAATAGCTGAACCTCAACATACCACTGAGATAAGCAAGCTCCTTTCAGAAATATCGGTTCTCAAAACCACCATTCAGGAACTCAAAAAACAGGGTTATGAGCTGAGCCTTCCCGGAAATAAGAGAGAGATATTTAGTTATCTCAGAGAGAGGGCAATAAGGGACGAGTTTGCCTTGAGGCTCTGTGAAAGGGTCAAAAGCACAGATGAGGTCTTAAGGCAGATAGCCATGGAGCTAAAAATAAGGAGACCGCTCTTTAACAAAAGGGCTATAATGCTTGTTGGTCCAACAGGTGCTGGTAAGACCACAACCATTGCAAAACTTGCCTGGATAGCCATGAAACAGGGCCAGAGGGTTGCGCTTCTTTCTCTTGATACATACAGGATAGGTGCTATGGAGCAGATAAGGATCTATGCAAGGATAATGGGTATCCCGCTTCAGGTTGTCTCAAATGCAAAGGAGCTAAAAGAAGGCCTTGAGAGGTTTTCATCAAAGGATACAGTTCTTATAGATACAACAGGAAGGAGCCCGTCAGACAGAAGATATATTAATGAACTTTCCTCACTTCTTTCTGAGGCCCAGAAGTTTCATACTGGAGGTTTTAATTTAGAGGTTCAGCTTCTGATAAGCTCGAATTCTGATGATGCCTCCATGATAGAAGCTTATAATTATTACAGGGAGCTTCCAATCAGTGCTATAGCCTTCACAAAGGTTGACGAGATTGTCAGGTTCGGTCATCTGTACAATCTTTATCTCACCTATCAAAGACCGGTTTCCTATATCACAACTGGTCAGGTTGTGCCTGACGACATAAAATTCCCTGACCAGAGGGAACTTGCCTCTCTTATCCTCAGGAAGGGCTATTATCTTCAGGAGGTGGTAAATGCCTGAGAGGGCTGTAAAGACCATATCCATTACCAGTGGAAAGGGCGGTGTTGGAAAGACAAATTTAGTAGCAGCACTTTCAATAGCAATGAGGAGGCTCGGTAAGAAGGTCATGATATTTGATGCTGACCTCGGGTTGAGCAATATAGATGTCCTTCTTCATCTTGCACCGAGATACAACATACAGCATCTTTTAAAAGGAGAAAAGACCCTTGCGGAGATTATCATTGAAGGCCCCCTTGGAATAAAGATAGTGCCAGCAAGCTCCGGTATTCAGGAGCTGACAGCACTTGACGAATTTCAGAGATTGAGATTGATGGAATCATTTGACTCCTACAGTGAAGATATAGATGTGCTCCTGATAGACACACCAGCAGGCATATCAGAGAATGTTGCCTTTTTCTGCACAGCTTCCGAGGAGATAGTGGTAATAACCTCTCCTGAACCAACAGCGATTACCGATGCCTATGCAATCATAAAGGTCCTTTTTACAAGGTATCAGGAGAAGGATTTTCATATTATAGTAAATTCCACCAGAGATGCTGATGAGGCCTTTGAGATATTTGAGAGGTTATCCCTTGCAGCAGAGAGATTTCTTCATATATCTCTAAATTACCTTGGTCAGATACCCTTTGATGATGCTGTGAAGAGTGCTGTTATGGCACAGCGTTCATTCCTTGACCTCTATCCAAATTCTCCTGCCTCAAAGGCTGTGATAGAGATCGCAGAAAGAATTCTTGAAAATGATGGAAGGATAAAGGGAGGGCTTCAATTCTTTATTAGAAGTCTTCTCAGACATTCAGCACAGGAGACAACACTTTGTAAAGGAAGATAAGATGAAGAGGCTTGATATAACAGATGACAGGGATATGATTGAAGGAGTTCTTCTTGATGAAGCCCGGAAAGAGGAGATAATAAACTCCCTTCTTCCATTCATTAAATATACTGCATTAAGACTGAGTTACTGCCTTCCACCTCAACTCAGTGTAGAAGACCTGATAAGTGCAGGAATAGCAGGGCTTCTTGAATCCCTTAATAGATACAGGGAGGAGCTTGGAAGTCTTGAGGCCTTTGTGAAACAGAGGATAAGAGATGCAATGATTGATGAGCTCAGGGCAAACAGTAATTTTTCAAGGGGACTCAGAGACAAACTTTCCGCCATAAGGAATGTCCAGAAGGAGCTTGAGGGTAGTCTTGGCAGGATGCCGGAGGCAGAGGAGATTGCAGAGGGCCTTAATATTACCATTGATGAATACTACAGGATTCTTAATGAGATGGCCTGCTCAATAACACTCAGGCTTGATGATTTTACTGATGCCAGGTATGATGATGAGCTTAATCTCCATGAGTCCATCCCTGATAGAAACATAAAGACACCAGAGAGACTATATGAAGAAAAGAGGCTTAAAGAGATGATTGCCTCTTTTATAGAAAGACTACCGGAGAAGGAGAAACTTGTGCTGTCCCTTTATTACTGGGACGAACTCACTATGAAGGAAATCGCCAGGGTGCTTGGTATTACAGAAGGAAGGGTTTCGCAACTTCATAATCAGGCAATAACAAGATTCAAGGCTTATCTTATAGAGATTGAGAATGGATAAGTCAGCTCTTATTTTTTGTGATATAATGAATGAAAAAGCAACGGGGGAGGTAACATTGAAAGAGGTCCTTGTTATTGATGATGAGGATTATATCTTAGATATCCTGAGGCTTGTGATTTCAAGGCTTGGATATTCAGTGAGGGCTGTTTCAGATGGTGAAGAGGCCATCAAACTTATCAGTAATGGGAACTTCTGGGCTATATTTTGTGACCTCATGATGCCAGGGATAGATGGACTTGAGATTTATGAAAAGATTTCTGATTTAAGGCCTGGATTAAAGGACAGATTCGTTCTTCTTACCGGAACTGTTTTTGATAAAAAGACAAAAGACTTTATAGAAAAATGCGGGATAAGGACCCTTTTAAAACCATTTAAATTTGAAGATGTAAATGAAATTATAAAGGAGCTTGAAAAGGCTTATGATTAATGAAGATCTGAGGAGGCTTATCCTTTCAATCTGTGATATCCCTGCTGTTCCCCATGTGGCAGTAAAGGTGATAAGACTCATCGATGCATCTAACACCAGACTTGATGAAATTCAGAAGGCAATCATGGCTGATCAGGCACTCACATCAAGGGTTCTCAAGATCGCCAATTCTGCCTATTATGGATTGAGGCATAATGTGGAGACAGTGTCAGAGGCTATCTCTATAATGGGATTTAATACATTAAAAAGCATTGTCCTTGCAGCAGCCACGAGGGAGGTCTATAAGAGATTTGGAATTATTGAGCAAAAACTCTGGGAACACAGCCTTGGCGTATCCATAGCTGCCTCTATTATTGCCAGAATAACAGGCAGGGCAAAGACAGAGGAGGCATCTATTGGTGGGCTTCTTCATGATGTGGGAAAGGCACTTATGAATAATGCCCAGCCTGAGAGGTTCATGCTCCTTATGGAAAGGGTTTATGATGACAGGGTAACATTCAGCATGGTGGAAAGAGAATATTTTGGTTTTGGGCATTCAGAGGCAGGTTGCATCCTTGCTGAAAAATGGGGATTCCCGCTTCTGCTCTGCGATGTTATAAGGGACCATCATAATTGTGAGTCTCAATCTGGCATTGATCCCTATAAAGATGACCTTTGCAGGATAATAAGCCTTGCAGATTCACTCTGCGTGAAACTGGGCATAGGTTACAGGGGACCGATGCAGGACATTGACCTGAGGGAGGAAGAAAAGCTCAGGTCTCTTTTTATCAGGCCAGAGGAATATAAAAAACTTGAAGAGGAGTTCAAGAATATCTATCTTAAGGAAAAGATATCCTTTTTGGAGTGAGTTATGAAGGTGGAATCAATAAATCCATCAGGGAGCGCCACACAGAGGCAGGAGGCACAGCAGAAAAAGAAACAGAAGAAACGACCCGCTACCTCTCAGGAAAAAACAAAAGAAGGAAAGATTGATATAAGGGTGTAATTAATGTCGGGAGGTTACTATGTTTAAGTCTTTTCTAAGTAGAAATGTCCCATCCTCTGAACAGAGGGAGATAAGGGAGATAGGAGAGCTTGTGCTCAAAAGGATTGACAGAAAGATCAGTGACCTCAAGGCCATTGAAAAGACAATTGATGAGAAGATAGAGAATCTTAAGACATTGCTTGAAAAGGCTGAGGAGCTTTACCAAAGAGATATAAGAAAGGAGGAGATAGTATCCCTTTACACAAAGGGATTAAAGATAGATGATATAGCCTCCAGCCTCCAGATACCATCAGGAGAGGTGGAGCTTATACTCAGGCTCTGCAAAATTTATCCCCAGGGAAAAAATTTCCTGTCAGATTCCCGACAGTCTTAATCTTTACTTCTCCATAGCCAGAATTTTTCTTTTATTTTTCCAATAGATAATGTTCTTAATCAATCTGGCATTATATTTGCTTTATTTCTTTGCATGCATAAGGGGATATACATAGCACTCTCAGGAGCATTGATGAAACAGATGGAGCTTGAGCTCCTCTCAGAAAATATAGCTAATTCAGAAACACCAGGTTTTAAGGCCAGAAGCCTGTCCTTCAGGGATTATCTTATAAATGAAAATCCAGAAGATTCAAGGACAATGACATATCTCAAAGGCACAGGGCTTCGGCTTACACCCGGGCCTTTCATAAAAACAGAAAATAAACTTGATATAGCAATTGAAGGGAATGGTTTTCTTAGTCTTGAGGGTGGTCTATATACAAGAAGGGGAGACCTCACAAGAACACAGGATGGATATCTTGTTACTGCTTCAGGCAGGAGGGTGATTGGTGAAAATGGGCTGATAAGACTCCCGGAAGGCGAGATAGAGATTAAAGAAGATGGAGGCATCTATGTTGATGGAAACATGATTGATAAACTCACGATAATGGAATTTGATGACCCTGGTATTTTAAGTAGAACTGGTGAAGGCTTATATGAGGCTGGCTCATCAGGAAAGGCTTCCAGTGCAAGGGGTATTCAGGGTTATCTTGAGGAATCAAATATAGATATAGTGAGGGAGATGGTAAAGCTCATCACAACACTCAGGGAATTTGAGACATTTCAGAAGGCAATTCAGACCCTTGATGAGGCAGCAGGAAAGGTTAACAATGAGATGGCAAGGATATAAAATTCCATTCAGGAGGTCATTATGTTAAGGTCACTTTTTATATCAGCCTCAGGCATGGAGGCACAGAGGCTAAATCTTGATGTAATAGCCAATAACCTTGCAAATTCCAACACAGTTGGTTTTAAGAAGAGCAGGGCAGACTTTCAGGACCTCATGTACCAGAATATAAAATCTCCTGGTGCTACCTCCGCTGAAGGTCTCCAGATACCATCAGGCATCATGATAGGACTTGGGGTGAGGCCTGTTGCTGTCCAGAAGATATTCACTCAGGGTGATTTCATACAGACAGGCAACAGCCTTGATATGGTTATAGAGGGTGACGGTTTTTTCCAGATAGTAATGCCTGATGGAACAATAGCCTATACAAGGGCTGGGGCCTTCAAGCTTGACAGTGAGGGAAGGCTCGTGAATTCTGAAGGATATCCCCTTGAACCAGGGATAACAGTCCCTGCTGATACCATAAGTATCACTATTGGTTCTGATGGAAAGGTCACTGTGCTTCAGTCAGGAAGCTCAAGCCCTGTAGAGATTGGCCAGATAGAGATAGCAAAGTTCACAAATCCTGCTGGCCTTATGCCCATTGGAAAAAATCTATTTATACCAACAGCCTCCTCAGGAGAGGCAATTACAGGTATCCCTGGTTCAGAGGGTATGGGGACAATTGCCCAGGGATTTCTTGAAATGAGCAATGTGAATATCGTTGAGGAGATGGTCAATATGATTATAAGCCAGAGGGTCTATGAGATAAATTCAAAGGCAGTGCAGGCCTCTGATGAGATGCTCCAGGCAGTGAATAATCTGAAGAGGTAGGGATGAAATACTTCTTAACCTTAATCTCAATCTTGATCGCGATCTCTTCAAGCTCCCTTGCATATGAGAAGGTTGATGAGCTACTCAGAGAAACCCTTATCAGACACTACAATTGTGATGATGTGAAGATAGAAAATATCAGGTATTCAGAGACCATAAACAGCATCCCCTTAGAGATAAAGATAGAGGAAACCTCTCATGGCCTTACACTCTTTAATATAAAGCTTCCTGATGGGAAAATCATAAAGGCAAGTGCAAAGATAAGCCTTCTTGGAAGGGTGATTGTAAGTAAGAGGCCATTAAGAAAGGGCTCAATACTTACTGAAGGAGACCTTGATTTAAGACTTGTTGATTTAAAGAGAATCCCTCCAGGTGCCTTTAGACGGTCTGATGAGATTACAGGAAGGATTATCAATAGAAGCCTTTCCCATGGAGTCATAATTACAGATGATATGCTTGCAAAGGGAGATTCTATTAAAAGGGGTAAGAGGATATTGATTGTTGCTGAATCTCCTTACTTCAGGATATCTGTCCCTGGAGAGTTGAGAGAAAATACAGTGGTGGGTGGATATGCACGGGCAATAAACCTTCAGACAAAAAAGACAGTCTCAGGTATCCTCATAGATGAAGATACCATGAGGGTGGAGTTTTAGATGAGAGGACAAAGGAACCGTGATCAGTTATTCGTAATAAGTAATGAGTCTAACAGGCATTGCCTATCACGGGTTATTGCATTACTACTCTACTGCTCTGCTACTTTATTGCTTTATGGCTGTGCCACACCCAGCCTGCCACCACCACCACCAAAATATGTTTATAAAGAAGAACCAAAGACGGAGACTACAAAGAATTCCCTCTGGTCTGATGGTGCCGGACTCTTTGAAGACCTGAGGGCAAGGAGACTCAATGACATAGTGACCATCAAGGTTATGGAAAATATCTCAGGTTCAGGAAAGGCTGATACAAATACAAAGAGGGATTCAAGCCTTGAGGCAGGGGTGGATGATTTTTTTGGAGGTCCTTTAAATCTTAATCTCAGGAATTTTTATGGCCAGGGATATACCTTCAGCCCGAATGTGAAAGGTGGTATGAAGGATGATTTTAAAGGCAGCGGTGAGACAAACAGACAGGGAAAACTTATAGGTGTAATTACAGCAAAGGTTGTTGAGGTCATGCCAAATGGAAATCTCATGCT
>JBKBPW010000042.1:7990-13641 GCA_046292975.1 Thermodesulfovibrionales bacterium
ATAATGAGAAACAGATACTGATCCTTAAGGGTATGGCAAGGCCTGAGGATATAGGAGTGGACAATACTATTCCGAGTACAAGGCTTACTGATACAGAGATATATTTTGTTGGAAAGGGTGTCCTTCAGGACAAGCAGAAACCAGGCTGGCTTGTGAGGATACTGGATAAGATATGGCCATTTTAATAAGGATAGGAATTCTGCTCTTCACCTTAATACTCCATTCCCCTCTTTTACATGCTGAGCGTATAAAGGATATAGCGAGGTTTGAGGGATTCAGGGAGAATCAGCTTATAGGTTATGGGCTTGTTGTTGGTCTTGATGGTAGCGGTGATAAGGGAATCGCCACCATGCAGGCTATCGCAAATATGCTCCAGAGGATGGGCGTTACAGTAAGACCTTCTGATATAAAGGCAAAGAATACAGCAGCTGTGATTGTTACAGCCCTCTTGCCACCCTTTCCCAAACCAGGGCTCAGGGTGGATGCCCTCGTCTCCACCATTGGAGATGCAAAAACTCTCCAGGGTGGAACCCTCCTACTCACCCCCTTGAAGGGTCCTGATGGCAAGGTCTATGGCCTTGCCCAGGGCCCTGTCTCAATTGGTGGTTTTACAGGTGGAGGAGGTGGCACAAGGGTTCAGAAGAATCATCCAACAGCAGGAAAGATACCTGAGGGGGTAATAATAGAAAGAGAGCCAGACTTTTCACTCTCAACTGATGGAAGCCTAAGGCTCTTTCTATTAAAACCTGATTTTTCCACGGCCTCTGAGCTTGCAAATAAATTAAATGAATTCTTTGGGGAGGAGACGGCAATAGCAGAGGATTCTACCTCAATAAAAATAAGATTACCTGAGCAATATAAAGAAAAACCTGTGGAATTTATCTCCCTTGTAGAGGCCTTAGAGGTTAAGGTTGACCAGGCAGCAAAGATTGTTATAAATGAAAGGACAGGCACGGTCGTGATTGGAGAAAATGTGAAGCTTTCACCTGCAGCCATTGCCCATGGAAATCTCACCATTGAGATAAAGACCACCTATAAGGTATCGCAGCCACCTCCTTTTGCTCCTGAAAGTGCAGAGACAGTTGTTGTTCCAGAAAGAGAAATAAAGGCAAAGGAGGAAAAGGCATCCCTTGTGGAGGTCTCAGGTGCAACCCTTGGAGATATTATAAGGGCACTCAATGCACTTGGTGTTACACCAAGGGACCTCATAGCAATACTTCAGGCACTTAAAAGTGCTGGTGCACTCAGTGCAGAGATTGAGATAATGTGAGGTGGTGATGAGGATTGGAGGTTTAATACAACAGCAGGCAGTTGATCAGGATAAAAGCAGGGCTATAAAGGAGGTTTCAAAGGAACTTGAGTCATTCTTTCTTTATGAGCTTCTTAAGACCATGAGGAGGACAGTGGGCTTTCAGGACTCCTTTCAAAAGGATACCTATACATCTCTATTTGACCTTGAGCTTTCAAGGGTCCTTGCTGAGAGGGGTACAGGTTTGAGAGATGTCATAGAAAGACAGCTTTCAACTCCCTCAATCTCTCAAACCTTTCAGAACTCAATCCTTCCTTCTGAAGGCCCTATAAGCTCTAAATTTGGGGAAAGACTTCATCCCCTGACAGGCAGATGGAATTTCCATAAAGGTGTTGACATTGCTGCTCCAGAGGGCTCACCTGTAAGGGCTATAAGGGATGGCAGGGTTATCTTCAGCGGATATAAGGAGGGATATGGAAATCTTGTTGTAATAGACCATGGAGGTGGCCTTATAACAAGATATGGACATAACAGGAAAAATTTTGTAAAAGAAGGTGATTCAGTTAATGCTGGTGATATTATTGCAGAGGTTGGAAGTTCAGGAGTTTCCACAGGCCCGCACCTGCACTTTGAGGTGCTTCAAGCAGGAAAACCAGTTGATCCAGAAGGATTTTTTAATATTAAAGATATGAGGGCCTGATGCCGAATAATAAAGCAAAAGACTATTTAAGGGCTATAGGAGGTATTTTAGATGAAGATTCATGGTGAAAGACCTGTAGATCCTCAGGTATCAGGCAAGAATGTAAAAAAGGTCTCAGAAGAAAAGGCTATCAGTATTAAGAGGAATTCATCTGTTCAATCACTGAGAAAGGACAGGGTGGATATCTCTGAGAGGGCAAAGGAGGCAGCAAGGCTTATAGAGGCAATAAAGGCTATTCCGGATATAAGAACTGAAAAGGTGGATGAAATAAGGGAGGCAATAAGCAGTGGTAAGTACAGGATTGAGCCAATGAAGATTGCTGAAAAGATATTAGGGATATGAGTGAATTAGCCGTCATAAAGGATATCCTGAGGCAGCAGATTACAGGCTATCAGGCACTTCGAGAAGTCCTTCAGAAGGAGAGGAGATGTCTTGTTGACCTTAAGGCCTCTGAGATAGAAGAGCTATCAAAGAAAAAGGATCTGATCTTAATGAGATTGAGACTCCTTGAAGAGGAAAGAATCAGGATTATTGAGAGATTCAGGAAGAAAATAAAGACAAAGAAAGATATAAATCTCAGAAGGCTTTATGAGATTACAGGAGATGAGGAGCTTCTTAAACTGAGATCAGAACTCCTCTCCCTAATTCAGGTAATATCTGAACTTAATGACTTTAACAGGATTCTTATAGATCGCTCCCTGAGTTATGTAAGGAGTGCCTCTTTTCTCCTTGATTCACATGGCATAAATGCACCACAGCATTCTCTAAGCAGGGAGGCATGATGTCGATTTTTGGATTATTTGATATCGGAAAATCTGCCCTCTTTACAAGTCAGATGGGTCTTTATGTCACAGGCCATAATATAGCAAATGTAAATACACCTGGATTTAACAGGCAGGAGGTTATCCTTGAGACCTCTAACCCTGTAGCTACTCAGGGAGGTTTTCTCGGCAGAGGGGTGAGGATAGCCGGTATAAAAAGACACCTTGATAGATTCATATACAATCAGCTCCTTCTTCAGAGCCAGAGACTGGGATTATCCAGAACCCTGAGTAATACCCTGTCAAGGATAGAGGAGACATTCAATGATATAAAAGGCCTTGGACTCTCTGGTGCCCTCCAGGAGTTCTTTAATGCCTGGCAGGAGGTTGCCACAAATCCTGAACTCCTTCCTGCCAGGAACCTTTTACTTTCAAAGGCAAACTCATTTCTGAGTGTAGCAAAGGAGATGGAGGGCTCTATAAAGGATATATTAAAGGAGATCGAAACCTCTATTGGAGATGTGGTAAAACGGATTAATAGCCTTCTGTCCAGGATAGGTGAATTGAATGGAAAGATTCTTCAGATAGAATCAGGTCTTCAAAATGCCAGGGCTAATGACCTAAGGGATCAGAGAGAGGAATTATTAAAGGAGCTCTCAGGATTGATTGACATATCTTATTATGAAGAGGATAATGGCTCTGTAACTGTAATGCATGGTACATTTAATCTTGTTGAGCGTGAGACAGTCTCAGGACTTTCAGCCATCACTGGTATTGATAGTAAGAAGAGGATTTATGTCAGCGGTCAGGACATTACAGATACTATAAGATCTGGAGAACTCGGAGGAGTCCTTTCAGCAAGAGGAGATATAGAAGGGTATCAGCTTTTCGGGTTAAGAAGGCTTGTTGCATCAATAATAAAGGAGATAAACCTCCAGCACAGGCAGGGCTATGGTCTTGATGGTAGTACAGGTAATGATTTCTTCACGCCTATAAACTTACATGTTGACAATTTCACAAAGAATGCCACTGCTACTGCTATTATCAATGACATGAATCAGCTTACACTTGATGAATATGAGATAAGTTTTGATGCAATGAATTATTATGTCCGCTCTCTTCAGACAGGCTCTCTTATTACAAGTGGACTCTATGTATCAGGCAATACCATAAGTTTTGATGGTATAGAGGTTACAATCTCTGGAGGAGTACTTCAGGATGAAAGGATTGTGGTTAGTCCTTTAAAGGATATTGTGGTTAATTCTCAGATAGCTGCGGATGCCTTAAAGATCGCTGCCTCATCTTCTTCCTCATCCCTTCCTTCTGATAATCTCAATGCCTTATCCATTATTAATATATTCCAGACACCTCTTTCATCCCTTGGTGGAGCGACCTTTTATGATTACTATAATGAGCTTGTAAGCACCACAGCAACCCTTAGCAGGACTGCTCAGGACAGTATGAGATTTGAGCAGAACCTCATGAATGAGATAGTAAAGCAGAGGGAATCCCTTTCAGGTGTATCCCTTGATGAGGAGGCCGTTAATCTCATAAAGTTTCAAAGGGCCTTTGAGGCTGGAGCAAAGGTGATAAAGGTAGCTGATGAGCTCCTTGAGACAATAATAAATCTCTGAGGATAACTATGAGGATCAGTTCTTTAATGATCTATGAGCAGATCAAAAAGGGGCTTCAGGGTTCCCTTGAAGAGCTTTCAAGGAGGAATGAGGAACTGGCAAGTGGTAAGAGGCTTCTAAAACCATCTGATGATGTGACAGGTTCATCAAGGGCAATTGATTACAGGGTCAATATATCTTCCTTGGAGCAATATATTAGAAATAGCACAACAGGAGATATCCAGTTTCAGTTTACTGACAGTATACTGGGCTCGGTGTCTGACGCACTTGTTGAGCTTAAAAAACTCACCTCCTTTGGAATAAATCCCTCAGACCCTCAGGCCAGGCAGTTTTATGCACAGAGGTCAGCAATGCTCAGGGATTATCTACTTCAGCTATCAAACACCAGGCTCTCTCAGAGGTATATTTTTTCTGGTTTCATGACCTCTCAGGAGTCCTTTGTATACAATCCAGCGACCTTCAGATATGAGTATCAGGGAGACCTTGGAGAGATAAATATCCCTTTGAGTAATAATTTTAATGTGCCTGTAAATATACCTGGTTCAAAGGTCTTCAGCACCACCCTTAGAGGGGCAAAGCCATCTCAACTTTCTGATGGAGCTGTGGTGAATTATTCTGAAAGTCTTGACCCTTTAAGTGGTGTAAACACTATCACAATTGAGATAGGAGCACAGGGAGACCCGGAGTATGATACCTTTACAGTAACAAATATAATGGATATGGCAAATTTCCTGAGTTATGCCTGGAGGTATCAGCATATTGATGGGTCATCAATAAGTGAGACAAAGGCAATGCACAGGATAGAGGCCCTTTCATCGCTTATAGATGATGCAAGTACACAGATTCTTGAAAAACAGTCTGAAATGGCAACAAGACAGGTCTTTTTAAATCAGGAGACAGAGCGGATAAAGAATCTCCTCAATAATCTCAAAAATAACCTCTCAAAAACAGAGGATGCAGACCTCACAGAGGTCGCAGTTGAGATCAAAAAGGCTGAAACAGGCCTTGAAGCATTAAGGATTGCAGCAGCAAAGATCCTCGCGGGTTCCCTTCTTGATTTTTTGAAGTAAATATATTCCCCGGGTGTACACCTCTCATATAGAATCAATCTCTTATGAGGTGAGTTCAGGGAGCTTCAGTCCAAAAATGCAAGTATCTGAAGACAAAGTTCCTGGGGAGATCAAGCCCACATGAATACCAGGTCTTCCATATTTTTCAATACATCCTGATTGTCAAGAGGATGGTATTACCCTGTAATTTGCCGATAGAAAGAATCAAAAAAACAGCAAAGCCTCCTTTTCATTAGG
>JBKBPW010000043.1:0-13498 GCA_046292975.1 Thermodesulfovibrionales bacterium
TGAAGCCTTTCACCTTTTTCATTAAAAAGCATCTCCACTGTAAAAGCAGCCAGTTCTTGTTCTAGCCTTAGACTGCATATATCTTCTGAAAGCTCCTTTGGTAGCATTGGAATAGCCCTATCAGGGAAATATACACTTGTTCCTCTTTTCCTTGCCTCTTTATCCAGCGGTGTATCCCATGAAACAAAATATCCCACATCAGCTATGTGAACATAGAGCAGATAACCATCGTTAACCCTTCTAATAGATATAGCATCGTCAAAATCCTTTGCATTCTCACTATCAATTGTTACTGTGATGAGACCTGTGAGGTCCTTTCTCTGAGATCTCTCAAAAGGCCTTTTTATAAGATTTCTTGCCTCAGCATTTACTTCCTGCGGAAATTTCTCCTGGAGATTGAATTCTTCAATAATGGATTCTATCTCTGCCTTTGGGGTATCAGGCTTTTTTAATATCCTCACTATCTTTCCGATAGGAGGTCTTGAGTCAGTGGGATACTGAACAATCTCTGCTATTACATGGTCATTGCTTTTTGCCCCTCCCCGTGCCTGAGGAGGTATGTAGATATCAAAGTTGAGATTGCTGTTTTTGGGTCTTACAAAGGAGCCATATCTTCCATATTCAAATACACCAGCAATTCTTGTGTGAGCCCTTTCAAGTATCTTTATGATTCTTCCGCTCCTTCTTGCAGGTTCTTCTATCCTTGCAATTACCCTGTCATTGTCCATAGCACCGCCACTAAATCTGGCTGGTATGAAGATATCTCTTTCACCTGGTTTTTCAGGGATAACAAAACCATAATCCCTGTGGGCCTCAAAATAACCGGTCACGAGGTTCATCTCTTCAGGTGGTCCGTAATGTCCCTTCCTTGTTCTTACAAGTTCACCCTTTTTAACCATTTCACTGAGGAGTCTTTTGAGAGGTTTTGCCTTTTTCTTTGGAAAATGAAGGAGGGAAATGATTTCTTCAAAACTCAGAGGTTTAGTCCGCTTTTTGAAAAGAGACTTTATTGTTTCCTGTGCAATATTGAGGTCCTGTAAAACCTTATGATCTGACGCCTCAAATTCTGGCATTATTTATTGCCCTGAGGATTTCTTCCTTGTCTATCTCCGCAACAGTAACCTTTCCTATCCTTTCTGGAAGTACAATCCTTATCCTTCCAGCCTTTGCCTTTTTATCAAGTAACATTGAACTGATAAGATCTTTTTCAGAAAGATCAACAGGAATAGAGGGCTCTAAACCATAGAGTTTTATAAGCCCATTTATTTCATTGGCTACTGAGATATTTATAAGACCGCGGCTGCTGGCAATGAGGGCCTCTGCATACATTCCCATGGCAACAGCCTCACCATGAAGAAACCTCCTATATCCTGTAACTGTCTCTATAGCATGACCTATTGTATGACCATAATTCAATATTGCCCTGAGTCCAGCCTCCCTTTCATCTCTTGATACGACCTCTGCCTTTATCTCACAGGAACGGGCTATGATCTTTGTAAGGGCATAAGGGTCCATATCTGATATCTTACTGCTATTTTTTTTTAAAAAGGAAAACAGTTCCTCATCCCATATAACAGCATATTTAATTATCTCTGCCATACCTGCCCGGAATTCTCTTTGCGGAAGGGTTTTTAAAAAAGAGCTATCAATCAGGACAAATACAGGCTGATAAAATGTTCCTATCATATTTTTCCCGAGTGGATGATTAACTGCAGTCTTTCCCCCTACTGAGCTATCAACCTGTGCAAGGAGTGTAGTTGGAACCTGTATGTAATCTATCCCTCTCATGTATGTGGAGGCAACAAATCCTGTGAGGTCTCCAACCACTCCACCACCTAAGGCTATGAGGCAGGAAGACCTGTCAAATCTGTTTTCAAGGAGTCTTGTATGAAGGTGATAAAACCAGAGTATATCCTTGTACTGCTCACCGTCAGGAATAATAAATATACTCAGTGGTAAATCTCTTTTTAATTCCATGATAATAGTCTTATAAAGATCCCAGAGAGTTTCATTTGTAACAAGTCCGATCGAGGTGTATCTTTTAGAGCGGATAAACTCAAGGAGCCTCTCTAAGATTTTTTCTCCTATAATAATCTCATAACTTCTCTCTCCGAGACTGACCCTAACTCTGTGCATGCTTTAGATCTTACCACCAGAGGTTTGAATCTTTTTTATTATCTCCTCGGCAACTTCTTCCGGTGTCTTTCTGTCTGTATCAATCATTATGTCTGCCTTTTCATAATAGGGTCTTCTCATGTTGAGAAGCTCCTTTATCCTCTGAAGGGGATCATTTACCTGAAGAAGGGGCCTTGAGGTATCATTTTTTGTCCTTTCAAATATGGTTTTCGGTGATGCCATGAGGCAGATTATTACTCCTTTTTTCCTTAAATTATTCATATTTTCTTCCCTGAGCACTGCTCCGCCACCTGTAGAAATAACAACCCCCTCCATATCGGATAATCTTTTTATAACATTAGACTCTATATCCCTGAAATAGGGTTCTCCAAACTTTTTGAATATTTCAGTGATGGGCATCTTCTGCTCTTCCTCTATCACAGAGTCTGCATCAATAAATTTATAGCCGAGCCTCATAGCAAGAAGTCTTCCAACCTCTGTCTTGCCTGTTCCCATGAATCCTGTAAGTACAATATTTTTCATACTCAGGCCTTTATCTCCTTTTAAGCATCTTTAAATAAGACTCATAATTTGCCCTTGTCTCCTCAATACTATCACCACCAAATTTTTCAAGGAATGCCTGAGCAATCACAAGGCTGAGCATTGCCTCTGCTATTACAGAGGCTGCGGGCACTGCACAGATATCAGACCTCTCATAAGAGGCTTCAACCGGCTCGTGTGTTGATATATCCACTGACCTTAAAGGTCTTTTTAAGGTAGGGATTGGCTTCATAGAAAGCCTTGCAATTACAGGCATGCCATTTGATATCCCGCCTTCAATGCCACCAGCAAAATTGGTCTTTCTGAAATAACCCCAGCTTTTACTTTTGTCCCCAGGAGGTTCATAAAATATCTCATCCATAACCTCTGAGCCCTTTGAGATACCTGCGAGTGTTCCTGCGCCTATTTCTACTGCCTTTATAGCTGGGATGGAGGAGAGTGCGTTCATGAGCCTTGCATTGAGCCTTCTGTCCCACTGGATAGGACTTCCAAGACCCGGAGGGACATTTATTGCAAATACCTCAAAGACCCCTCCAAGGGTGTTGCCTTCCTCAGAGGCCTGATCAATGAGCCTTTTTATCTCCAAGGTTAGGGCATCATCAGGGCATCTTACCTCTGAGACCTCTGCCTTTTTAAAGGTTTCAAGTAATTTCTCATCGCTGGGCCATATATCCTGCATCTCATAAGGTTTAAAACCTTTACCACCAATGGAAAGCACATAACTGCCTATTATTATATTGAATTCTTCAAGAAATCTCCTTGCAACTGCACCAAGGGCAACCCTCATAGCAGTCTCCCTTGCAGAGGAGCGTTCAAGGATATTTCTGATGTCATCGTGACCATACTTTAAAAGGCCTGCAAGGTCAGCATGACCAGGTCTTGGCCTTGTAACCTTTTTAATATCTGCCCTTAGTGGCTCCACAGCCATTATATCCTGCCAGTTCTTCCAGTCTTTATTTTCAATAAAGAGGCTGATAGGCGAGCCAGTGGTTTTTCCATGCCTTACGCCTGAGAGGATCTCAGCATGGTCAGACTCAATCTTCATCCTTCCCCCTCTGCCATAGCCCCTTTGTCTTCTCTGGAGCTGTGTATCAATATACTGGGAGGAAATAGGGAGTCCTGCTGGAATTCCTTCAATGATTCCAGTAAGACCTCTTCCATGTGATTCGCCTGCTGTAATGAAACGAAGCATAATTTTAATTATTTTTCATGTTTTTTAATATTAACATTATAAAAAGTGCAATAATAAGTGCCAGGCCTGCGAACTTTGCAAGTTTCATGGCAATGAGTACTAATATTATGGCAAATAGGATAAGCCAGGTTCTCATGTCTTTTCCTTAAATCTATCAGTAATTATATCAATAAAATCATAAAATTTCTGGTAGTTCCTCTTCAAGTTTTTTAAGAGCATGGTATCATTTACTTCCCAGTATCTATGAATTAATGTGTTTCTGAAATCAAAAAAGGGTTTCAGGGCATTATAAAGCTGTTCATCAATAATATTTTTTTCATGGGCTTTTTTTATTGTATCAATATATCCTTTCACAGGAGTTCCATATTCCTTTGCAAGGAGATGCTGTAAAACCAAGGATATTGCTTCAGAAATTTCTATGAGAGAGAATTTCAGTGCCTTCAGCAGGTTTTTATTGCTTAATATCTCTTCTTCTCTGATGGAATTAAGGATGTTTTTTATATCATCTGTATTCTCTCTAATTTCATAGAGATATTGATTAATTCTCTTTCTATCAATATTCATAGTTATCTATAAAATTCCCTTAAAACTATCTCATTCAAACGATACCGAAGCGATATCTTTTCAATAAAGGAGCTTCTTTCATCAGGGGCTTTATCAATCAGAAGCAACCCTTCATCAAGCAATTCAATAACAAAATCATAATCTGCATCATTTATAATTTTGAGATCTATTTCATCGGGTGAGATATTTAACCCATTCTTTCTTAATTCATCAGATATTTTAATCTTACAGTCTGCCTGAAAGCCAAAAGGTTCATCTACCCCTTTACAGTATATTGCCACATCTAAATCATTGATGATCTTTTCTTTTTTTATAAATGAGCCATACATATAGGCAAAGATCACCTTTTCCTCACGACCAAGGACATCCCTGATTACAGATATTATCTTCTCATTTTCTTTTTCAGAGAGCTCCAGCATGCTTAATTATATTTAGGCTGAAGGCTGAAGAAAGTAGGCTATAGGCTGAAGGCTGAAGTTTCTCCTTAAGCCTTAAGCCTAAAATCCTAAAGCCTTAAGCCTATCGCCTTAAGCCTAAAATCCCATTCACCCATTCACCACCTGGTATTCAGTCTTTATAATACAGCACTGTGGATTCAAGATGTTCTATCTTTGCTGTTTGTGCTTTATCAGCCGGCAGATCCTCTACATAGACCTCAAAATCTTTGCTTCCCCCAGGGAATAATTTCTTTATTGAGAATTCCTTAGATTTATCCAGTATCGTGATTTTAAATTTTATATTCTCCTGTGGCAGGGGCGTCCCGTTTATAATAGCACCCTTAACCATAACTCCTGTGAGATGGGGTTTTACAGAGAGCTTTGCAACCATGAAGTCTTTGTCGAGTTTTTGAACATCAGGGATGTTAAGCTTAACAAGACCCTTTTCTTTCTGTTTTTGAATTTCTTCCATAATAGAGGTTGTATCCTTTTCAATCTTATCTATCTCTGGAAGCCTTTTTTCAACTGCCTCTATCCTCTGTGTCAGAGTCCTGATAGTCTTTTCCTGCTCTTTGAGCAAAAATATGGAAAAACCAATGCCACCAGCAAGGATGATAATAATGATGATAAGAAGTATCTGTACAAAACCTTTTATGTTTTTCATAAAACCCCCTTTTAGAGTTTTTTAAATTTTACCATACTATTTCATAGCAGTCCAGAGGTCTAATTGCCTTAATCATCACAGAGAAAGTTTTTACTCTCTTCAGGATGGGCCTTTTTGAAGAACGAAATAAGGATAAAGCTTCCATGGAAGGTAAAAATAAATGGAAAAGGTATTTAGGGAGTTAACGCGGATTGAGGACCCCTCTCAGCATATAGGCAATACCTTTATAAAAATCTTCCTGTGAGGATTTTAATATCTTATCAACAAAAGGAGGTATCCATTTCGTCATATGGTCAATTAAAAAACTCTTTCTCATTTCAAAAATTCTTGATGACTCTTCCCGATTACCGTTTTCAAAATATTCAATAGCACTTTGTGTCAGATAGTAAACAAACTCAAGCTCTATGCCGATATGGTCATCAGGGATGCTATAAAGTTCTTTTACAGCCATGCCTGCCTCGAGATATCTTCTCCTGACATCAATAGTCTCCTCTGTCATTAATGCCCTGGATTCTGATAAATAAAAAGAGGCATAGGGAACCGCAGGAGGATTCTGAGGTCCTATAAACAAGCGGGCATATTCAATGGCAAGATCCTCAATCCATTCATGAAGTCTGTATTTGTTTTTTTTAATTGATTCAATTAAAAGTTTTAGCCCATAACTAATATCATCATCTGTTTCATCAGTAAGGTCAATTTTTGATAGTTCATTAATTAGATCCTTTGTGGGTTCTTTTAAAAATAACTGTCTCAGAAGATTATATAAATAAAGTTCTTCTCTTAATTCCTCTATCATTGTCACCTCGTTACCTCTTCACCTATCAACCATTTAAATTAAAATTTTACGCCTTTCTAACTCTCACAATCATATCCGCAAATCCAGGGAATCCCATTATCGGGCTTAATACATCAGGGTCTACAAGCTCGTTATGGTTTGGTGTGTAGTCCTTTGTCTTATAGGCAGGACCGAGTCCGGGGCTGAATCTTCCACCAGTTGCAAAACCAATCTTAATAACGCCAGGTCTTATCCCGCCTGAAGCAAATACCTTACCCTTAGTTGATTTACCCAGCGGATTTTCCACAACCACTAAATCTCCGTTCTTAAGCCCAAGCCTCTTTGCATCTTCTGTATTCATCCATATGGTGCCAACAGAATAGGTATTAGCCTTGAATTTCATCTTCATCTCTTTCATCTCACCATCACCCATTGCCTCTGGTACCTCTGCCTCAAATTCCTTATTCATTGGCTGCCATGTCCCTTCACACCTGATCTCACCAAGCCATGGGACCATCTGTGTTCCACTCATAGCATGATGCACACGACCGCATATGAGCTGGAAGGGATAATCCTTTGCATATTTCCTGTATTCAGGATTTGTGTAGGGATTCCATTTTGTCTCAAACCAGAAGAAGGTTGAAGGAAATCTATCTAAACCTATCTCTTTAAGTCCCTTTGGAACCTCTCCATCTGCCTTTTCTATTTTTTCATTATGAGATTTATACTGACCGTACCTCTTGTCACCTTCTTTCCAGTCCCATTTAAACTCAATGAGTTTGGTTGAGGTATTCGGGAATGCCTTATTAGGTTCATCTGCGTTGTGCTTTTTATACCTATACCAGCTCATGGGCCATATGGCAACGCCGTTGTTATTCCTCAACCATTCCACTGTTAATGGCTTGCCTTTAACGACCTTCTTTTCATGGTCAATGGTAACATCACCCTTCTCAAGGGAATCGGGTGTGCCGATGAGCTTGTAGCCTTCAGGATACTGAGGATATGGAAGTGGTGTTCCTACATTGGGCCTGCCTGGAGCAACAGCAAGCATCTCATTTACAAAATCTTCTTCAGTCTTGTATTTTTCCCAAAAGTCCTCAGGCCTTATATCAGGGTCGCCAAGCTCGTGCAGTTTCTTTGCGAGCATGTTCATTATCTCTGTTGGTTTTTTTGATTCGTGGAGGGGTTTAATAACAGCATCCCTGTTGTAAATCACCTGATGAGAAGGATAGATGTCGCTCAGGCTCTGCCTTTCTGCATAGCTCGCCTCAGGAAGTATTACATCTGCATAAAGGGCACTTTCAAGATTTAGGGTATCTATGAAGACAAATAGCTCCAGCTTGTAATTACCTTTTTCATCCTTTGCTGTAACAGCCTCTTTCCATCTCCAGGGAGCAGAACCTGTAATAATGGAATTGCCTGTTCTCAGAATGTATGCCTTAATGGGATAGTGATAACCCCTGAATGGACCATATCTGATGTCAACACCCTCTTTAAAGGCATTGGGATAATCAGCAACAGCATCATCCCAGGCAGCAGGAAATTTACCACCGAAGAGGTCCATATGAAGATGCTCAACCTCTCCTTCAACCTCTTTGCCACCAATCATCCTTTTAACCTTTTTCTTTTTGAACTGTTTCCCTGTTGCAGAGCCGCCTTTATCTGACTTGACAAGCTCTGTGTCTATTACACCGCCTGGCACATCAAAGTTTCCTGTAATTATATTCAATGCACATCCAAGTATTGATGCACAGTAGCCATTATAGTGATGGCCTGGTGATTGCATACCCCAGACAAGGGCTGCTGGCTTTGTTATTCCAAATAGATGGGCAAGGTCTTCTATCTGTTTTTTGCTGAGGCCTGTCCTGTCTGCAGCCCAGTCAAGACTGAAGTAGCTTAAGCCATTAACAGGATCCTTTTTATTCCACCATGACATGAAGGCAGCCTCAAATTCATCCCAGCCTACAGAGTATTTCTTAAAGCTCCAGTCAATATACCTTCTGTTCGGGTCATTCTGATTATCATTCTCAAGTATGTATCTGAGCATCGCTCCGAAGAGGTCACCGTCTGTTCCGGGCCTTGGAGCAAGCCATATATCTGCAGCAGTGGCGGTATTTGAATAAGATGGGTCAATTACAACAACTTTGCATCCGTTTTCTACTTTTGCTCCAACCGTTCCCCTGTTTTCATAGAATATCCTTGTGGCTACAAAGGGATTCCAGCCGTTGTAAATAATGAGTTTTGTCTTATAGGAATAGTCCTTTTTAAGAGAGCCATCAGGCTGTCTTACAAGCACAGGCCTCATTATATCAGGCTCCCAGCGCTTTCCACCCACAATGAGCTTTGGCCCATGCCTCCTTGGTGTATCACATATAGCTCCGTGCTCTGTGCAATTGGGTGTCCCAAAGGCAAAGAAAAGCCTCCAGTACTGATCCCTGTCTGTAACATCACCGCAGTCCATGATGACTGATTCTGCTCCGTATTTCCTTTTGATCTCTATCAGTTTCTTAGCGATGTAATCAATTGCCTCATCCCATGTTACTCTTTTGAATTTTCCTGAGCCTCTTTCACCGACCCTGAGCATAGGATATTTCAATCTATAAGGAGAATATACAAGCTGCTGTCCTGATGCACCCTTTGCACAGGCTGTTCCGTCATTCATTGGCACTGCCTTATTGCCGTAGATCTTTGCAATCTTACCGTCTCTAATCCACATCTCCAGGCCGCATTCAGCAGGACACATGCAGTCAGCAGTATATTTCACTTCATATTTGCCCATTGCTGTCTGCATCGCTTCAGCTTCTTCAGGAGAAAGATTATTTAAGGAGAGAAGTCCTGTTTTATTCAATGCTGCAAGACCGCCAAGGGCGGCAGTATATTTTAGGAATGACCTTCTCGTTATCTGCATATCTTCACCTCCTATTTATTGGGCCATCAGCCACCTTGAAGACCTCTTTATCAGGTGCGATAAAAGTGGTCCTCGGCTTTGTGCCATATTCAGGATGCCATGTTTCTGTTTTTACAGATGCTATGAGTTTTGAGACCTCGCTTTGAGGGTCATTAATATCACCAAAGTATCTTGCCTTACCCACACAATTCCTCACGCAGGCTGGCTCTTCAATGCCCTCTGCGAGCCTGTGACTGCAATAATCACATTTGTCAACAACTCTCAGGTCCTTTGCCTTTTTACCCTTAACCTCGGGGACATCTTTGGCATACTTTGATGGATCATTCTTCACAGGGATATGGGGATGTAAGAAGCGTGCTCCATAAGGACAGGCACCTACACACCTTCCGCAGCCAATGCAAAGGTCCCTGTTCACCATTACAATTCCATCCTCCCTTTTGTAAGTGGCACCGGGAACAGGGCATGGAAGGATGCACGGTGGTTCATCACATTGATTGCATATCTTCGGGAAAAAGAATCGTTTTGGCGCTGGATATTCGCCAGTATCTGCGATATCCACCTTTGACCTGAACCGTAGCATGGGGACTGCATTTTCCATCTTGCAGCTTACCTGACAGGAGGTGCAGCCCACGCATTTTCTCAGGTCAACCAGCAATGCATATTTCTTTGACATAGCTCAACCTCCTTTCAAAGAGATTTTTAAACAATTTTAGCAATCCTTATGCCATCGGAAATCATTTGATAAATAAGGATACTTATTTCAGAAAACTGTTCAATTACAGGGCAGGTGTGCAGAGTTTGAACAGATTAAAGTCTGCATGGGCCACTTCACCACATGCATTAAGATAGGTGAATAGGTGAAGGGGTGAATGGGTGAATAGGCTGAAGGCTGAAGAGAATAGGCTGAAGGCTATCACCTAAAGCCTAAAGCCTAAAATCCTTAAGCCTATAGCCTTAAGCCTATGTAGACAGTCGCACTGTAGCACTCTGTCGCACTAAGTTGTTTGGGAGATTAATATGAACTTTTAGCCCCTCGGCCAGTACATGATTATAAAGACTCCAATAATGCAGATTAATCCTCCAATCAGGTCATATCTGTCTGGAGAAATCCCGTCAATCTTCCATCCCCAGAGTATTGAGAGAACAATAAATATGCCACCATATGCAGCATAGACCCTTCCGAAACTGGCTGGCTGAAAGGTGATTATCACACCGAATAGAAAAAGCAGCACTGCACCAATCAATGCAACCCATATGTTGTTGACTTCCCTTAGATAGAGCCATAAGAGATAGCCTCCACCTATCTCGCAAATACCAGCAAGGATAAATAGCAGGACTGACTTAACAATCATTATCATATCCTCCTTATCAAATCTTCATCACAGCAAAACGATCCTTCAATCCTATCAGTATCCTTGCTAAAAGTAAAAGCATTGGAAGCTCCACCACAGGCCCAAGAATAATGGCAAGATATACAAGGGGATGTCCTGGAAAGGCTGCGACTGCAACACCAATCACTGCCTCTGAGTTCCTGGCAGTTGTGGTGAATGCCATTGTAATAGTGTCTTCATAGCCGAGATCAAAGATCTTTCCGATTGCAAGAGCCATTAGAAAGAGCACAAAGAAAAAGGCTATCAAGAATAGGATGAGAAGGCCAACCTTTTGAACATCAGATAGATCAAGAGACCTTTGCGATATGAACATGCTCATGATTACAATAACCAATGCCCAAAGTTTTACCTCTCCCATGGCAGACTTAAAGGGGCCAAAAAAGTAATCCCGTCCCTTTTTCTTAATTATAATCTTTTGAACTATATATCCGAGGACAAAGGGTGCAACGAGAAAGAGGGCAACACTTCTTATGAGGGTTGATAGCTCAACAGGAATCACTCTGCCAACAAGGATATAAAGATAAAGGGGCATCAGAATAACCTGCAGGGTTATGTTCCATGGAAGAAGCGCTATTCCCCATGGCACATTGCCTTTTGCAATGTCTGTAAAAATCAGATACCATCCTATGCATGGTGTAAGGGTATAAAGAATCGCCCCTGCCCAGAAGTCTGGATAGTTTTTGAGTATGAGCCAGCCCATTGTCCATGAAAAGGCCGGGATAAAGATAAAATTAACGAATAAGACTATAGCAGTAGGTTTTATTTTTTTAAAGGCCCTTCCCACATCCTTTATCTCAACAGGAAGCATCACTGCAAAGATCACGAAGAATACGCCGATCTCTGTGAGATAGATCAATTGTGGAATCTCTTTACCTATAAGCCTCTGGATAATTATTCCAAGTATGACAGCGCCTATCAATATGAAGGGCTTTTCTTTATCCTTTGTAGATAATCTTGCCATTTTCTCTATTCTTCCAATTTTTTTCTTAATGTATTCCTTGATATCCCAAGAAGTCTTGCAGCCTGGACCTGATTTCCCTTTGTAAGCTCCAGTGCTTTTTTTATCATAGTCTTTTCAAAGAGGCTAACGATGGCATGAAATTTATCAGAGCAACTCTCCTTAAAGCTAAGTTCTACAAGATCATGAATTGCCTTTTCAATAGATGCACAGCTATTCTGGATTAAACTTTGCTTTTGCAATGTATTATAGCATTCCGTAGATAGATAATCGCTGTTACAGAAAACCATTGCCTTCTGAATCACATTTTCAAGTTCTCTAACATTCCCAGGCCATTGATATTCTTCAAGCCTTTTTAGTGCTTCTGAGGTAATACCCTTTATTGTCTTTCCAAGTCTTTTATTGTATTTCTGTATGAAGTAATGGACGAGTTCTTTAATGTCCTCTTTTCTTTCCCTTAAAGGTGGCACATTGATGGTGACCACATTTATGCGATAGTAAAGGTCTTCTCTGAAAGTTCCCTTCTTTACCATATCCTCTATATCTTTGTTAGTTGCAGCTACTATCCTTACATTTGTTTCAATGGTCTCTGTGCCGCCGAGTCTCTGAAATGTGCCATCATGAAGAACCCTCAGGAGTTTTGCCTGAAGACCGGTGGGCATGTCACCAATTTCATCAAGAAAGATTGTGCCGCCATTACATTGTTCAAATTTTCCTATGCGTTTAAAATCTGCACCTGTAAAGGCACCTCGCTCATATCCGAAAAGCTCGCTTTCAAGAAGCTGTTCTGGAATGGCTGCGCAATTTATTGCTAAAAAGGGTTTGGATGACCTCCTGCTGAAATGATATATTGCCCTTGCAATGAGCTCTTTACCTGTGCCACTTTCTCCCTTTATGAGAACAGGTGCATCTGTGGGTGCAGCCTTTCCTATCTGTTTATAGATCTCAAGCATGGCAGGACTTTTACCTATAATCCTTTCACTGCCTGTATACTCATCAAAGCCATCAAAGGTAACCACCTCTTCCATCAGCTCCTTTGCCTTTATAGCCTCTTTTACCCTTACAAGCAATTCATCATTATCAAAGGGTTTTGTAATGTAATCATAGGCCCCAAGTTTAATTGCCTCAATTGCCTTTTCTGTTGTGCTATAGGCTGTCATCATGATTACCTGGATTCTGGGATAGGATTCCTTTATTCTGCGTAAAACCTCTATGCCTTCCATCTCAGGCATCCTGACATCCATTATCACAAGATCGGGATTAAATTTATTTAAAAGGGACAATGCCTCTTCACCACTCAGCGCAGAATATACCTCATAACCTTCAGATTGAAGAAATCTCTGAAGGGAATAGCATACTGTCTTCTGATCGTCAACTACAAGTATTGTGCTCATACACTCAGTGGAATTTTCAGGGTAAAGGTTGTGCCTTTACCATTACTTTCAAAACTAATCTTTCCATTATGGAGGCTTACAATATTATATACAATTGAAAGGCCAAGACCTGTGCCGTTAAGGGTGACTGCTCCTCTTCACCTCTTCACCCCTTCACCTGTATAATATTGCCATGCTAAAATTGCCCTTTCATATTGAGATACCTGATATAAAGCCAAGATTCAATGTGGTTGATATAGGTGTCTTTGTCTTTATTGCCACTATCCTTTATATTATTATCTTTATTGCCTCTGGCTGGAGGGCTGAGATACAGCCTGCTGTTGAGATAGACCTTTCAGTCTATCGTTTACCCCTTTATGCCCTTAATTCCATATTCAGGATATTTGCAGCCTATGTGCTTTCTTTTATATTCGCCATATGGTATGGTTATACGGCAAATAAGTCAAAATGGAATGAAAGGCTCATGATACCACTTCTTGATATACTTCAATCCATACCTGTCCTTTCCTTCCTTCCTAGTGTTGTGCTTGCCATGATTG
>JBKBPW010000044.1:0-13236 GCA_046292975.1 Thermodesulfovibrionales bacterium
CTGTCGCACGGTCGCTCTATCGCATGGTCGCACTAAATACTGTCGCACTATTACTTCACCCATCACCTATCTTAATGCATGTTTCTATCGGCAATTTACAGGAAACGCGAACTATTGACAAAATATGTTATTTTGCTTTATATTTTTTGTCTTAGAAAGAGCATTTTGCTCTGTTAAATATCTTGAAGGGGGGTAGTGAATTGCATGCTTTAGGTATTCACTTATTAGTTGAATTAAGAGATTGCAATCCAGATATCCTCAAAAATCTCGGAGAAGTCCGGGATGCCCTTGTAACAGCTGCCAAAAGGGCAAAGGCCACAATCATTGATGTATCCTTTCATGAATTCAATCCATTCGGCATCAGCGGTATGGTTATTATTGCCGAATCTCACCTCTCCATTCACACCTGGCCAGAATATGGTTATGCAGCTGTGGACATCTTTACCTGCGGTGATACTATTAAACCTGAGGTGGCAGCAGAATATCTTATAAAAAGATTTGAATCAAAAAATCCATCAATAGTGGAAATGAAAAGAGGAATTCTCGCTGTTGATGGTAGAAAGCTACCTCATAAGGTAACAGATGTGCAGCTTGAACTCGTAACCTAATTTTTGGTATCTCTTAAAAAAGACAGAAGGCATAAGTCTTAGAGGATCTTTTGCGCACTGGGGCTTAAACCTGGCACAAAAGAGCTGAAATAAAGCTGAAGGCTTTTGTGGCTTAAAAATGGGCTAAGGATAATAAGTTTCTTTAGCCTGAAGCCAATAGCCTTCAGCCTATATCAGGTTTTATCTTTAAGTACTGCAATCCCTGGTAATTCTTTACCCTCAAGAAGCTGTAATGCCGCGCCACCGCCAGTAGATATAAAGGATATGCTATCAGAGACACCTGCCCTGTGAACAGCGAGATCTGTATCTCCTCCTCCAACTATGGTAAGGGCATAGGCATCAGCTACAGCCCTTGCAATGGCAAAGGTCCCCCTTGAGAAGGCATCAATCTCAAAAACTCCCATTGGTCCATTCCATATTATGGTCTTCGCATCCTGTATAACCTCTGCAAAAAGCCTTGTGGAAGCAGGCCCTATGTCAAGGGCCTTCCATCCTTTTGGAATCTCCTGCACAGGCACAATCTTCGTCTCTGCACCTTTTTCCACAGACTGAGCTATTACACAATCTACCGGAAGATAAAATCTAACCTTGCTCTCCTTGAGCCTGTTCATTATTCTTGTAGCCAGATCAAGCATTTCCTCTTCTACAAGTGAATCCCCTACCTCATATCCCATTGCCTTAATAAATGTAAAGGCCATTCCTCCTCCAACTATGACTTTGTCAACCTTCTGGGCAAGATTTTCAAGGACTCCTATCTTGCCGGAGACCTTTGCACCTCCAAGTATTGCAACAAAGGGTCTTACAGGCGATTCCACAGCACCCTTAAGATATTGAATCTCCTTCCTCATCAAAAATCCAGCAGCACCCGGTATGAATCTTGGTATGCCTACTATTGAAGCATGGGCCCTGTGAGCAGCTCCAAAGGCGTCATTCACATAATAATCAGCAAGGCTTGCAAGTGCCTTAGAAAAATTCTCATCGTTTTTTTCTTCCTCGGGATGGAATCTCAGGTTTTCAAGTAAGATTACATCTCCTCTTGCCATGGTCTTAACAGCTCGCTCAACCTCACCACCCACACAGTCTTCAAGAAAAAGAACTTCCTTATTAAGTAATCTGCTCAGTCTCTTTGCCACAGGCCTGAGGCTGTATTTTGGATCAATCTTCCCCTTGGGTCTTCCAAGATGAGAGGCCAGTATAACTCTGGCCCCTTCATCTATAGCGTAATTTATAGTTGGAAGGGTTGAACGTATCCTTCTGTCATCAGTAATATTCTGATTATCATCCAAAGGAACATTAAAATCAGCCCTTATGAATACCCTTTTGTCTTTTATATTTATGTCCTCGATAGAGAGTTTGTTAAGGACATTTGTAGGAGTAATATCAATCCTTGCCATCTCTCCCCCTTACTTTATTAGATAAAGTATAAGGTCTTTGAGTCTGTTACTGTAACCCCATTCATTGTCATACCAGGCAAAGACCTTAACCATCCTTTTTTCAATAACTGCTGTTAGTGTAGCATCCACAATTGCTGAATGGGGATTTCCATTAAGGTCTGTGGATACAAGGGGCTCTTCAGAATATTCCATTATACCTTTTAAGAAACCTTCAGCCGCCCTTTTTAAGGCTTGATTGACCTCTTCTACTGTTACATCCCTGCTGACCTCAGCAACAAGATCAACAAGTGAGACATTAGCAGTTGGAACCCTTATGGCTATTCCATCAAGTCTGCCTTTAAGTTCAGGTAGAACCAATCCAACAGCCTTTGCTGCTCCGGTAGTGGTTGGTATCATATTAAGTGCAGCTGCCCTTGCCCTTCTCAGGTCTTTATGAGGAAGGTCAAGTATTCTCTGATCATTTGTGTAGGAATGGATTGTTGTCATAAAGCCTTTTACTATTCCGAACTCTTTATGAAGGACCTGTGCAACCGGTGCAAGGCAATTTGTTGTACAGGAGGCATTGGATATTATCTTGTGGGCCTTTTTGTCAAGCATACCTTCATTAACACCCATACATACTGTAAAATCAGGCTCCTTTGCTGGAGCAGAAATTATCACATATTTAACACTTCCCCTCAGGTGCTTGGTTGCACCAGCCCTGTCTGTAAACCTACCTGTGGACTCTAAAACTATCTCAACGCCAAGGTCCTGCCATGGAATCTTTTCAGGCTCAGTCTGAGCAAAAACCTTTATCGACTTACCATTTACTGTAAGTGTATCACCTGCATAGGTAATGTCTGCCTTAAAGATACCATGCACTGAATCATATTTTAGTAAGTGGGCAAGGGTCTTTGAATCGGTGAGGTCATTGATTGCAACGATCTCAAAATCCTTGATACCTGAAGAGGCCCTAAAAAAATTTCTTCCTATCCTGCCAAAACCATTGATCCCAATTTTAACAGCCATAATTACACCTCCTAATTATATTCTGGTATCATGGCACAGATACCTGTTTCCCGAAGGCATATTCAAAAAGATTCATGACAATGCCTGTTTTCAATTTTGGATAAAAGTAGGTAGACTTCGGCGGCATTCTGAGCGACGAAAGGGCAACTATCTCCACTTCTTCTATCTTTGTTGGATTAAGGAAAAAACCTGCCTGAAATTGTCCACTGTTAACCATACTGATTACCTTCTCAGGGCTCATCTCATAATGCACATCCCTGATACCAAAAAGTTTATCAAATATAAGGCTGTGCAGTATAGTTACATCAAGATATCTGAGTGCAGGGTGTAAGTCTGAAAGGTCTTTTCCAAGATACTTAAGCATAAAAGCCTCTCTGCCTGTATAAAGCCCTATAGTATGTTCTTTACTGTAGATTCTTTTTACTATATCCAGTGGACCCCTTAACCTGACTCTTGTGATCTCAAAATAATCCTTGAGCCTTTCCTTCCAGTCCTGAGGAAGGACTTTTATAACCCTGTGTGTTGGAAGAATAGTCAGGCCTTCATCAGCCATATTGGCCAGAAACATCATTACATAATCATAGGGTTCACTGCCATCCACATGGGGATATCTTTGGAACATCTCCCTTTTATATTCAAGTGCTGTCTCATATCTGTGATGACCATCAGCTATGAATATTGCCTTATCAGAAAGTTCATTTTGTATAATCTCAATATCTCTCTCAGAGTCTATTATCCACAGGCTGTGTCTTATGCCATCATCATCCATAAACTGAAAGTATGGTTGCTGTTTCTTCAATTCACAAAGTATCCTGCTTGTCTTTTTTTCAGGACTCTTATAAAGTGCAAAAATAGGACTGATATTACCACCACAGATTTTTATGAGATTGAGTCTATCTGTTTTTGGTTTTGAATGAGTTGCTTCGTGGGGATGGACATTACCTCTTCCGAATTCTTCTATCTTCACAAGGCCCATAACACCCCGCAGCGTCTTATTCTTTCCGTTTATCTGATACTCAAGCTGATAGGCATAAAAGGCGGTTCTGTCCGTTGTAATAAGAATTCCCGAAGATAACCACCTATTAAGCAGATCCTTTGCCCTTGTATATTTATTAAAAGAGTCATCATCACCAGGAAATTCTTTACCGAAATCTACATGAAGGATATTATAAGAGTTTTTATCATAAAGTCTCTGTCTTTCCTCTTCTGAAACTACATCATAAGGAGGTGCAACCACATCTGCCATATTCACATGATGGGGTTCAAAAAGCACAGCATGAAATGGTCTAATATCAGCCATTTATTCCTCGCTAAGTAAATTTATTAAAGATTCTTATATCCTATTTGCTCGCTTAACCCCACCGCATGCTGCGGGGAATACACTCGCGACCCATTTAACTAAAGAAGCTGAAGAATTTTACGAAGCTTTGAAATCTATAATACCATATCTCAAGCTATGCTTCAACCTCCCTGTTTTGCCGATAAAATAAATAGGGTATACTGAAAAGCCTTTATCCATACCTTAATTATAGGGCAGTAGATTGCAGAGCCCTTTATTATTGGCATTTTATACAGTAAAGTATAAAGCAGCACAAACCGCTGCTCCGCATCTACTCACATCAGCCCAAATGTCAACAATTTGTTATTTCTGTAATTATAATCTTTTATAAAACAATAAAAATTTTTATTCCAGAACATCCCTCTTAAATCTTGACTTTAACCCCTCAGATGGGTATTATACCTTAATTTGAAATCCTTACCAAGGAGGTTTCTGTGGAAGCACCATTGTTAATTGAGATTCACGGTGTACCTGCCTATGTCACCTATTCATGGCTTGCCATGGTGATATTGATAGTGGTAGCCCTTATTATAAGGAGTTCCTTAAGGCTCGTTCCAAGTGGAATACAGAATTTTGTTGAGATACTTGTTGAGGAACTGAGGAAACTGGCTGATGAGAATATTGGTCATCACTGGGCACCAAAATTCTTTCCTTTAATAGGTACACTGGGCCTTTACATACTGGTCTGCAATTTTATGGGTCTTATCCCTGGGTTTGAATCACCAACAAGTAATATAAACACAACAGCCTCCATGGCACTACCTGTATTTCTTGCAACCCATTATTATGGTATTAAGGTCCATGGAATTAAATATATAAATCATTTTCTTGGACCAATGAAAAGCATCTGGGCGCTTCCGCTGATGTTAATGATGTTTGTAATAGAGGTAATCGGGCACCTTGCAAGACCTGTTACACTTTCTGTCAGGTTATTCGGAAATATGATAGCAAAGCATATGATACTCATAATCCTTGCCTTACTCACACCATGGATTGTACCTGTAGCGATTCTGGGACTTGGCGTGCTTGTCAGCGTAATACAGGCCTTTGTCTTCGTTCTCTTGACAACCCTCTATCTTGCTGGTGCTGTGGAAGAGGCCCATTAAAGAGGCTTTAGGGCTTTAAGGCTTAAGGCATATAAAATCCTTTAAGAAAGGAGGTTTTGAGATGAAGAAAATAGCAGTAGCAACACTAATTGCCCTTGCACTCCTTTATGTCATGGCTCCACTGGCCTTTGCAGAAGAAGGAGCAGCTCCCAATGAGGCAAAACTTAAATATTATGCAATGGCAGCCCTCGGATGTGCCATTGGAATAGGCCTCGCTGCCCTTGGTACAGGCATAGGCCAGGGAATAGGTCTCAGCAGGGCCTGTGAGGGTGTGGCAAGAAATCCCGGGGTATCAGGTAAGATAATGACAACACTTATTATTGGACTTGCCATGATTGAATCTCTCGCAATCTATGCCCTTGTTGTGGTCCTGATAATCCTCTTTGCAAATCCTTTCAAGATATGATGATTTATAAGGGAACGGCTTCTTAGCCGTTCCCTTATCTTTATGGTATAATAATTTATGTCGGAAGATCGGATATATAAAGAATCTATTGAAACGATCCGTAGAAACATTGAGAATGGTCAATCCTTTGACCTTGCCTGTGAGTCAATACAGGTGGCAGACGAGGACCTGAAAAAGATGATCATTGACCATACCCTTAAGATTGAAATTGCTGAAATGCATTATGGAAAAAATATACCATTTATTGAAATATCCAGGAAACTTCAAGTATCTATGGAAAGACTTCTGAAGGCAAATGATGAGATGCTTGAAGATGTGATGGATAATATGCATCATATCTATAAGGATTTTCCTATAGACCCAGAGTCAACAACCCATTAGCAATGAAAAAGGTAACCCTCTTTGCCCTGAGTACCTGTCCTGTTTGTAAAAAGGTTAAGACATTTCTTGATGAGCATAAGATTAACTATCAACTGGTAGAAGTTGATTTGCTTGATAGTGGTGAGCAATGGGTAATGACAAAGGAACTCCAAAAATATAATCCTCAGGCCAGTTATCCAACACTTGTGATTTCAGAGGTTATACTTGGCTATGACCTTGAAAAACTGAAGAAAAAATTTGCCGATTATGACACCTGAAGGTCTTTACGAGATACTAAAAAAATATGCACAACAGCAGGGTATTGAGCTCAATAATGATAGAGAATTTACCCTGGATATAATAAGAGGCTTACTTAAAAACGAAGAGCGATACGGTTATAGATCCTGTCCCTGCAGGCTGGCAACAGGCATCATGGAAAGGGATGAAGATATTATATGTCCCTGCAAATACAGGGATGATGATATTAAGGAATATGGAAGCTGTTACTGCTATCTTTATGTATCAAAGGAATGGAATGAGGGTAAAATCCCTCATGTAGTAGTACCTGAGAGAAGACCTCCAAAGGTGTGAGCTTTCATGGTCAGTGAAGATATTAATATCTTCAGCATGCAAAAGCTAAAGGACATCAAGAGAAGACCTGATATCCTTTCTAATATTAAGCTTAATGCATCACTTCCACTTATTATGAAATCCCGCTTCCAGATGTCAAAAGAGGAGTTTGAAGAGTTGCAGAAGATGATCGGATATATCTTCTATATTGAGACAGCCTGTGAAAAGCCCTCCCTCATGCTTATGAAGATAAATAAAAGCGATATTGCAGACACAGTAGGTATTATAGAAGAGATACCTCAGGAGATGCTCCAGAGGGCAATAGAAAATCAAGTTCATCCACCAGTGCACGGTATGTATGGAATAACAGAAGAAATAAAGAACTGGCTTAGGAAGGAACTAAACCTAAGTGATTGAAAGATGCCATCGTATCTGTGGCGGTCTTGATGACTGCTTTATCAATAATAAGAAGCAGATTGAGTGCATCTCGGACATCCTGATAAATAAAGCCTTCGGAACATCAGAAATACTTGAGCAGTTGATAAAGGAATGTCAGGATGAAGAGCTAAGCCTTATATTACGGGAGGCGCTGAAGGGACCTTATGAGATTATAAACTGGGTAAAATACCTTCAGATCGCACGGGACCTTAAATTTTCTCCTGAACCGCTCAGACAGTCTCTAAATGAAAGACGCAGGGAGATAAGATATCCCCTGCCAGAGACTATTCAAAAATACATTGATCTTACAATAGATGTAGAAGGAAGGATGCTTAGAGGTATTGTCACAAACCTTAGTCAGCAAGGCCTTCAGTTTATTACCACAGAATCTATAAAGCCAGGGATGATATACAACCTGAAACTCTCTTCGACACGAGCAACAGGAAAGGACCTTTTTCTGAAGGTAAAAACTGTCTACTGTAACAGGAATGAGAATAAATTCATATCAGGTGCATTCATTATGGAAATGCCAGATGACCTGTCATTTAATTTTTTTAAAAATGTACTTGACCTGCTTCTAAAATTACCTGAAAATTTCAGTGGTTCTTAATGTAAATCTGCTCTGTCTTCTCCGTGGTTACCGTACCAGGGAGTGCCTTAAGCTGTCTTTGGTTTCAGGGTCTCCTCAATCATCAGGATATACTTGGCAAGGTCAAAACCGAATTTCATGAGTTCTGTGTCAACCCTTTTCATCTTCTCTATTCTGTCATCAGAAATTTCAAAATATTCAAGAAATCCACTCTCAAATATAAATCTCCTGAATCTATCAACATCATAACAGGCCATAAAATAAAGTGCCTGCTTTTTGGATTCAAGGATATGGCCCGGGGGATTTTTCCTGAGTTGTATCACCCTCCATTGCATATTCAATTCATCGTATATATCAATACCTTGATCTGTTCTCCATTCCTTTATAGTCCATTCCTGATCCTCCTCAAATCCCCTGCAGTGACCTTCCCTGAGGAAAAAATAAAAATCTTCAGCAACTATCTTCTCACCTCTAAGACTCTTTATCACACCCTGACCAACTGGATAATACCTGCAATTTACAGGCCTCGAATCATAAATGGAGCAACCTTCCTCAGTTACAAAAGGGCATCTTCTTACCTCATCATCAAGCATCCTTAAAAAAACGAAAGGATGAGAGGTCTTTTCATCAATAGTTGTATAGGTATATCTTTCAAGAAACTCAGTGGAACTGAGACCGAGTCTTTCTTTCATCACAATAATATCATAGGGTGTAAGCATTATATCAATGTTACTGCAGCATCTGGTAAAACATGAAATGCCTTTATGGCATCTGAATTTAAATTTTGTTTCAAGGGTGTACTTCACAGGATCAACAGCTGACATATTCAATTTCACTTTAAACCTCCAATTTTTTGTTTAAAAATACAACTGAATTGTCTCTGTAAAAATATTTTACCATCTCGGTAGACAAAATAAAAAAGGGCTGGCTCCTTGGCCAGCCCTTTAACATAATCACATACTACTTAATTAATGGAACAATCAGAAGCGCCACTATGTTCACAACCTTGATCATTGGGTTTATTGCTGGGCCTGCTGTATCTTTATAGGGGTCACCAACTGTATCACCCGTAACTGCTGCCTTATGGGCATCTGATTTCTTTCCACCATAAGCACCATCTTCAATGTATTTCTTCGCATTATCCCAGGCCCCGCCGCCACTGGTCATTGCAATTGCCTGGAAGAGTCCTGTTACTATGCTACCTATAAGGACTCCCCCAAGTGCCTCTTTACCGATAATGAAACCAACAAGTATGGGAACCACAACAGGAAGAAGTGCTGGGATCATCATCTCCTTTATTGCTGATTTTGTGACTATATCAACACACTTGCCATACTCAGGCTTTGCTGTTCCTTCCATTATACCCTTTATCTCTCTAAACTGCCTCCTCACCTCTTCAACAACTCCACCTGCTGCCTTACCAACAGACTCCATAAGGAGTGAACCAAAGTAATAGGGAAGCAGCCCGCCAATGAAAAGACCTACCAGAACCTTGGGATTTGAAAGTTCAAATACTATGGTTTCACCAAAGGCCCTTGAGTACTCTGCAAAGAGAACAAGTGCTGCAAGACCTGCAGAACCTATGGCGTATCCTTTTGTTACAGCCTTTGTGGTGTTACCAACTGCATCAAGCGGGTCTGTAACAGCCCTCACCTCTTTTGGAAGCTCTGCCATCTCCGCAATCCCACCAGCATTATCAGTAATTGGTCCATAAGAGTCAATGGAGACTACTATTCCTGTCATTGAAAGCATGCTTACTGCTGAAAGTGCTATTGCAAAAAGCCCTGAGCCAGGGTTACCACTGAAACCACCACCAAGTGCATAGGCCCAGAGTATGGCGCCAGAGATTGCAAGAACTGGCAGACCTGTTGACTTCATGCTTACTGCAAGGCCTGCAATTATATTTGTTGCGTGACCTGTCTGGCTTGCTGCAGCGATATGTTTAACAGGTGCAAAACTTTTAGATGTGAAGTATTCTGTTATCATAACAATGAGCCATGTCAGAACAAGACCTATGAGCGCTGAGGTAAATATCTTTGCAGGTGTAAAGACTCCTGCATCAACACCGGGTTGACCGAGGAACCACTGCGCTGCAAAATAAAAACCAATTGCAGCAAGGATTCCAGCGGCTGCAAGTCCCTTATAAAGGGCTCCCATTATATACTGACTCTTACCAAGTTTTACGAAGAATGTACCAAGGATAGAGGCAACAATTGATATGGCACCAATAAGAAGGGGAAATACAACCCATCCGCTATCAGCACCAAATATCGTCTTTGCAAGGAGCATCCCTGCAACAACTGTAACTGTATAGGTCTCATAGAGGTCTGCTGCCATACCAGCACAGTCACCCACATTGTCACCCACATTGTCAGCAATAACAGCTGGGTTTCTCGGGTCATCCTCAGGTATCCCTGCCTCAACCTTTCCAACAAGGTCAGCGCCAACATCTGCTGCCTTTGTATAGATTCCACCGGCAATACGGGCAAAGACACTCATCAAAGAACAACCAAAACCAAGTCCAACAAGGGCATGGAATGCCTTTTCCACATCAGGCTCAATAGACTTCACAACAAGATAGTAGCCTGCAATACCAATAATTCCAAGACCAACAACCATCATACCTGTAACAGAACCACCCCTGAAGGCAAGCTTGAGGGCATTGTTAAGTCCACCTTTTGCAGCCTCAGCTGTTCTCACATTAGCCCTCACTGTGACCATCATTCCAATATAGCCAGCCAGCGCAGAGCCTGTTGCACCAATCAGAAACCCTACTGCTGTCCATGTGCCAAGACCGGCAATAAGGATAAGGAGAAATATCACAGCACCTGCAATAGCAACAGTTGTGTACTCACGCTTGAGGAAGGCCTGTGCACCCTCCTTAACCGCATCAGATATAGCCTTCATCCTGTCTGTTCCACTTGGATGCCTCAGGACTGACTGAGCAGTAAGAAGGGCATAGGCAACTCCAAGTCCACCGCTCAGAAGAGCAATAATAAGAATTGTACTCATCTGGAATACCTCCTTTTAAAATTTAGTTTTGTTTAAACTATACTCCTTCAGAAATATATTCCTTTAAATAATGAACCTCTGACTCAAGCTTCCCAACAAGAGCATTCGCAACATCCCTGATAGAGATTATTCCTATAACCCTTCCCTTCTCCACAACAGGCAGATGTCTTATCTTGAGTTTATTCATTATTGACAAGGCTGTATTAAGGTCATCCTCTGGTTTAATCACAACAAGGTCAACAGTCATGAACTCCTCTACCTTCGATGTACCCAAATTCATGCCAGACTTTACCATTGCCTTAAGGGCATCCCTTTCTGTGAAAAGACCAACAGGTTTTCCTACATCATCCACAATAAGTAATGCACCAATGTTTCTTTCAGCCATCTTTTCAATGGCATTGCTGATGGTTGTATCGGGATGAACGCCTATGAGTTCCGCTCCTTTATTTTTTAATAATTCTCTTATTGTCAACTTCCCTACCCCTCCGTAATAAGTTCTTTTGAAACAATGCCATTATGTCTTGCAAAGACCATTGCCACTGTCCTGTATACCATATGTGCCATCTTTGAAAAAGGTGCATAGGCAAAAAGGAAAAACACAAAAGTCAGATGTATGAAATACACCGGATAGGCAAGGCTGGCAACATTAAGCAATCTTAGTACTTCAGACAAAATACCTGTCGCAGCAATCACATATATGACTGTTATAAGGAGCCAGTCAAAATAACTTCCTATACCTGCCTTTGGTGAATTTATAAGCCTAAAGATTACAACAAGTGTTATTCCTGTTATAAGGGCAAGGGCACTGATATTTGCAAAAATCTTCAATGGATCGGTCATTGGATAAGGTGACTCTCCAAAATGAAATACACTGAAGGGCTGTATCCCCAGTAACTCCCAGCCATAAAGATAGACTACTGCCCATGTGGTTGTTATGGCAAGACCCACAAAGGCGTAGAAGGTTAGAAGATGGGCATAGGTCCTTGTCTTTGTCACATTACACTTTGAAAACTGTCTGTGCAGTAATATCTCTTTTAAGGTACTGATAAATGTCTGGGATAAAGTCTGAGACACAGGCTCGTAACCCCCTGATTTTAGAGTATTCCAGTACTTTTTAATCCCTATTACAAAGGAAATCACAGCAAAGGCTGCCGCTGCTATAAAAATAGGATCAATCACTGTATTAACTGGCATAAACTTGGCATAAACAATACTTCCATCCTCTCCCCTTGGAATAGAATCTGGATTCAGAGGATTTCCGTTTGCTCCAATCAAAAGTATTATCACCGGGACTGCCAGTAAAAGAATCAGATAAAGTGGGCTACCTACAAGGGCTCCGAGAAAACCTGGCCATGAATGCTCTTTAATTGCAAGCCTTCTGATTGCACCGAGGACTTCCCCTGGCTTTGCACCTCTTGGACAATAGGCTGTGCAGTCACTGCACTGATGGCAGAGCCAGATATCAGGATTTGAAAAGAGCTTATCCTTCAAGCCCCACTGGGCATAAAGCATCTCCTTTCTTGGAAAGGGCTTTTTATCCTGCGTGACATTGCATATTGCTGTGCATGTGGAACACTGATAACATTTTTTCAGGTCTTTACCACCTGATTTTATAACCTCCTTTACAAAATTCAGGTCCGGTTTTATGAGTTGAGCCATCCTAAACCTCCTTTCGAACAGTTCAAACAGTTTAAACAGTTCATCTAAAAGCCCTTATATGGATTTGGGCCTAATTCATTAATCTTTTCAACAAATTCATTTATTATCTCAGGAAGTCTTGGGTAATCATTTATTGCAAGCTGAACCATCTTAACCCTCTCAGACTCAAGCTGAAGCCTGCTCAAGGTCTCCTGAACCTTCCCAAGCCTATAATTAGCGAGCTCACTTCCTTTAACAAAATGGCACTGATAGTCCTCCCCGAACTTGCATCCAAAAAGAAGTGCGCCATCTATTCCCCTTGAAAGGGCATCAGCAATCCATACCAGATTCATTGAACCAAGACACCTTAGAGGTATTACCCTTATATTTGGAGGAAGTTTTAATCTATTAATGCCTGCTGTATCAAGGGCTGGATAGGCATCATTCTCACAAACAAAGGCAAGAAGCATGAGCCCGTCCTCAGGTACATCTATTGACTTTATCATGCTTGATATCATGTCAACACTGTAATCCTTGAAGGAAACAATCCTTTCAGGACAGGCACCAAGACAGGTTGCACAACGCCTGCATCTGTTAGGTTTATAATAAGGCACGCCTTTTTCATCCTCATCAATTGCACCAAAGGGGCACTCCTCAGTACACCTTTTACAGGCAGTACATCTGAGGAGTAATGGATCAGGATAGGTCATATCCCATGCCCTTGGATGAACCGCAATACCCTTTGCTACATGCTCTGCTGCCTGGATT
>JBKBPW010000045.1:0-13143 GCA_046292975.1 Thermodesulfovibrionales bacterium
ATATCTATGTCCCCTACCAAATAGTGCATAGGTTATATGTCCACCGTCAAGCTGACCTATAGGTAAAAGATTCAGGGATGTTACCAGAAATCCTATCCATCCGGCAATAGCAACAGGATGAAGAAGCACAGCATATCCATCCTGTATATCTCCAAGGGTTAGCCTTGTAAGGATTAAAAAGATTAAAGATGTACCAAAACCTATTCCTTTTATATCCTCAACCTTTGTAATATCAGAAAGTTTAAGACCAACACTGGTAGCTACAATCCTCATAAGAAACCCTGCAATTGGTCCTGCTGCACCTATATCCATAAGCGCCTTTCTGGTTGTGATTGGTGACTTCATCCTGATGATCGCACCGAATGTACCAATCGCAGTGGGAGCTGGTATAAAATAGGGAAGAGTTGCCTTTGTCCTGTGAAGCCTTGAGGCAATGTAATGGGAAAATTCGTGGCTCAGCAGTATACTGAGAAGTGCCAGAGAAAAAGGCCAGCCCTCTATAATCCTTTCCGGTTCTTTAAAGATATCAATCCCTTTCCATATGGCGCCTGCACCAAGGGTTGTTATAATGGTGAACAAAAATAAGATAATATGAATCCACGGGACCCTGTTCATGTAATTATCCTTTCACTCCATATTTATATAGCCTCTGCCTCAAGGTCATAATCATAGGCCTTTTTAATTAAAACTTCCCTGAAGGTACCCGGCCTCAGGTCATTGCCTTTTATTATAACGAGACCATCTATCTCAGGCGCCTGGCTTTCAAGCCTTCCATAACCGACACCTTCATTGACCTCATCAATAAGGCAACTCATCCTTTTACCTACAAGGGAGAGATTTTTTTTAAGTGATATCTCAGCCTGAAGCCTCATGAGCTCATCATATCTTTTATCCTTTATCTTCTGAGAGACCTGACCTTTTAAATAATAGGCTGGTGTACCTTCTTCTCTGCTGTACCTGAAGGCGCCAAGTCTTTCAAATTCCATTTCTTTAACAAAATCAAGAAGGCCCTTGAAATCTTTTTCTGTTTCCCCAGGAAAGCCAACAATAAATGTCGTTCTTAAGGTAACATCAGGGATGAGGGACCTTATCCTGTTAATTAATCCTTTATAGGTTTCTTTTGAACCAGCTCTTTTCATCAATCTAAGAATCTTATCCTCAGAATGCTGAAGGGGTATATCAAGATATTTACAGATTTTTTTGTTTGAGGCAATCTCCTCAAGGAGTTCATCACTGATGCTTTGTGGATGAAGGTAGAGAAGCCTTATCCAGAAATCTCCCCTGATAGAAGAGAGCTCTCTAAGAAGCTTATTTAAAGATGGAAAACCGGGTCTATCAATTCCATAGGAACTTATCTCCTGGCCAACAAGGATAAGCTCTTTTACTCCAGCTGATAGAAATTTTTCTGCCTCTCTTAATATCACCTCAGGCTCAGTGCTTTTGTATTTGCCTTTAATCCCTGGTATGGCACAGAAGGTACATCTTCTCCTGCAGCCATCAGATATCTTGATGTAGGCATAGGATGAAAAAGGTAAGACTGCGGAGCCTGGAGGGATCTGGCGATTTTTTGAAGATCCCGCTTTTGCACCCCAAAAAATCTGTTGATTTTTTGGGGACCCTGCTTCTGCCGCTGTTTTATTTTTTATATATTGAATTATTTTTTCTTCTTCATTAAGACCGAAAAAGGCCCTTATCTCTGGCACTTCCCTCTGCAGTTCCTTTTTATATCTTTTAACAAGACAACCTATCGGTATGACCTCTGAGCCATTTTTTTTGAGCGCGGAGAGTCTCAATATTTCTTCAATAGATTCCCTCTTTGCATCTTCTATGAAGCCACAGGTATTTATAATAATAAAGCTTGCCTTTTCAGGAGACTCCACAATGGGAATACCTGCCTCAAGAAGTCTTTCTCCGAGAACTCCTGAGTCCGCGATATTCTTAGGACAGCCCAGTGTTATTATGCAGACCCCTTCTTGAGAGGGGCTATCTGTTCTGTACCCCCAAAAATCTGTTGATTTTTTGGGGACCCCGCTTAAGTCCATAATTAATTTTTTTTCATTTTTTGGAGGTTTCATCTGGTCTCCACCTTTTTGAGAGAATAACATAGATGATTATATAACTTAACACAGAAGAGACGAACCCAACAATGATAGAACCAGTTATAAAGGGAAGGAGTAAATTCCCTGCGTTATGAAGGAGTTGAGAAAGGGTAAGATGATGCCAGTCTACCTGTATCATTATGCTTCTGTTAAGTATCTTTGCTCCTATTATGGTTGAAAAGGTATAAATCGGGATAATAGTCCAGGGATTTGTCAGATAGGTGGCAATAAGGATCACAAGTTTGTTGAGCCTAAACATAATTGCAATGGTAAGCGCTATTAATGTATGAAGTCCGATAAGTGGAGACATACCTATAAAGAGCCCTATGCTGAAGGTGAGGGCAATTCTTGATGGTGGATCTTTAATATAAAAAATAAGTTTAAGCTTGTCCCATATCTTCACGATAGACTACCCGATTTTATGGACAAATCCTTCAGGTCTGAGGGGTCTTTTTTCTCCATTTCTCCCTGTTATCCAGAGACCTTTTTCTTCTATTATTGTCCCTATCTCTGTTATACCTTCTACTTCAGAAATCTTATCTGCTGTGAAAAGCAGTTCATAGTCTTCACCACCTGAGAGGGCAAAGGTAAGGGGATCTGTATTAAGGATTTTTGATGCGCTGAGGAGTTCATGAGATAAAGGGAGTTTCTCTTCAAAAAGTATAGCTCCTGCTTTGCTTTCATCACAGAGCCTCCAGAGGTCAAGACAAAGGCCATCGCTTATATCAATCATGGCATGTATATCTTTGATCCTTTTGTGAAGAGGCCTGGGTTCAGGTATAAGATGTCTTTTTATTAAAGGATATTTAATTTCTTCCTCAAGCCTTACCTGTCTTTTTAATATCTCAAGACCACAGGCAGAATCACCAAGTGTACCTGTTACATATATTTTATCACCCGGTCTTGCTCCGCTCCTGAGTATCTGCCTTGAAGTGACACCTATAAGGGTTGCGGATAAGAAGATGTATTCTGGAGATGTGGAAAAATCACCTCCAATCAGGTCTATGCTGTACTTTCTTATGCATTCTTCAATGCCATCCAGCAGTTCCTCTACAAAATCCCTTTTAGTTCCTTCAGGAAAACAGAGATTTAATAAAAGAAATTCAGGTTCTCCACCCATCGCAAAGATATCGCTCACATTTCTTGCAACAAGCTTGAATCCTAATTGAAAGGGTGTAATAAATGATAGGTCAAAGTGGATGCCTTCAACCATCATATCAGTTGTATAAAGAGAAACCTGCTGGGATGCCCTTATTACAGCTGCATCATCACCGGTGCCTTTAAGAACCCTTTGATTTTTAGGTGAGAATCTATTTCTTATCAGCTCTATTAACTCAAGTTCATCCATTCTTCTTAAAATCCCTGCAACCTACCCTGAGAGATAGGAGATATGTCAAGCAGTAGACCCGGTTAGTGTTGAGAGCAGCAGGAAATTAAGGATACAGGATTCAAGATAATTATCGTGTATCCAGTATCGTGTATCATGGATCATAGATAAAACTACTGCTCTACTCTACTGCTGCCAGCAGCCTGATGCCTTTTGCCTGTAGCCCTCTTACCGGGGATCTTCAGTGCCTGTGCAAGGACTTCATCCATGGTCTCCACAAGGATAAAATTCATATCTTTTTTTACATACTTTGGAATGTCTTCAAGGTCTTTTTTATTCCTTGCAGGTATTATCACATTCTTTATACCCATCCTTTTTGCTGCCAGGGATTTTTCTTTAAGACCTCCAATGGGTAATATCCTGCCCCTCAGGGTTACCTCTCCGGTCATGGCAATATCTCTTCTTACCGGCTTGCCTGTCAGGGCTGATGCAATTGCAGTAGCCATTGTTATACCTGCTGATGGTCCATCCTTTGGAATAGCTCCAGCAGGAACATGTATATGTATATCAGTTTTTGAAAAGACCTCTTCATTAATGCCAAGTTTTTTTGCCCTTGATTTTACATAACTGAGGGCTGCCTGAGCTGATTCCTTCATCACATCTCCAAGTTGGCCTGTAAGGATAAGGCTGCCCTTCCCTTTCATTGTTGTTGCCTCCACATAGATAATATCTCCACCAGTCTCTGTCCAGGCAAGTCCTGTGGCAACTCCGACAAGGTCTTTTTCAACCTCTTCTTCAGGCAGATACTTTGGAACGCCAAGATACCTTGAGAGATTCTTTGGTGTAATGAGGAAATTTTGTTTTTTCCCTTCAGCTATCTGTTTTGCTACCTTCCTTAAGATATTTGCTATTTCCCTTTCAAGATTTCTTACGCCCGCCTCACGGGTATATTCTGTGATTGCCTTAAGGATCGCCTGATCTGTTATCTTTACATCTTTATCAGTAAGACCATGTTCTTTAAGCTGCCTCGGGATAATGAAGTTTTTGGCTATATTGAGTTTCTCTTCTGCTGTATAGCCACTGAGATATATAATCTCCATCCTGTCCCTTAAAGGTGACGGAATGGTATCAACAACATTGCCAGTTGTTATGAACATCACATTACTCAGGTCAAAAGGAACTCCAAGATAGTGGTCTATAAAGGCGTTGTTTTGCTCCGGGTCAAGAACTTCAAGAAGTGCAGAGGCAGGGTCTCCCCTGAAGTCCAGACCTATCTTGTCAATCTCATCAAGCATGAAGACTGGATTGTTCGTGCCAGCCTGTTTTATTCCCTGTATAATCCTTCCTGGAAGTGCTCCCACATAGGTCCTTCTATGACCTCTTATTTCTGCCTCGTCTCTTACACCGCCAAGAGACATCCTCACAAATTCTCTTCCCAGTGCCCTTGCAATGGATTTTCCAAGAGAGGTCTTCCCCACACCAGGAGGACCAATAAAACAGAGTATAGGGCCTTTCATCTTCTTTGTTAATTTCCTCACACTCAGGTATTCCAGTATCCTTTCCTTCACCTTCTCAAGGTCATAGTGGTCCTCATTGAGGACCTTCTCAGCTACTTTGATATCAACATTATCAGTTGTTGATTTTGACCACGGAAGTTCTGTAAGCCATTCAAGATAGGTCCTCACTGTGGCAGCTTCAGCACTGTCCGGGTGCATCTTCTGAAGTCTCTTTAATTGCTTCTCAGCCTCTTTCTGGACCTTCTCAGGCATCTTTGCCTCTTCTATCTTCTTTCTGAATTCCTCTATCTCCTCAGCCCTTTCATCCATCTCTCCCAGTTCTTTCTGTATTGCCTTGAGCTGCTCTCTGAGAAAGTATTCCCTTTGAACCTTATCAATCTCGGTTCGAGCCTCTGTTTGAATCTTTTGCTGAACTGCCAGTAACTCTGTCTCCCTGGCAAGTATCTCACTGACCTTCTTCAATCTTTGTACAGGGTCTAATATTTCAAGAACTTCCTGGGCTTGTTCTGTCTTAAGTCCCAGATTTGATGCAACAAGGTCAGCAAGCCTTCCAGGGTCGTCTATGTTTTCAATTATTACCATTACATCAGGAAGTATTGTCTTCCCGAGGGAGACTGCCTTGTCAAGGAGTTCCTTTACCGAGCGCATCAGGGCTTCTATTTCTATAGTTATCTCCTCAACCCGTGATTCAGATAATTTTTCTATATCAGCGAGGATAAAAGGTTCGGTTTGAGAGAAATTAATAACCCTTACCTTGCTGAGTCCCTGTATGAGTATCTTGACCCTTCCATCAGGAAGTTTAAGCATCCTCATTATCATGCCCACTGTGCCAATTTGATATAAATCATCTGGCCCTGGTGTCTCAACAGAAAGGTCCTTCTGGGTAAGAAGGAGGATTAATCTGTGAGAATTAAGGGCATTATCTATTGCCTTTATAGATATGTCCCTTCCAACAAAAAGAGGAATTATCATGTAAGGAAATACTACTATATCCCTTACAGGAAGAACAGGTAAGGTATCAGGTATTACTATCTCCTTTTCTTCTTTCTGTGTCATTTCTATCCACCCTCTATTATTCTTTTGTTATCTTTATCTTGACAACCTCAGGCCTTATCTTTGGAAATCTGAGTGAGACCACTCCATTATTATATACAGCCCTGCCGTCTTTTGCCTCTATATCAACTGGTAACTTCACGATCTTTCTGAAGGCCTCCCTTGCCCTCTCCATGCACAGAAATCTCACACCTTCTTTAATCTCCCTTATTCTTATACCCTCTATAATAAGGATATCATCTATAATTTTAATCAAAACCTTTTCAGGTTCAATGCCCGGCAGATCAATATCTATAATCAAAGAATCTTCTGTTTCATAAATATCAAGAGGAGGTTCGGAACCAGATGCTTCTACTTTAAAGAGGGTGAGACTTTGAAAATTTATATTCATATATAATTGGACACTAAATTTTTCAGGTATTTTTTAAAATCCCCTGAAAGCTCAGGATGCCTCAAGCCAAGCTCTACAGTGGCCTGAAGAAATCCGAGTTTGCTTCCTGCATCGTACCTCTTTCCGTTAAAGAGATAGCCATAGATATCTCTTCTTCTTAAAAGACTCTTTAATCCATCAGTAAGCTGTATCTCACCACCCTTGCCAGGTTCAAGACCCTTAAGATGAGTAAATATATCAGGAGTAAGGATATATCTTCCTATTATAGCAAGATCTGATGGTGCGGTCTCAGGTGAGGGTTTTTCTACCATATCTGTAATCTTAAAGATCTTGCCTTTGAGATTACTGTCAGCTGGAGCGGGTGTGCATGCCACCACTCCGTATTTCTGCACCTCTTTTTTGGGAACCCTCTCGAGGGCAATTACCGGAGCACTGTATTTTTCATGTATATAAATCATATCCTTAAGAAGGGTCTCCTCGGGGTCTATTATGTCATCACTTAGAAGTACTGCAAAGGGTTCATCCTTGACAAAGGGCATAGCACAGAGGATAGCATGACCGAGACCAAGAGGTGTTCTTTGCCTTATATAGGCAAAGTCAATATGATTCAGGGCTATTATTTTCTCGAGGAGTTCCTTTTTGCCCTTTTTTTTCAGGTTCTCTTCAAGCTCAAAGGCTGAATCAAAATGGTCTTCTATTGTCCTTTTGTACTTCCCTGTTATTATTATAAATTCTTTTATCCCGCATGAGAGTGCCTCTTCAACAGAATACTGTATCATTGGCTTATCCACAATGGGAAGCATCTCCTTTGGAGAGGCCTTTGTTGCTGGCAGGAATCTTGTTCCAAGACCTGCTGCTGGTAATACCGCCTTTTTGACAGAATTCTTCATGTGCTATTATAGCATAAATGTTTCAAAAAAGACTTTATGAATTAGAACAACAGGGCCTTTTAAGGGATGTCCTGTCAAGGTCATCTTCCCAGGGTCCAAGGATAAATATAAAAGGCAGGTTATTAATAAATTTTTCTTCAAATGACTACCTTGGACTTTCAGATCATCCACTCCTTAAAGAGGCAGCTATAGAGGCATTAAAAAGATATGGAGGTGGTTCAGGTGCCTCAAGACTTCTTACAGGAGGGACAGAGTTACATGAAATGCTTGAAGAAAAAATAGCGGCCTTTAAAGAGGGCCCTTCAGGCCTTATATTTAATTCTGGATATACTGCAAATGTCTCATGCATACCATGCCTTGAGACTCAATATATATTCAGCGATGAACTCAATCATGCAAGTATAATTGATGGCTGTCGTTTGAGCAAGGCAAAGGTGTATATATACAGGCACTGTGACATGGGCCATCTTGAGGAGCTTATTCATTTGGTGCCGGAGGAGGGTTCTAAGCTCATTGTAACGGATTCAGTTTTTAGTATGGATGGAGATATTGCACCCATAAAGGATCTCGTAGATCTGGCAGAAAGATATAATGCCCTGCTTTATATAGATGATGCCCATGCAACAGGTGTGCTTGGTGGAGGAAGAGGTTCTCTCAGGCATTTTGGCATTCCCCACAGACCCTTCATTATACAGATGGGAACCTTTTCAAAGGCCCTCGGATCTTTTGGTGCTTATACTGTCTCTGAAGAGTCAATTAAAAGATGGTTTGTAAACAGGGCCAGGGGTTTTATATATTCAACAGCCCTTCCGCCATCAATAATAGCCATGGCATATAAGGCTATTGAGATAATAGAGACAGAACAATCTCTTATTGAAAGGTTGCACTTTAATAAAGAGCGACTGATAAGCACATTTAAAAAATCAGGTCTTGAGCTTGCAAGGACAGAGACACCCATAATCCCTGTATTTTTTAAAAATAATGAAGAGGTTTTGAGGATTTCTGAAAGGCTTTTCGAGGAAGGTATTTATGCGCCTGCTATCAGACCACCAACTGTAAAGAGGCCCAGGATAAGATTTACCGTCACGGCAGCTCATACCATAGAAGACATAGAGATACTGGAAAGGGCAATTAATAAACTATGAAGCATGATAGGGTCTGCCTTATAACAGGTGGGGTGAGGGGACTTGGGAGGGTATTAAGCCTCACACTTCTTAAAAAAGGATACACTGTTATTTCAAACTATGTAAGGTCAGTTCAAGAGGCATCTGAAATGAAAGATAAAGGCTGTATTATCTTCAGGGCAGATATATCAAGGTATGAGGAATGTATAATGCTCAGGAACTTTATCACGGAAAGATTCGGGATGCTTCATGCACTTATAAACAATGCTGCTATAACCAGGGATGAATTATTGATAAAATTAAGAGAGTCTGACTGGGATGATGTCACTCAGGTAAATCTTAAAGGAGTCTTTAATACAATAACTATTTTTTCAGACCTTCTTGAAAAGACAAGAGGTCATATAGTAAACATAAGCTCCTATTCAGGCATAAGGGGTAAGGCAGGCCAGTCAGCCTACAGTGCCTCAAAGGCAGGGCTTATTGGACTGAGCCTTGTAGCTGCAAGGGAGCTTTCTCAGAAGAAGATAAAGGTGAATGTGGTTGCCCCTGGTTATATGGAAACAGATATGGGAAGGGCATCCCCGAGGGCAATGGAGGTTGCAAAAGATGAGAGCCTTCTTAAGACCCTTACCTCTAAGGAGGAGGTAGCTGGATTTATCGCCTTTCTTCTTGAGACAGAGACGATTACAGGTCAGGTCTTCAGGATTGACAGCAGGATATGATTTTTACTGAAGTCTTCCCCTTCAGTCAGAGGCCTCAAGCCTGTTATACTAAATTATGAAGCAGACAGAAAAAGTTATAGAAAGGTTTTCAAAGAGTTCTATCCTTGTGGTAGGAGATCTTATCCTGGATAGATACATCTGGGGAAAGGTCTCAAGGATATCACCTGAGGCACCTGTCCCTGTTGTGGAGGTTACAAAGGAGGATTTTCTCCTTGGCGGTGCAACAAATGTGGCAGCAAATATAGTATCACTTGGAGGCAGGGTATCTGTAGCAGGGGTCACAGGCAATGACAGGGCAAGGGATGTCCTTATAAGGCTTATGGAAGAAAGGGGTATTGATACATCAGGAGTTGTCACTGATGAGAGACCCACAACTGTAAAGACAAGGGTTATAGCACATCATCAGCAGGTTGTAAGATTTGATAAAGAAGACCATTCAAAGATCAATTCTGACCTTCTTAAAAAAATACTCACCTATGTTTATGAAAAGATAAAGAAGGGCAACATTGACGCAATAATTATCTCAGATTACAAAAAGGGTGTGGTAAGTAAAGAACTAATAAAGGGGATACTCAGATATTCAAGGCCAGCAGGTATCTTTGTAGCAGTAGATCCAAAGGTGGGTCATTTCCCTTTTTACAGGGGTGTATCCATAATAACACCAAATCTGAAAGAGGCATCAGAGGGCTCTGGTATAGAGATCAGGAACGAGGCTACCCTTCTCAGGGCAGGAAAAAAACTCCTGAAGGGCCTTTCCCTTGAGGCAGTGCTTATTACAAGGGGCGAAGAGGGGATGAGCCTTTTTATAAAGGACAGAGACAAAAAAGATGAGATAAAACACTATTACATACCTACCAGGGCAAAGAAGGTCTTTGATGTTACAGGTGCGGGAGATACAGTGATTGCTACCTTTACACTTGCCCGTGCCAGTGGCGCCTCTATGATAGAGGCCTGTGAGATAGCAAATTATGCAGCCGGTATAGTGGTTGGAGAGATTGGAACAGCTACTGTTACGCCAGAGCAGCTTAAAGAGGCAATGAGAGGTTAGAATTTGCTAATAGAATAAGCAGGGTGTGCCTCAAAGCCTTTATAAAGCGACAAAAAATTAGGCTTAAGGCTTAAGGCGTTAGGAGAAACTTCAGCCTTCAGCCTAATTCCTCAAGTCTTTTCGGCTCGGCAGATTACAGGAGAGGTTAGAATATGGAAAAGGACAACCCAAAGGCTATTGCCCTTTATTCAGGTGGTCTTGATAGCACCCTTGCAATACTTGTGATGCTCAGGCAGGGTGTTGAGGTTACTGCCCTTACATTCTTAACACACTTTGGCTGTGATATATCTGACAGGTCAAGCTGTTCAAAGAATCCTTTTAAGGCAGCTGAGCAATTCGGTTTTACAGTAAAACTCTGCCATCTTGCAGATAAATTCATAGAGATTGTAAAGGCTCCAAAATACGGTCACGGTAAAAACATGAATCCCTGCATTGACTGTAGAATCCTCATGCTCAAAGAGGCAAAGGAATTCATGAAGCTTACAGGTGCAGACTTTATAATCACAGGAGAGGTCCTCGGTCAGCGTCCTATGAGTCAGAGGAAAGATACCTTTCCTTTAATTGATAGAGAGGCTGGGCTTGAGGGATATGTGCTCAGGCCCCTTACAGCCCTGAATCTTAAACCTACAATCCCTGAAACACAGGGCCTTGTAAAAAGAGAGCTTCTTTATGGATTCAAAGGCAGGTCAAGAAAGCCACAGATGGCCCTTGCAGAGGAATTTGGCCTCAGGGATTACCCGACACCTGCTGGAGGATGTCTCCTGACAGATCCTATTTATTCTTTCAGGTTAAAAGAACTGCTCACACATGTTCCTGATCCAACTATCAAAGAGATCAACCTCCTCAGGATCGGAAGGCACTTCAGACTATCTCCCTATTGCAAGGCGGTTATTGGAAGAGATGAGAAAGAAAATACCGTTATTGAGTCCCTTGCAGAAGAGGGAGATTATCTGTTAAAGGTTATGGATTATGGAAGCCCTGTTACCATCCTTACAGGCAACATTACTGAAAGGGATATTGAGTATGGTGCATCTATCTGTGCAAGATATTCAGATGGAAGACGTATGCCTTTTGTTAGGGTGAGGATAGAAAAGAAGGGTGGGAATATTGATTATCGCTCTGCTATGCCAGCAGATGATAATTTATTGAATACCCTCCGCATTCAACCGCGTGCGACATAGTGCTACAGTGCGACCGTCGCTCTATCGCACGGTCGCACTAAATACTGTCGCACTATTACTTCACCCATCAACTATCTTAATGCATGAATCTCACGGCAATTTACAGAACAAATGTTAATTTGACTTCAGACTTTTTAGAAGTCTTTCCTTAACCCCAATCAATGTAAGTCCTACTACTTCCCCTGTTGATTCAAGGTATCTGACAATAGCTCCTTCTCCTATATCTATTCCGAGTGCCTCTTGAGGCTCACCTATACTGATATAAAGGACATCCGCCTCTTCATCATAATCCCAGTTGAGATTTTCTTTTTTTTCGAATATCTTTATGGCTTCCATAAAATTTTCCTCCTTGCAGATGGTTTATTGGTATAATAAGCTGTTATAACAAAACCATCTGAATTAGCTACCTCTTTATATATTACCACTAAATACTTTGAACTTAGTGGAGTTTTTTCATAATATCTTATTGCAATCAACTCACCAAAATCACCCTCCTGTATTATTTCGGGTTCTGATAAAGTTTCAAGAACCCGATCACTTTGCCCGTTCATTTCAGGATGCCTCTGTATAATATGCTCCCATCTTTCTTTAGTTAATCTTATCGGAATATTATTTTTTGATTTTACAATGATCATCTATTGTCAATCTTCCAGCCCCATTCTGTATTTGATGTCATAATTCACCGCTTCACCAACTTAAGCCTATAGCCTAAAAGCCTTAAGCCTTACGCCTAACGCCTTAAGCCTATAATTCTAAAGCCTTACCACTACTCCCTTTGCCCTCAGATATTTTTTTGCTTCCCTAATTGTATATTCCCTGTAATGGAATATGGATGCTGCAAGGACTGCGTCTGCCTTTCCTATTACTATCCCTTCATAAAGATGCTCAAGATTTCCTGCACCTCCTGAGGCTATCACCGGAATATTTACTGCCTCTGAGACTGCCCTTGTAAGCTCAAGGTCATAGCCATCCTTTGTGCCGTCTCTATCCATGCTTGTAAGGAGAATCTCTCCAGCACCGAGTTCTTCCATGTATTTTGCCCACTCAACTGCATTGATTCCCTTTGGCCTCCTTCCACCATGGGTATAGACCTCCCAGAGGGGCTGAAGGCTGAAGGCTGAAGGTTGAAGGAGCAATCTGTCGCTGAGTTCTTTTGATGACTGTAGCCATGATGGAATCTCTTCCGGGTCCCTTATATCAAACCTTGAGCCGTGTACTCTCTTTGCATCAATAGCAACAACAATGCACTGGCTTCCAAACCTCTCTGCTGCCTTTCTTACAAATTCAGGGTCATTTACAGCAGCAGTATTTATAGATACCTTATCGCAACCTGCATTAAGAAGGTCTCTAATGTCATCCAGTGTCTTGATACCTCCGCCCACAGTTAATGGCATGAATACATCTGAGGCAGTCCTCTCAACAACATCAAGGATTATTTTTCTTTTTTCATGAGATGCTGTTATATCAAGGAATACGAGTTCATCAGCACCCTGCTCATCATAATAGATGCCATTCTGAACAGGGTCTCCAGCATCCCTCAGATTTACAAAGGAGACACCCTTTACAACCCTTCCATCCTTTACATCAAGACATGGTATTATGCGTTTTGCAAGCATGATTCACCTATGAAGGTATCAGGGCCTTGCCTTTACAGTAATTTTTAATCTTCATATAAATATCACAGAGCCTGTTAGAAATCTCATATAGTTTATTTATTCCATTTACGATATCCCTTTTTCGCTGTATTCATGTGTTAAGAGGTTTCTCAATTCCCTCAGCATTATCCACTCC
>JBKBPW010000046.1:0-13046 GCA_046292975.1 Thermodesulfovibrionales bacterium
AACTATTGTGAAGATTACCATAGATGAACTTTATAAGAGATTCGGGAGGGTATAATGCATTCGAAGGTAATGACTGCAAGTATCTTTGGTATTGATGCCTATCCAGTTGAAGTGGAGGTTGATATAACCTCAAGGGGGCTGCCTCATTTTTCAGTGGTTGGACTTCCTGATACAGCAGTTAAGGAATCAAAGGACAGGATAAAGGCAGCACTGAAGAACATAGGTTTTAATATTCCATTAAAACAGATTACTGTCAATCTTGCACCAGCAGACCTGAAAAAGGAGGGTTCTTCCTTTGACCTTCCCATAGCAATAGGGATACTCATAGCTGAAGGCATAATCCCTCAGGACAATACGATTAAATATCTCATAGCAGGAGAGTTATCCCTTGATGGAAGGATAAAGCCAGTGAAGGGAGCACTTCCAATGGCAATTAAGGCAAAACAGCTTAATCTCAGGGGTTTAATAATTCCTGAGGAAAATGTAACAGAGGCAGCAGTGGTGAATGGTCTTGATGTGTTTGGAGCAAGGAGTCTTACAGACCTTATACTTCATCTGAAAGATGAGAAGACCCTCCACCCATGCACTGTTGACATATCAGAGATAATGAAAAACTCCTCCGCATACGAGGATGATTTTTCTGATGTTAAAGGTCAGGAGCATGCCAAGAGGGCCCTTGAGATTAGTGCCTCTGGTGGCCACAATGTCCTTATGATAGGTCCTCCAGGTGCTGGTAAGACCATGCTTGCAAAGAGACTTCCAACCATAATGCCTGATATGACCTTTGAAGAGGCCCTTGAGACAACAAGGATATATTCAGTAGCAGGCCTTATAAGAAATCAGGCCTTGATCAATATAAGACCTTTCAGATCACCCCATCACACCATATCAGATGTTGCCCTTATAGGAGGCGGGCAGGTTCCAAGGCCTGGGGAGGCAAGCCTTGCCCATAATGGGGTGCTTTTCCTTGATGAGCTTCCTGAATTTAAGAGAAATGTCCTTGAGGTGCTCAGACAGCCCCTTGAAAATGGAGAGGTCACTGTATCAAGGGCAGTTGCCTCCATTACCTTTCCAGCAAGGTTTACCCTTGTGGCAGCTATGAATCCCTGCCCGTGCGGGTTCTTTGGTGATAGCAGACATCAATGTTTATGCACACCAGGGATGATTCAGAGATACAGGTCAAGGGTGTCAGGCCCTCTGCTTGATAGAATTGATATACAGATAGAGGTGCCAGCAGTACCCTACAGGGAGCTTTCTCAGGAGTATTCAGGAGAAAGGTCAGGGGTAATTCGTCAGCGGGTAACAGAGGCAAGACAGAGGCAACTAAGGAGATTTAAAGAGGAAGGCATATACTCAAATGCACAGATGAAGACAAGACATCTTAAAAAATACTGCAGATTAAAAGAAGAGGCGCACTCTCTGCTTGAGAGGGCCATAGAGAAACTTCACCTCTCAGCAAGGGCATATACGAGGATACTGAAGGTATCAAGGACAATAGCAGATATGGAGGCAAGCGAGGATATATTACCCCATCACATAGCAGAGGCAATACAGTATAGGAGCATGGACAGGAGCATTGTTTAATCACAGGATTCGGGATATTTTGTGTCTTATATTATCATCCTTATTCTTTTCAGTTGATTAGTCCCAGCACTTATATCTTTACCCTCCTCAGTCTTAAGGCATTACCAACCATTGATACAGAACTGAAGCTCATGGCAGCCGCTGCAAATACAGGACTCAGAAGTATTCCAGAGAATGGATAAAGAAGACCTGCTGCAATCGGGACTCCGAGGGTATTGTAAATAAAGGCCCACATTTACAGGACAGTCCCTTTTTCTTCGTTATCTTCTTGATACCCATGCTCTCACCCCCTTCTTTCTGAGAATGTATAAACATTGGTGCCCTTTCCATATAGCGTTTATATTCATCACCGTATATCTTAATCATATCACTTTCTTCCTTCTTTGACAAAAGGTAATAGAGGTCGGTATGCACAGGAAACATCAAGACTTACCCTCTGTTATTTTTTATTTGACTCAATAAATACTGTCTTGTTCTTTTTCTAATTGAACTATCAACTCCTGAGTTGCACTCATTGACGATTCAATATCTGCATGCGTAGGCATTGGCATGTGTTCGCAATCACACTCATGGGTTAATTCGTAGGCATGACGGATGACCCTTAACAATTCATTGCTAAATATTCCCTTCAGAACATATTCCTTCTCAAATCTCTCTATGATATCTGCATGGGTCAGTTCTCCTATGTCTCTTATCCTGAAGAGGGCGAGAAGGCAGTAAATCATTGCATGATAGAGTTTTGCAATAACGAGTTTATTGCCAACCCCTTCTTTATATAGGAGTTCTGCCTCCTCAATGCTTTCCCTTGCCTGTTTTAATCGCTCTCTCACAGAATCCTCTCCTTGGTCCTTATCTTAATTATATAGTCCACTGGTGATACAGCAATGATTCCGTCTCCGGCAAGGCCTGTATGACTATTTTCAAGGATTATCCTTGAGACCTCATCAGCCTTATCATCAGGCACAATAATATCAATCCTCTTATGAATGGTATAAGGTTTAAACAACTCAACCTGCTCACCTGTTCCCTTAACATCGCCAATTGTTATGCCCTTTATACCTCTGGCCTCCAATGCCTTCACAACCCTTTCAAGACATGTTGTCCTTATAATGGCAATTACTGTTTTCATAGATACTCCTCCCTTTTTACAGAATACAGGAAATCTTTGAAGAAATTATGAAGATCATTGCCTGAGGATTTTGAAGCCCCTCGTATATCAGACGATACACCACAGGAGATTGATGTATAATAATAGCATTCTTCCAGGGAGCAGGGATATGCTTCATGACAGTGCGGAAGTGCTACAGTGCGATACCCTCTGGCTCGCACTGTGGACAGTCGCACGGATAATGTGGAGGTAGAGCTATGGATATAAAACAGTTTGTTTATGAAAAGGCATTGCGGGCAAAGGAGGCATCAAGAAGATTGATGAATGTCTCTACTGAGAAGAAAAACGCATGTCTTTTTCAGATGGCAGAACTTCTAAAAAGAGAAAAAGATTCCCTTATTGAAGACAATAGAAAAGATGTAGAGACAGCTACCAGGAAGGGATTAAGTCCTGCCCTCATTGACAGGCTTACTTTGAATGAAAAAAGGATTAATGAGATGTGTGCTGGCCTTATTGAGGTTGCCCAGCTTCCAGACCCTGTCTTTGAGATCACAAAACTCTGGAGAAGGCCCAATGGTATGCTTGTTGGAAGGATGCGAACCCCTATTGGATTAATAGGAATTATCTATGAGGCAAGGCCGAATGTCACGGTGGATGCCACAAGTCTGTGTCTAAAATCAGGGAATGCAGTGATCCTCAGGGGTGGTTCAGAGGCAATTAATTCAAACAGGGCACTTGTGAATATAATGAGAAAGGCCCTTAGCTCTGCTGGTATTGCAGAGGATTCTGTTACCTTCATTGATATACCCGAGAGGGAGGCTGTAATGGAGATGCTGAAGTTATCAGACCTTATAGACCTTATTATTCCAAGGGGAGGTGAGGGACTGATAAGGACAGTAACAGAGAATTCAAGGATACCTGTTCTCAAACATTATAAGGGTGTGTGCCATGTATTTGTTGACAGAGATGCAGACCTTAAAATGGCAGAAGAGATTTGCTTTAATGCAAAGGTGCAGAGACCTGGCACCTGCAATGCCATGGAAACCATGCTTGTTGATGAGGAAATTGCAGAGAGATTTTTGCCAGTGATGCTTAAGAGATTTGAGGAGGCAGGTGTTGAATTGAGGGGATGCGAAAAGACAAAGAAGATTTATCCTTCTGTAAGGTCAGTAAAGGAAGGGGATTATTTCAATGAATATCTTGCCCTTATTCTTAATGTGAGGGTTGTAAGAGATATGAATGAGGCGATTGAGCATATAGCAAGGTATGGCTCAAGACATTCTGATGCTATTGTAACTGAAAACTATGAAAGGGCAATGAGATTTCTCCGGGAGGTTGACTCATCAGCGGTCTTTGTTAATGCCTCTACAAGGCTCAATGATGGCTATCAATTTGGACTTGGTGCAGAGATAGGTATATCAACAGATAAGCTCCATGCCCGTGGTCCCATGGGTCTTGAAGAGCTTACATGTACAAAGTTCATTGTCCTTGGAAGCGGGCAGTTGAGGGAATGAGTGCGCCCTCAGGCTCAGACAGAGGTCCTTCTCAGGCAGATTTATTTTACAGGGATACAGGCGCTGCCTGCTGTCTCAGCAAGTGGACTTTTTATTGGTTTGATAATTATACTTCTCATCACCTCTCTTGCAGGGACCAGTTCAGGCAGTGCAATCACGAAGATTCTCCTCTGGTTGAGCTTAAGAGAGCTTGGCCCTTTCTTCACCAGTCTTATTATCCTTACCCGCAGTGGCACAGCCATCTCAACAGAGCTTGCCACAATGAAGCTCAATAGAGAACTCTTTTATCTTGAGGCAATGGGGATTAAGCCAGAGGATTATCTTATAAAGCCCCGACTTGCAGGTGTTATGATATCATCTGTTGTGTTAACCATTTATTTTCAACTTTTCACCTTATTCGGAGGTCTTTATCTGGCAAGTCTTTTAAGCCACATACCCTTTTCAGAATATGGAGAGGCAATAATTGCTAACTTCTCCTTTCAGGAGCTTATTGTCTCTTTTTCAAAATCCCTTGTCTTTGGCCTGGCAATTGCAGGTCTTTCCATATGGCAGGGTCTTTCTGTAAAAAGTGCTCCCACAGAGATACCACAAAGGGCAACAAAGGCGGTGGCGACAGGCCTCTTTTCCCTCTTTCTACTGGATGGTATAATAAACCTGCTTGTGACATTTTTAAAAAGTGCTTAAGATGGTGATAAAGGGCTCTGAAGTCTCTGGTAATTTTTTTGAGGGCTTGAATTTTCAGATTCAGGAAGGCGATGTGGGTATCTTTTTTTTTCAGAACAGGAATGCAGGTGAGGAGTTTTTACAGCTTGTCCTTGGAATGAAAAGGCCAAAAACAGGTATGCTGGAGATTATGGGAAGCAATCCAGCAGAGATGAGTAGAGATGAACTTATGGACTTCAGAAAGACAATAGGGGTTGTTTTTAAGGAAGGAGGGCTCATAAGTAATCTAAGGGCATGGGAGAATATGGTCCTTCCATCTCTTTATCACAGAAGGCTCTCAGGTTATGAACTTAAAGAAAGAGGCCTGAGGCTTCTTGATGAACTGGGCTTCAGGAAAGAACCAATGAGCAGAATTGCTGAGCTTTCAGCCTTTGAAAAGGTCATAATCGGCCTTGCCAGGGCGCTACTGCTTGAGCCATATATACTTGTCTTTTATTCAGCCCTTGAAGGCCTCAGCCTATCAGATAAAGAGAGCTTGATAAAGTTCACCAGCAGATTAAAAAAGGACAGAACAGCCCTTTTATACATACTTCATTCTCATGAAGAAGTAGCCCTTATTGAAAAGGGGTCCCCGAAAAATTGTCAGATTTTTGGGGTGCCTGAAGGAGTATTATAGTTGCAGGAGATTAAAGAGACTGATCCAAGATTCCTTTTTCTTAAAGGAAAGGTATTCCTTTTCGGGATTGTCGCCCTCATATCAGCTCTTGTAATTTTGTTCCTCATAGCAAAGCAACGAGGCCTTTTTACAAAGATGGACGAGATATACTTTATTACTGAAAGGGCAACCGGGCTTTCTACTGGTATGCCTGTAAAGGTCTCTGGTTTCAAGATCGGAAGGCTCAAGAGCATGAAGCTTCAGGAGGATGCCACTGTGAAGGTGATACTCTCCATAGAACGCTCCCAGATGAAATGGTTAAGGATAGATTCCTTTGCTATCCTTACAAAAGAAGGACTGATCGGAGAATCCATTATAGAGATAATCCCTGGCAGGGACAGACAGCTTAAGCCAGGGGAATCCATAAGATTTGAAAAATTAAGGGGCATAGAAGAGATGGCAGGAGAGCTCAAGGCAGAGTTAACAGATATTATAAAAGGGATAAAAGAATTATTGAATTACATAAATTCACCCGAGGGAGATATCAAGAAGAGCCTGTCCAATCTTGAGAGGGTATCAGGGAATCTCATAAAGACAACAGAGTCAATGAATAAACTCCTTGAAGAGCTCAACAGAAGGGCAGTCTCCATAGGAGATAAGACAGAGGATACCATTGCTGAGACAAAGAAGACCATTGAGGAACTATCAGGTCTTATTATGACTGCAGGGGAATCTATAAATAATATCTCAAAAGAACTCCTTGAGACTGCAAAGACTGTAAAGGAAACAACGGGTCAGGGGTCAAAGGATATTCCTGTGCTTATTGAGCAAACAAAGAGGAGTCTTCAGGACATGGAGGATATCCTTCAGAGCATTAAAGGCCTGTGGCCTGTAAGGACTGGCATTAAGAAGATAGAGATAAAACCCATTGAGGGAGATACCTATGGGAGATAAATTAGGGCAGCAGAACAGTATAAATAGAGCAGCAGCGCAGCAGTTTTTATTAAGGAATAAATTTTTTTCCATTGTTTCCTGCTGCTCTACTGGTCTACTGCTCTTCTGCTCTATATTAATAACCACTGGCTGTTATAAGGCACCACCACAGCAACCCTACAGGATTGAGGAGCTCATGAGGCTTATGGAACAGGCAGGCAGGGCTCATGAGCGAGGTGATTCAGAGAGGGCAATCGACCTTTATAAAGAGGCACTGAAGAAGGCAAGGCTTCTTCAGGATGACAGAAATACCCTGATAGTACTGATAAGTCTTTCAAGGCTTCTGAGCTCAAAATTAATGATTGAAGATGCTTCAGAGATGCTCAATACAGCTAAGGGCCTTTTAGGACGCTCAGAAATGCTCAGATCTGGAATTCCTGAAGATTTAAAGGAGGAACTTTATCTTGAAGAAATAGCATTGGATTTTCTTAAAAAGGACTTTAAGGCCCTGAGCTTGAAGGAGCCTTTAAAAGACCTCCTCTTGAATTCAAAAAATATTTCTATTAGAATTAGGGCATTGAATCTTTATGCAAGGATAGAGATTTTCAAGGAGAGGTATGAGCAGGCAGAAAGATATCTCCTTGAATCATTAAAGATAAACACACTCTCCCTGCTTGAAAGGGCAAATACCCACAGACTCCTTGGAGAGCTTTATTCAAGGTCTCAAAGTGATAAGGCAGAGCTTCATCTATTTGAGGCATTGAGGATTGATAAAGACCTTGCCCTTCCTGAAAAGATAGGACTTGATATGGAGATACTTGGCAGTTTTTACAGAGATAGAGGGGATAAAGAAAAGGCAAGGGAATATCTCCAGAGGGCCTTTGAGATATGGCAATTAAGGGCAGACCACGGAAGGGCGTCAAAGATTAAACAATCGCTTATGGAGCTGGAGGATTACAGGTAATGAATATAGGCATACTTGGAGGGACCTTTAATCCCATTCATTATGGCCATCTGAGGATAGCAGAGGAGGTCAGGGAGAGATTTAACCTCTCAAAGGTCATTTTTATTCCCGCTGGTATACCTCCCTTTAAAGTCAAAGAAGGCGAACTAATAGAAGCCGGACACAGGGCTGAAATGGTAAGGCTGGGTATAAGGACTAACCCCTTTTTTGAATTTTCCGATATAGAGATAAAAAGACAGGGTATCTCCTATACCGTGGATACCCTGGAGGCATTAAAAAAAGAATATCCCGTGAAAAATATTTATTTTATAGCTGGTGCAGATGCTATAGCTGATCTTCCAAAGTGGCACAGGCCAGAGCGCATCCTTGAGCTTGCAGAGGTGATTGTTGTTACAAGGCCAGATTTTCCGCTTTTAAGACTTCAGAACCTTCTTGTCTATGGAATAGACAGGGAAGATATGAAGAGATTCATCAATGGTGAGATTGATGAATTAAGGCACAGACCCTTTCATTTCATAAGGGTCTCGGCCATATCTATCTCTGGAAGCCTGATTAGGTCTTTCATTAAAAAGCAGAAAAGTATAAAATACCTATTGCCAGAGGAAGTAGAATCCTATATAATCAAAAATAGGATCCTTGGCTATAGATGGGGAATTAACAGTAAGGAGGTTTAAGGTCAGGAGCATAGATAAGGCAAAAAGGGTTTACGAGCTTGCCACAGATAAAAAGGCAAGGGATATTGTAATTCTTGAACTAAAGGATCTTACTATACTGACAGATTACTTTATCATCTGCTCAGGAGATAGTACGACCCAGGTAAGGGCAATCGTAGAGCATATTGAGGAGAATCTCGGTAAGGCCGGTTTAAAACCTCTTTCCATAGAAGGGCTCTCTTACAGCCACTGGGTATTAATGGATTATGGAGATATAATAGTGCATGTCTTTGAAGAGGAGACAAGGCATTATTATGAACTTGAAAAGCTCTGGCTTGATGCACCAAGGATTGAAAAAGAGGAAACCAATGGAGTTTTTAAAAATCAATAATAAGGTTACAAAAAATCTGGGGTGTCATTAAGGTCTCTGATATGGGAAGATTCTTATTGATACTGTTTTTAATTGTCCTGATAGGTATTGGTTATCTTGCAACCCTCAATAAGGAGACCATAACAATAGCCCTTACCCCGAAGGAGGTGTATGAGGCTCCCAAGATAGTGGTAATGCTTGCCTCAGGCATAACAGGTGCCTGTTTTGTATTGCTTATCTTTATTATCAGAGATACGCGGAGATTTCTTAAAAATCTTGCTCAACAAAAAAGAGAGAAACGGCAGGAGAGAAAAAAGGAGTTATACTCACGAGCCCTTGATCAGCTCCTTGCCGGAAAACTGGATGCTGCCAGGGAGACCCTGGAATTAATAATTAAGGATTTTCCTGATTTTATTGATGCCTATTTGAAACTTGCTGAGACCAGCCTTGAGCTCAAGGATCTGCAGAAGGCCTATTCTTATGCAGAGAAGGCACGGCAGCTTGCACCAAAGCGACTCGATGTGCTTTTTACAATGGAAAATCTTATGGAAAAGACAGGAAGAATTCAGGATGCCCTGAGATATGTTAATGAAATACTCGGCCTTGATAAGACCAATCTCTCAGCCCTTTATAAAAAGAGGGCCCTCCTTGAGGCAACCACGCCTTTATCACAACCTGACAAAGAAGGGGTGTGGGAAGAACTTATAGAGGTTGAAAGACAGATAATCAAAAATCTACCTGATGAAGCCTCTCGGCGGAAGGAAAGGAGGTTCCTTGCTGGATATAAATATGAGCTTGGTCGTGTGTATCTTGAGAAAAAAGAGTTTGATAAGGCAAAAAAATTATTTAAGACAGCCGTAAGGATTGACAGATTTTTTATACCTGCCTATCTTGGTCTTACCGAGGTATTGTTGCTTGAGGGCACAATTGAAGAGGCAATAGAATTCTTATGGAATTCTTATGAGGATACAAGCTCACCACTTCTTCTTGCGAGACTGGAGGACCTTCTAATAGCAAATGGAGAGCCAGCGAGGCTTATCAGATATTATAAGAGTGCCATAGCAAAAAGACCCAATGATACACTTCTTAATTTCCTGCTCGGAAAACTCTATTACAGGCTTGAGATGATAGATGAATCCATTGATACACTGAGAGGCCTTGAAAGCTATGGAACAACCTTTCCTGAGCTTCACAGGCTCCTTGGGAATCTTTATCTAAAAAGAAGGCAACCTGAGAGGGCAGCCATGGAATTCAGAAAGGCTATAGATATGAGAAAGACTTTGAGATTAAATTATTGCTGTAATAATTGCGGTTATACATCAGAGTTGTGGTCAGGAAGATGTCCTAATTGTAAGGAATGGAATTCCTATACCTTTAATCTTGAATGGTTCTGCAGAGAGGTAGCCTTACCTGAAGTGAGGGAAACAAAAATAGGGGAATGAAATCTGATTCGAACTAAGAAATTATAATGTTTTTTACCCGTGCAGCAGCTTCAATCTTAAAGGTAAACCTTGGCATAAAAAAGGCTGAGCGGGTTCTAATATTTACTGACTATCCTAAGCCTCCCGAGACATGGCTTGAAAGAGACAAGATAAAAGAGTTCTGTCTTATCCTTAGAGATCTTGCTCAGTCCTTTGGTGCAAGGCCGATCTTCTATGAATATCCTGAGACAGGGATGCATGGAATTGAACCTCCAGCAAGTCTCTGGAAGATTGCCCTTGGTGAGAGAACAGTTAATGAACTTAAGAAGAAGGGACTCTTGAGCAAGCTTTTAAAGAAGAAGATAACACCTGCTGAGTCTGAGATGGTTGAGGTGCTGATTAAAAGATATGCCAGAAGGCCTGTAAATGCAGTGATTGCCCTTTCAAGATATTCAACCAGCCATACAAACTTCAGAGACCTCCTTACAAGGGTATGTAAAACCCGCTATGCCAGTATGCCACTTTTTGAGGTATCCATGCTTGAAGGCCCTATGAATATTGACTGGAGGGCCCTTAAAAAGAGAACCCTTTCAATTGCTGCTGCCATGAAGGATGCAGAAATAATAAAGATAAAGGCATCCAACGGAACAGACCTTGTCCTTTCAAAGAAAGGCAGGAGGGTATATTCAGATACAGGTATACTTACAAGGCCAGGTGCCTTTGGCAATCTTCCTGCAGGTGAGGTTTTTCTTGCACCCCTTGAAGGCACAGCCCGGGGTGTCCTTGTAATTGAATGGGCTCCTACAAGGTTTTTAAACTCTCCCCTAATTTTGAGGATTGAAAAAGGAATGGTTGTGGAGATTACAGGAGATGAACCTTATAAAGACGAATTAATGAAGAAATTCATGGAGAACCCATTGAATTCAAACATAGCGGAGCTTGGCATAGGCACAAATGATGGTGCCAGAAGACCTGACAATATACTTGAATCTGAAAAGATACTTGGAACTATCCATATTGCCCTTGGTGATAATAGCTCCTTTGGAGGGAAGGTAAGGACACCCTTTCATCAGGACTTTGTTGTCTTTAAACCTACAGTGATACTTAAGAAAGGCACTGAAGAAAGAGTACTTCTAAAAAATGGAGACCTGCAGTTGACACTGCCATAACTAAAATTTTATACTTTTAAGCTATGGGTGGAGCATATACAACATATCATCCTCATAAGATTAAAAGAAAGAGGACACATGGTTTTCTCAAAAGGATGAGTACAAGGGGTGGAAGGCTTGTTCTGAAAAGGAGAAGGCAGAAAGGCCGTAAGAGGCTTACTGTTTAATGCCTTCTTTATTTTTAATGCTTAAAGAGCTTCTGATTTTATTAATCAAACTTTATAAGATAATTCTTTCACCTCTCTGGCCTGGCAGCTGTAGATTCTATCCGAGTTGTTCAGATTACTCTATTGAGGCACTGAGAAGATATGGTGTCCTGAAGGGTGGGTTTCTTACATTTAAAAGGATCTTAAGGTGCAATCCCTTTAATCCTGGTGGATATGATCCGGTGAGGTAATCAATATGGAAATGGAAAAAAGGGCATTAATAGCAGTTATACTTTCAATCATTATACTTGTATTGTATCAGCAGCTATTTATAAAACCGCCTGTTACTTCGCCACCTTTATCTCAGCCTCAGGCACCTCAGACAGGTCCAGGAGTTGAAAAAAAGGAAGTTCCTATAAAGGAATTAGCTCCCCTCCAGCCCAAACCTTTGAATCAGGTCTCATCTCAGCCCATCAAGGAGAAGTTTATTTCAGTAGAAACTCCTCTTTTTAAGGCTACACTCAGTTCAAGATGTGCATCTTTTAGCTCCTTTGAATTAAAAAAATTCAGGGGCAGAGATAATAATCCTGTAAATATCCTGAAGCATTCAGATGGTCTTGCCCTCTGTATAGGTGATGAGAAAGGTTTTTATCCTGACCAGCTTAATTTTTCAATAAATGGTAGGGACCTTTCACTTTCAGAAAACAATCCCACTGGCTCAATTATATTTGAATATTCCTCTTCAGGCATTTCAATCAGAAGGACTTATACATTCAGATACGACCACTATCTTATTGATGTAAAGGATGAGGTATCAGGCCTTACAGATTACTGGATAACTCTGGGTGGAGATTTCGGAATATTTGAGGCTGATAAGTCCTTTCATACAGGGCCTGTAATACTCAGAGACTTTGACAGAATAGAATTTAAGGCAAAGGAACTCGATACCCCGAAGATAATTGAAGGAAAGATAAAATGGATAGCCCTTGAGGATAAGTATTTCTTTTCAGGACTTGTTCTAAATGATGCTACAAAGGCAAAGGTCTGGAAAATAGATAAACCCATGATAGCCCTTGAGACTAAAGGACCTGTGAGCGAGTATAAACTTTACGCAGGTCCAAAGGAGCATGATAGATTAAAGGCTACAGGTCTTGGCCTTGAGCATATTATTGATTTTGGATTTTTCTCCATTGTTGCAAGGCCGATCTTCTGGATACTTAAGGCCCTTTATAAAGTAATAGGAAATTATGGCTGGGCAATAGTGGTTCTCTCAATATTAATAAGGATTCCCTTTACTCCTCTCATTGCAAAGGGACAGAAGTCCATGAAAAAACTACAGGAACTGCAGCCAAGGCTGGAGGAGATCAGGAGAAAATACAAAGATGATCCAAAAAGACTCCAGATGGAGACAATGGAACTGTATAAAAAATATAAAGTAAATCCTTTTGGAGGTTGCCTGCCTATACTGATTCAGTTGCCAGTGTTTTTTGCCCTTTATAAGGTACTGGCAATTGCCATTGAGCTTAGAGGTGCTCCTTTTATGCTCTGGATTAAAGACCTTTCAGCGAAAGACCCTTATTTTGTCCTTCCTGTATTAATGGGTGCCACTATGATCGTACAGCAGGTCTTAACTCCCTCTGGGGGAGATCCAAGACAGAAAAAACTTATGCTTTTTATGAGTGGAGCCTTTACCCTTCTGTTTCTCAGCTTTCCCTCAGGCCTTGTTCTTTACTGGCTCACGACAAATGTCCTCGGAATAATCCATCAGATTTATCTTAATAAGCAGAGCAGCTAATGAGGTTACTTAGTGCGACCGTGCGACTGTGCGACAGATTACAAGGAACGTTTAAACTTCCATAAGAGTTT
>JBKBPW010000047.1:0-12787 GCA_046292975.1 Thermodesulfovibrionales bacterium
ACAGGCAGGGATGCCTGTGTTACTTTCTGAGTTACAGGCAGGGATGCCTGTATTACTTTCAAGATAATTTATTAAACTTTCCTGACACATATAATGGACAATTTCTCTTGGTGTATAATAGACTCCGTATTCCTTATTAAATTTTGTTTCTTCGCCCTTTTTACCTGATTTTAAAACCTCTACATACTCATCAAAATTGTCTGCTCTTATGGCATTAAGTTTTTCATAGATTTTTCCAAGCAATTCAGGGTCAAGGGCAACCTCTTTTTCAAGGGGTTCTTCTTCATTAACTGTAAAGTTGTATCTATCAAATACATCCAGAATCCCGTCACCAATATCACCTTCTTTTGTTCTATTAGAATTAGAAAATAATTCATTGCGAAGGTTTATATCCACATTTACCCAGTCAAAATTGTTTATTGGATCAAAAAGCCCACCATTTAAGAATGGTATTTTGCAATTAAACCTGCTATAGTAATGGTCATCCGCACTCCTATCTGTCCTTAATGCCTCATAAAAAAGTGGCTCCAAGATATCGTTATAAAAGTTTTGATAATCTCCAAATTCTTTATTAAATAATCTCCTTATAAAATCTTTTGGACCTGTTCCCCAGGGTTTTCCTCTTTCAACACCAAACCAGCCCTTTTTCTGTAAAAAATAAAGGAACACAATCTGACCAAGAAGTTTTTTGGCAAAATCAACAGTGTTTATGTTTTTATTATTAAATTCTTCTCTCAAGCCAGAGGCTTGAATTACTTCCTCGCTCATGCCAGAGGCATGAGTTACACTTCTCAAGCCAGAGGCTTGAGTTACAATTTTATCAAGTTCTAACTTTGTCCTTATAAATAGATCTCTATATTTCTGGAAGAATTCTTTTGTTACAACCTCAACATTAAATGCCTCTTCTAAATCTTCAAGGGTTGGCTTCCATTCATCGTTTTCAAGAATTGGTAAAAATCTTGATTGTGCTGTATGGCTCTTTTCGTTTTTCCCAACTAAAAATGACCATCTTCTCGCAGGAGTGAATTCTTCTTTAACTTTAGTTTTTCCAGTAGGTGTTTCTTCAAAGCGATAATCCATCTTGACAAGGGAGAATCTCCAATCTTCAGAGTCCGGCGAGACAAAGGCAACAAGGGCTGCATCTTTCAATTTTCCGCCTCTACTTCCCTTTAGATACCATGCAATGAAGTTTCTCTGCATCGTCCTTGCCCGTTCAAGAGAGGTTCCCTTTCCCAGGTAAACAATAAGTAAATCAATCTCTTTATCATCATAAGTATACTGACCAATCCTTTTAAATGAAGTAATATAAGGTTTGAAGGCATCAGGAATGTAATTGCCTTTATACTCAAATGTTTTGCTTCTGTCATAGTCTTTAAGAAGATTGGCTATAAAATTTTCAAATCTTTTTTCATCAAATGAGTCCTCAAAAGTCACTCTTATTAAATCTTTTGCCAGATCCCTATGCATCTTTATCTTACCTATGTATGATTTTAATATCGCTCATTTTTTTATGTTCTCCTGCTTATGACTTTCCCTCAGCCTTTTTATTTCTTTTTTTATCTCTTCAATTACCTCCTGATTATAAATCACCTTTTTTCCTTCTTTTTTTATAGAGAAAATAATAAATACTTTTCCACCTTTCTCTTTCATAAATTTTTGATGTGTTTTACTTAACCATTCCTTCCATTTATAAATCTCTGGAGTACTTGAATAAGTTATTGGTTTTATCTGTAATCCAATAAATTTGTCATTAATCTTTATGTAAAAATCAACATTATAAACTCTATCCCATTCATCAGGAGCGGGCTCTATAGGGAGCTTTAAGATTTGCCTTAATTGTCCAAAAATTGTATTAATCTCCGTAAGATAACCTTCATAAGTTCTGTTTAAGACTAAATTTTTAATGTAGTTTATACACTCTTCCTCTGTTATTTCTTCTATCTCTGCCTGAATTACCTCTGTTATTTTTATATATAACTTTCTACCTAAATCTTGAAGATATTCTTCTGGAGATAAATTTATTCCTTTTTCTTTTATCATCTCTGAAAGTTTTTTATAATAAAAGTGCTCCCAATCTTCTAAGCTTTTAGGGGTACATTCCCTAATCCATTGTGAAACAGGACCGACATTACTTTTTTTATTTAACCCCCATCTGTTTGTAGCAATATTTAGAATCCATTCCTTAGACACTTTTTTCTCCTTTCCATAATTTGATGAATTTTTCTCTGTATTTGTGATTTTCTGAAAAATCAGGCTGTGCCAATCCTGACTTTATAAGATAACTATTTACAAAAATTTTATTTTTTAGATAAACATAAGCCTTTACTGTGCTATCCTCAAGACCTTCACCATAAATTTTAAGGAAAACCTTTTTACCTTTGATATATTGCTGAAGATATTGAATCGTCTCTTCCTTTTTTTGCACCCTTACTCCTAAAAATTTAACATTCAAACCGGTATCTACCTTAATTGTATTTTCATCTATAATCTCAATTACTCTGTATGTTCTATCACCTTTGAAATTAAATTTTTTTGGCTCAATTTGTGGGGATGCATCTTTAATTCTTGGAATGTAGTTTATTGAAGGAAGTTCTATAACTTTGTCTTTTCTTATAATTATCTCAACATTATGCGGTAAATCAAATAAATTTTGTTTATAACCAAGCTTTTCTTTTATAATCTTAAGGAAATTTTCGTTAATTTCATACCCCACAGCATTTCTTTTTAGTTGCAAGGCTACTTTTATTGTAGTTCCACTGCCAAGAAAAGGGTCTAACACAGTATCTCCTACATAAGAGAACATTTTTATAAGTCTACGAGGCAACTCCTCTGGGAACATAGCCTCATGATCGATTTGTTTAGCCCCTGGAAAAGACCAGTGTCCAGAAAAATATTCTTTCCACTCCTCTTTGCTTAACTTTGATAATTCTTTTATCTCTTTAGAGACTCTTTTACTTACGCCTTGTTTCTTGAAAATGTGAATAAACTCATAATCAATCTCAACAATTCCGTTAGGTGGATAGGGGAAAGAGCCCATCACATTTGCTCCACCTGTTGTATTCATCGTAGTTTTTTTCTGCCATATAATTGAACCCATAAAATCAAAACCTATATCCTCACATTGAGCAATAATTTCCGCATGAATTGGTATCACTTTGTATTTCCCATAAATTATTGATCTTGCAAACTGATCACCAATATTTACACAGAGCCGTCCACCTTTTCTAAGTACTCTGTAACATTCACTAAATACACGATAGAGGTCTATTAGATATTCATGCAGAGTTTGCCCATAACCTATCTGTCCTGAAATTCCATAGTCTTTTATATGCCAGTAAGGTGGTGATGTTACGATTAAATCTATCTCTTCATTTTTTAGTTCAATCATCCTTCTACTATCCCCAATAATGATCCATGCCTTTATATCTTGTTTTTTATCCATTGTGTTCCCCTGTTAAATAAAGTGACAATATCACTTCTCCTTTCCCTTCTGTTAGAGCAAAAGGCCCTGCATAGTGACTATTAAGAAAAGTTTGAGAAATTTCTCTCTGCAGAATACCAATTACTTTTAAGGGATTTTGTATCTCTTCTTTAAGTCTGTTTAAAGCCTTTAAAGCTCTCTGGACTGTCCCTTTTGGCAAGGCACCCTTTTGAAGCTGTTCAATAACTTTTTTAAGATACTCTTCCTGGTCTTCTGTCAATTGTTTACTGTTTTTTTGAGTTGCTTTTAAAATCTTTATAAGTTTTGTTGCACTATCAGAGCCACCTTTTCGCTTTGTTTCAATTATCTCTTCAATAGTAGCATTAAAGAATGCAGTTTTGTTCTTGTCCAGAAGTTCATAGTATTTCTCAAGAGGAAGTCTCCCTCTTTTTTCGTTTTGAGAACTTTCAAGAATTTTTGCAGCAGTGGGGACATCAAGTTCAATAGGGTCTCCTTTTTTCGTTGACAGGAAAAACTTCATCAGTTTACCCTTTCTGAAAAATGTTATTAAAGAATTAGGAGTTGCAATGTCTTTAAGATTTTCATTATATTGTTTTGCAGTACGAGCCTTCTTGGGAAGACGCTTAATTCTTTCAAATAATTCTGGATTTTTATCCCTGATATCTTCAATAATTCTTAAATACTTGAGTTCACTCTCCTCTTCCTCATCCTCTATTATAGTTTTCTTCGAAAGCAGCTTGTCAAATAGTTCATGGGAAGATACAGGTTCTCCTTCTGTAAGGATTGCCGAATCTCCACCAAGAAGGGTTAAAAATTCCTCTATCTTTTTGCGAGCAATATTTGTAAGCTCAATCTCAGAGTCTGCCTGCCTTGTGGGGAAAAAATTAAATGTATAAATTTTATCAAAAGGTGTATCTATACGGTTTATTCTTCCAACTCTTTGCATCAGTCTTGTGGGATTCCAGGGGATGTCATAGTTTATCACAATGTTCGACTTGTGAAGATTGACACCTTCAGAAAGGACTTCAGTGGAAACAAGAATTCTATAGTCATCTTTTTTGTGCCGTGCTCGGGCATCAAAATTCTCAATAACTTTATCCCGAACATCCTCTCGCGAACTCCCATGAAATAAGAGGGCTATATCGCCCAATTTTGAATTTATTTTATCTGTTAAATACTCTGCAGTCTCCTTTGATTCGGTAAATATGATTATTTTTTTGTTTTCTAACAAAGGATTGTTCTTGAGATTTTCAAGCAGAGTTTCAAGTTTTGGGTCTCTTTCTATAGATTGCCACATAGATTTTATCTTTCTTAAAATTTCAAGGTCATTTTTCAGGTCTTCCCTAAATTCAGGTCTAAAATCTTTGCTTTCATATCTTTCTGCTTTCCCCTCATCAATGAGTTTTTGAATTGCCTCATCATCCCCCTGGTCAAGAAGTTCAAAAATTTTGTTTATGTATTTTTTGCTCAGATATACACTCCCTTTTTCGTATTCCTTAATAAATGCCTCGTAAGAATGGATAAATCTATCAATGCTTTTTCTAAAGGCGTAAAAACTACTTTCAAGTCTTTTCACAAGTAAGACTTTCATAAATCCACCCATATTCCTCTGGGATTGTTCTTCCAGTTGGGAAATCCCTCTCTTTAAATAAAGAAGAGGCATATAGCGTGAGTATGTGAATTCCTGCGTAATTAATTCTACTGTTTCCATAAAAATCTTATCTTCTTCTTCGTTAAGCTGATAATAAAAAGGCTTTGGGTTTTCAACCTCAGGGAATTTGACATTGTTTTTATTTAAATCCTCTGCAAAATATTTTTCAATTTCACTTCTTGTCCTTCTAACCATTAGGTATTTTAGGACTTTATCACGGATTTCTTTAGCATTAATTTTTGTTATTTCAAGAAACTTATTATAATCCTTCTGTCGGTTTACTTTTTCTAGTCTTTTCTCAAGGTTTCCAAAAAATTCTTCAAGGTTAGGAAGTCCAGGAATATTACTCTTTCGAGCATTTTGGAAGAATTTTATTTGAGCAAGAATATCTTTTGGTGAATTATTATAAGGAGTTGCAGAGACCAAAATTACCCTTTTCCCCCGGCAAATTTCAGCAAGTTTTTCATAACTGATGGTTGTCTCTGTTCTAAAACGATGAGCTTCATCTATGATGATGTTTTTTACAGGATGTTCACTATCTTTATATCTCTCAATATATTCTTTAGCCTCGTCAAGTTTTCCGATGGAGCAACATTTAGCTGGAACATGAAAATCATGGAGAATATTTCTCCATGAACCAGGATTATTTTCATTAATAAGTGCAGGTGGTGCTATGACAAGGGTTCTACCATCAAGTTGTCCTACAAGCAATGTAGCAATATAGGTTTTACCGAGCCCAACTACATCAGATATAAAACATCCTCCATACTCCTCAAGAATCTTCTTTGCATTTAAAACTGCCTGTTTCTGATATTCAAATTCCTTAAAGTTTTCTGGTAAATATTTTGTAAAAACCTCATCAATTCTACTCAGTTCATCCTTAAAATATTCATATAAAAATTTAAGATAAAGTTCATTAGGGGTAATGTTTTGATTGAGCCAGGTTCTTTCGTTGATTGTATGGACAAATTCTTCAGAGACATCAACAGCGTCCCCCCATAATTCTTCAAATTTTTGTTTTGCAAAGTAATAATCGGGGCTATTTTTCAACTCAACATTAAATTCAAGATTGTCTTCAAGTCCAGATTGAGTAAAATTGCTTGAACCAGTTATAACCCTTCCAACATCGCGGTCTCCTTCTCTAAAAGTCATAATATAAAGTTTTGCATGGATATTCTGAGACGGATAAGCCCTTATTTCTAACTTTCCACTTTTTATCCACTCAATAAACTTCTGAACCCCCTCTTCAACATCTCTGTTATCTTCTGATTCAGCCATTTCATTTTCTACTATACCCTCAAGCATTTGTTTTGTCTCGTAATGGGAAAAGCGACTTGAATTTTGGAATCTATCTTCTGCACATTTTATTAAATTGTAAGTTTCTCTACTTGTTCCAATGCCAATGAGAATCCTTATTTTCTCAGTATTCTGAAGTGATTTATAGATGGTGTGAAAACCGCTTACATAAAAATAAGCAACCAGGCAATCAAAAAATCTGCAATCTTTTATCAGCTGCTCAAATCTGTTTTTTAGGGTTTTTTCTGGTTCGTTTGTAATAAATGTTAAATCTGAAGGCAGGACATTTGGCAATAGGCCACTACCATTTTCTTCAGTCCTTTTAAAAATTTTTTCTTGATGTTCCATCTTCTCCCTTGCGTTATTCATTATACCAATTATATCAAATCCTTAGAAGGTCAACAATTAAAATAATAAATAATTTTCCATTATTAGTTGACCTGTTTAAAAAATTATTTAAACAAGGTGAATTAGGGGTCACACAGTAAAAAAAGAAAAAGCAATGGGTAAAAACTTATAATACAGACCTCTTAAAAATCTGTGATTTTGGGACTCCTCATTCTGCTTTGGATAGAACGCCGATGGAGGTATGGGATGAATACCGTAAAAATTGCCATAACCGATGTCTCAAAAATTGGAAAGCGGCGAGGCAAAAATCTTTTATAACACCTGCTTCACTGCTGGAAGCATATCAAAACCCCTTAAACATCCTTACCAGCTTCCTCAATAAATCTACACAGGACCCTCTGACAGTTCTCTGATACCAAGGTCAAATTCCATCTCCTCTTATCTCTGTCACCTGCCATGTTACTGACACCTCTTATCTCCATAAACTCAATATTATGTAATAGGGCCACATGGGCAACACCCGCACCTTCCATGTTTTCACAGATAGCATTCCATCTCCTCTGCATTATACAGGCTTCCTCAGGATCACCTGTAATTCCTGTTACTGTAACGAATCTTCCACTCCTCGCCTTTAGACCCATCTCTTCAGAGTATTTTAAAATCTTCTGATTATAGATATTCCTGATAGGTATCTCATTGAATATCTCCTGATCGGTGGAAGTAATGGTAGAGAATTTCTTTAAGATGGGAAGACCCAGGCGCCTCATATCCTCAAACTCTATCCCCCTCTTCACACCTGTATCACCATATATCTCTGTATCTGCTATTGCAATATCTCCTATATCAAGACCTGAGCCCTTGTAGGCACCACAAACACCAGTGGAGATAAGCAGGAAAGGAGAAAATCTTTCAATCACTTTTGTTGCGGCTATAGCAGCATTAACCATCCCGGGACCAGATAGATAAACTATTATATGATCTTTTTTAACAGGTCTGTGATAACTCAATCCCTCAATTCCAAGATGAGCTCCTATCAGGGAAAGCTCAAACTCAACAGCAGCTATGATGGCTATTGCCTTTGTCAATCCTTAAAGCCCGAATTCAATTAGTATACCGTCCATCCCTGAGGGAGGAAGAGTTTTTCATATGTGGAAAGGGCAAATCTATCGGTCATACCAGCTATAAAATCGCAAACCATCCTGTGTTTGTCAATCTTTTTTTCAGGTGGCATAGCCCTGTAGAGTTCATCTATATGCTCAAGATAATAGGAATAAAGCTCCTGCAAGATTTTTTTGGTCTTTCTGAATTCCTTTATTATTGCCTCACTTTCATAGACCCTTTCAAAAAGAAAATCCCTTAATTTATAGATTGCCTCAGAAATACCAGAGCTCATCCTGATCTCCATAAGATCTAACTTTTGAGATGTCTTTATCACATCCTTCACAGCAGTATCTATCCTCTTTGAATGGGTATCACCAAGAACCTTTATAACTATCTGGGGTATATCAGCCTTCTTTATTACCCCCGCCCTCAGGGCATCATCAAGGTCGTGATTCACATAGGCAATTATATCAGCAAGCCTTACAACCTGACCTTCAAGAGTGATTGCCCTGTCCTTTGGATTTTCTGCAACTATATTGCCCTTGCCTTTTGAATGCTTAACGATGCCATCCCTGACTTCATAGGTGAGGTTAAGGCCCTTGCCATCCTTTTCTAAAAAATCAACGACCCTGAGACTCTGCACATAATGGTCAAATCCTCCTGGATGTATCTCCCTCAGGGCAGCCTCTCCAGCATGTCCAAAAGGGGTATGACCGAGGTCATGACCAAGGGCTATTGCCTCTGTAAGGTCTTCATTGAGCCTCAATGACCTTGCGATGGTCCTTGCAATCTGCGAGACTTCAAGGACATGGGTGAGTCTTGTCCTGTAATGATCACCCTTTGGAGCAAGAAAGACCTGAGTCTTGTGTTTGAGCCTCCTGAATGCCTTGCTGTGGATAATGCGGTCTCTGTCCCGCTGAAAGCATGTCCTTATGTCATCCTCAGCCTCATCCTTGAGCCTTCCTCTGGATTGCGAGCTCAAACAGGCCCTTGGGTGAAGGATCTTTTTTTCAATCTCCTCAAGTGTCTGACGGATGGTCATAAGATATTTTAACCTGCCATCAAGACCATTGCAATCAGGGCAAAGGCCATACCTATTGCTTGCTTAAGGGAAATTTCTTCACTCAGGATTAAATAGCTCATCAATATGGTAACCAACGGGTAAAGTGATGTTGTGGTTACCACCAGGGATGCCTTTCCTTCCTTCATGGCATAGTAAAAGAATATAACACCTCCACCACCCGTCAGACCTGCCAGCAATCCATAAAGCATACCTCTGGTGTGAATCTCAAAATTAAAACCAAGAAAAAGAAGAGACAGGATGGTTATTATTGATGCACCCACACTACCCCATAGATAAACTGCCTGGGGCTTATGTAATGCGATGACAGCTTGGCAAAAAATCCCCATATCCCCCAGAGAAGAAAGGTTATCAAAGAGTAATAGACCCACATAATAGAGTCAAACCATGTTCTCCTTTAAGGGATATAACTGCACTTTTGCCATGAAAAGGCTGCACCTCCTACAGGTTATAATAGGGGCTTGAAAGACCCATCCTGTGCAGGGCAGGATAAAAGTTACAATATCTAAAATTTGTTTGCCCTTTGTCACTACAGCGTCTTTCCTCATAAAATCTCTTCTCAAAAGCCATTCTTTCCTCATAATTGACATAAGGATAAACATTGAACAACCAATGCAATACATTGCCTCATTGGTAAGGACATCTCGAAAGGTTATAATAACGCCCTCGGTGTTTCTTAAGTCCAGCTTTTAGCGAGATTTAGACAAACAGAGTGAACCACAAACATCTTGTTATCTAATACTGTAATATCTATGTTTTATTATAGGCTTCCAAGAATTCATCTCTTGAGATACCCGCTTGGGTGCAAATTGTTCTTAGAGTGGAAGCTTTAATTTTCTGATGGTTAGGCATAGTCAGGGGCGTTTTAGTTCCGTCTGGATTCTCACGCACCATGGAAATATGCTCTCTTTCACGCACAACCCGAAAACCGAGAATCTCCAATGCCTTAATCACCTTTCGCTTTGGAGCATCTGTAGGAAACTTTTTGGTCAAACCTCAACTCCAGTCTCAGCAACAAATGCTTCAAGAATCGGCGGTTCAACATCGAGGACTTCTCTCCCAAAAGTCCCGATGTGAAAACGAATTGCTGATTTCACATCTGAAAGAGCCTCTTCATAGGTATTTCCTTGCCCGACTACAATCCCCTTAAGCCCCAAGGGATAAGCGACATAGCCATCTGGATATTTTTCTACGATAATCTTAACCTGCTTCATATAGACATCTCCTTATGCATTCTTAAAATCTGTTAATTTATTCACACAACTTAATTACATAAGGCTCATTGAGGCCTTTGCAAATTCTATAAAGTAATAAGGTGATACTCCCATTAAAATGACAAGCCCTGTAGTAATCGTTACTGCAAGGGCCTCTGGAAGATTAGGGCTTACTGAGACCGACCTTGAGGGTTCTTTCATATACATGAGCATTACCACCCTGAGATAAAAATAGGCTGAAACTGCACTCATTATAACAGCCACAATGGCAAGCCCTGTATAGCCAGCATTTATAACAGACAGGAAGAGATAGAATTTTCCAACAAATCCTGCTGTTGGTGGAATGCCTGTAAGGGAAAACATAAATATAAGCATAAGGGCTGCCCAGAGGGGTTCTGTTTTACTTAATCCTTCATAATCAGAAAGCTGTTCACCTTCTCTACCAAGGATCGTCACTATAGCAAAGGCACCTATATTCATAAAGGCATAGATAAACAGATAAAGCATGGTGCTTCCTATGCCTTCAGGCGTCCCTGGTATTATGCCAAGGAGGGCATATCCTGAATGGGCGATGGATGAATAGGCAAGCATCCTCTTTATATTTGTCTGGCTTATAGCAAGGACATTACCAACTATCATTGTAAGCACTGAAAGTACCATTAATACAGTCTTCCAGTCAACTGCTATTGAACCAAGGGCTATAATGAAGACCCTTCCTATAACTGCGAAGCCTGCAGCCTTTGGACCAACTGACATAAAGGCTGTTATTGGTGTGGGAGCTCCTTCATAGACATCAGGGGACCACATGTGGAAGGGCACTGCAGCAATCTTAAAGGCAAAGGCAGAGGCAAGAAAAAGCAGGGCGATCATGAGAACTGGTTCTGAACTGCCAGAGGCAAGACTTTGAGCTATCTGCCTCAAATTTGTTGTTCCTGTAAGGAGGTAAATAAAGGATATGCCGTATAGCAGAAGGGCTGAAGAGAATGCACCAAGCAAAAAATATTTAAAGGCTGCCTCATTTGACCTTGCATCATATCTCTTGAATCCAGCAAGCACATAGATGCTCAGTGCCATGAGTTCTGTACCAAGGTAAAGGAGTATGAGATCATTTGAAGAAGCCATAAAGCTCATACCAAGGACTGAAAAAAGAAGAAGGCTGTAATATTCACCATAATGCACATTCTCATTACCGAGATATCTCATTGAAAGGAGGATAGTCAGGAGACTGCTTATAAAGAAGATAAATTTGAAGAACATGGAATAACCATCAGAGATATAGAACTCATTGAAGGCAAGCCCGGGGGCAACATTTAATGTAATAAAGGCTGTAACAGCAATGGCTATGATTCCCAAAAAGGCGATAACCTCTTTTTTCTTTATTATTAACTCAGTGAGGAGAACAACAATAGCAAGACCTGTTAACCACAGCTCAGGTTTTATTAATGCAATATCCCTTGAAAAATCCATTATAACCTCCTCCTACTGTAACTTTATAACTAATTGCTTTACGCTTTCATGCATGAAACCTAAAAAGGTATTTGGATAAACACCTATCCAGACCACAAGGACAACAAGGGGTGCAAGGGTTATTATCTCTCTAAAATCCATGTCCTTATAACCTTTTATATTGGGGTTAACCTCCTGGAAGAATACCCTCTGATAAAGCCAGAGCATATAGGCTGCACCTATGATTATGCCTGTTGCTGCAAGTGCACCGGCAAGCTTGGACGCCTTGAATCCACCAAGGATAATCAGAAATTCACCAATAAATCCGTTGAGTCCAGGAAGTCCTATTGAGGCAAGGGTAAATACCATAAAGAAACCTGCGTATATAGGAAGCACAGTGGCAACTCCACCATAATGGGATATCTCCCTTGAATGGCTCCTGTCATAGATCACTCCAACCAGTAAGAATAAGGCGCCAGTAACAATCCCGTGGTTTATCATCTGAAGAATTCCACCTTCAAGGCCCTGCTGATTCAAGGCAAAAATACCAAGTGTAACAAAGCCCATATGGCTTACTGAACTATAGGCTATCAATCTCTTAAGGTCTGACTGTACAAGGCATATAACACCACCATAGATTATAGCAATTACTGAAAGCGTAAGCATCACCGGTACCATTGCCTTTGTTGCATCAGGGAAAAGTGGTAAAGAGAATCTCAGAAATCCATAGGCACCCATCTTAATAAGTATTCCTGCAAGTATAACGCTTCCTGCAGTTGGTGCCTCTGTATGGGCATCTGGAAGCCATGTATGAACAGGCCACATAGGAACCTTTACAGCAAAGGCTGCAAAGAATGCCCAGAACAGTATGAGCTGGAGTTTATAAGGAAATTTCTGAGACATCAGGCTAAGTATGTCAAAGGTGTGACCTCCATTAAAGTAAAGTACTATTATCCCAACAAGCATAAGGACACTGCCTGCAAGGGTATAGAGGAAGAACTTTATTGCTGAATATATTCTCCTCGGGCCTCCCCAGACACCTATAATCAGATACATGGGGATCAACATTGCCTCCCAGAATACATAAAAGAGGAAAAAGTCCAGGGCTGAAAAGACACCTATCATGGCTGCCTCTATCAGCAGGAGGGCTATATAAAATTCCTTTACCTTATCTTTAATAGAATGCCATGAGATAAGGACACAGAGCG
>JBKBPW010000048.1:0-12716 GCA_046292975.1 Thermodesulfovibrionales bacterium
AGAACTATCTTTGCTATGCTCTCTCATAAAACCTTCTTCTCTGTTAAGGAGGTGAATTCTTTATAGTTGACTCCTTTTTAATGTATTAAGGACGATGTCCTCAGTTCTTATTCTCAACTGCCTTTTCTTTGACCTCTGCTGGATGCCTCAGATGGTCAATCAATGTGCCAATAAGCCAGCCAAGTATTCCAGAGGCTGTTACAAATACCACTCCAGTAATAACAACTCCAAGAAGCATTGATATCCCAACAATAAGCCTTGGTAGTATCTGTGAGCTTACAGGTGTCCCAAAAATAGCTCCAGCTATATTAAGACCGATCACACCACCAAGAAATGAACCAGGCAGTAAACCTATAACTGCAAAAAGAACAAGACCTACACCTATCCCTATATAAGTCCCTTTTTTTGCTCCCTCTTTCATCTTCCTTACCTCCTTTCCCTCAGTCTGCCTATAAAAATGCATATCCCGTGCCAGGATATAAGAGGCTGATTTTAAAGGATATTTAGTTCTTATTTATTGCAGGTATGCAAAAGATCGGCTGTTCTTTTTGCAGGAAAGAAAAAAATTTAGTTTCTAAGCAGGCTGAATAATCTATAAAGGAAGACCCCAACAACTCCGCCAATAAAGGCACCGAATAAACCCACTATGCCTATAAGGAGCACAACACCAATAATCACAACAAAGGAACCAGGGGAAACAGGTCTTCCAAGCAGTGCTGAAAGGTCATGACTTACTGCATCAGCCCAGCTTCCACCAAGGGCATCCTTAAAAGTTATATCCATTGTGATTGCCACAATCACACCAACAATAAAGCCACTGACAAGCCCTATCCTGAATGCCCTTTTCAATTCAAGCCTCTATCCCATATTTTTTTAATTTTCTATAGAGTGTGACAAGGTCTATTCCAAGTGTCTTTGCAGTGGCCTCCTTGTCATGCCCGTGCTGTTTATAGGCACTGACTATCAGTGACCTTTCATATTCACTGAGGGCATCCTTAAGGGTTCCTAAGGCGGGTCGTGATATCCCTGTAGCCCTTATCTTTTCAGGTAATTCATTTGCTGTAATATACTCTCCCCTGGCAAGGACTACAGCCCTTTCAATTACATTCTTTAACTCTCTTACATTGCCTGGCCAGGGATATTGAAGAAGCAATGTCATTGCCTCATTGTCTATTCCTTTGATTGGTTTTTTATTTTCCTCAGAGATGGTCTTTATAAAATTATTCACAAGCACAGGTATATCTTCCTTTCTTTCCCTTAAAGGCGGTATCCTGATCTCTATGACACTGAGCCTGTAATAGAGATCCTCTCTAAACTTCCCCTCCTTTACCTTTTTTTCAAGATCAGTATTTGTGGCTGCTATCAACCTTACATCAACAAGTCTCTTTACAGTATCTCCAAGTGGTAAGATCTCACCTGTCTCAATTACCTTTAGCAACTTTGCCTGTAGGCTTATGGGCATATCACCTATCTCATCAAGGAATAAGGTCCCTCCGTCTGCCATTGTTATAAGGCCCTTTTTATCAGAGACCGCACCTGTAAATGCACCCTTTTTGTATCCAAAAAGTTCTGATTCAAGCAGTGTTTCTGGTATGGCTGAACAATTTATTGATATGAAAGGCTTATCTTTTCTTGGACTATTATAATGAATGAGCTCAGCAATCAAGCCCTTCCCGGTCCCACTCTCTCCAAGTATGAGTACATTGCTTTTTGTCGGAATAACCTGCTCAAGAAGGCCCAGGAGTTGCTGGATCTGGTTTGAGTTCCCGAGGAAAAGCCTTCCCGGAATCCTCTGACTCAGTTGCTGTCTCAGGAGGATATTCTCCTCGCGAAGCCTTCTGTGTTCAAGGAGTCTCTTTATCCTGAGTTTTACATCTTCATTAATAAAGGGCTTAACAATGTAATCACTTGCTCCCATCCTCATTGCCTGAACAGCTGATTCCACTGTTGCATAGGCAGTCATGATAATTACGGCTGTCGAAGGTCGCATCTGCAGGGTCTTCTCAAGAACGGTCATACCATCCATCCCTGGCATCCTGAGATCTGTAAGGACAAGGTCGTATTCTTCCTTTTTAAGGAACTCTATTGCTTCCTCTCCACTGGTAGCAGTTGTTACAGAATAACCCTCCCGAGTAAGGATAAATTCAAGGGCCCTGAGTATATCCTTTTCATCGTCAACCACAAGTATCTTCATGCTCACACCCTGGCTCCTTCATATACGGGAAGTTTCACTGTAAAGGTACTTCCCTCTCCCGACTTACTCTCAACAAATATATCTCCACCAAAACTCTTCACTATACTGAAACTCACAGAAAGACCGAGGCCTGTTCCCTTGTCCTTTGTGGTAAAGAATGGATCAAAGACCTTATTAAGATATTCTTCTGGAATGCCAACACCTGTGTCCTTAAAGGAGACCTCAACAGAACCATCCACCTGTTTTGCTGTAATTGTCAGGATACCACCATCTGGCATGGCATCAGCAGCATTGAATATGAGATTGGTAAAGACCTGTGCAAGCTGATTCTGATCAGCATAGACAGAGGGAAGTTCCCCTATATTTATCTCTATCTCTATATTCTTCATTCTTCTGTCAAACTTAAGAAGTGATATGGTGGAATTCAGAACCTCTTTTATATCAACAGGACCCAAAGCTCCTTTTGTCGGTTTTGAAAAACTCGAGATGTTTCTCACTGTCTCTGCTATTCTGGAGATGTGTCGGGATATGGTTTCAAGACTCTCATTGGCAAATTCACCAAGATCCATCTCTCTTAAAAGCTGAACATAGGAAGATATAGATGTCAGGGGATTTCCTATTTCATGGGCAAGACCTGCGGAGATCCTTGCAAGGGCTGAAAGTTTCTCTGAATGCATCATCTGCTCTTCAAGTCTCTTAATATCTGTTACATCCTGAATGAGGGCTATGTATTGAAGGTCTTCTGATTTTGTCTTAAGTGGTGTAATATTAATCTGAAAGATCCTTTTGTTCATACCGAGCTGAAGTTCCTTCATGAACTGGAAGGCTCCTTGAGAAGGTAGTTCTGTGATCTCCAGGACCTCAAGGAGATTCCCTATCTTTCCTGCTTCAAACCATTCCTCCATTTTCTTGTTCATCCATAAAATCCTGCCAGATGAATCAAACAGGGTGATTCCAGCACCCACAGTCCTCATTATCACATCAAGTTTTTCTTTTTCTGTCCTGAGTTCCTCTGTCCTCATATTAACCATCTCCTCAAGGACATCTGCATATTCCCTGAGTTTATTCCTGAGATCAATCTCTTCGGTAATGTCATCACAGGAGATAATAACTCCTGCCACACGGTCATGAAATGTTAGAGGACTGACCGTAACATAGACATAAAGGGTATCATCTCCTCTCTTAAGAGGAAAGCCCTTTATACTTCCAGCAATTCCACCAAAGGCCTGCTGAATAAGCTCTCTCAATCTTTCCTTCTCCTCTTCGGACTGTTTAGGACATATGTCAAAAAATCTCTTACCCTTCAGATCTTCCTTTTCATGACCAATCAGTCTGGCATAGGCCGAATTCACAAGGGTAATATAGTAATTTTCATCAAGCACAAGTATGCCTGACTGGGTGCTTTCTATTATATTTTCAAGATATACCTTTGTCTCATAAACAGTATCAACAAGCTTTTTCTGGTGTTCAAGGTATCTTGAACGCTCCTCTGCCTTGATCCTTCTTGAATTCATCAAAAGAACCACAGAGGCGCTAAGAAGCATGGTCAGAAATATTGATATAACAAGTATGGAATGAAATTTCATACTCTTCTTCATACTTGCCATTACCTCTGAATAAGGTATAGAGACACAGACTATCCAGTTTCTATCAAGAAATTTGATCCTTGAGAAGGCAATGAGTTTATCCTCTCCTGAAGGAGCTATATAGGAACTATAGCCTATATCAGCGCTATCCATAAGGATCTTTTTCTCTATGTCAAAAGATCTGTGGCATTCAAAACATGTTTTATCAGCACGAAATATATTTCTTCCTATCATCTGGGGCTGGGTGGGATGATAAAGGAGTGTTCCGTCAGTATCCACCATCCAGGCATACCCTTTCTCCCCGAGCCTGGCTGGAAGAAGAAATCTGGCATTTAATGAATCAAGATAAAGATCAACAAGGATAAGGTTATCTTTAACTGGCTCAACAAAACTTAGCCTTTTTTGTCCTCTGAAAGAAAAACCCTGATATCGCCCGTCCTCAGGTCTCTGGTCTCTTTAAAAATTATCCTGTCTTCCTCAGTAAGGTTACTCAATTTATTTAAAAATACCAGCAAACCCTTTTTATCAATCACCTTTATATCAATATCATAATCGGATATAATATCTCCAAATGAAAGATATATATATCTGGAAATCACCGGCCTGCTCAGCTCACTCCCGTTAAGAAGCCTTACAACGGAGCGCGTTTCATCTATTATGTGATTAATTGCAGAATTGAGGTTATCCGCTATGCTCCTTGCAAGAAGCCCCTGCTGATGACTGAACTGCTGTGCCATCTCTGACTGGAAATTATTTTCAAAAAATATATTAAGGATAATAAAAAAAGAGATTATAAAGAGGGCAACACCAAGAAGGATAACATTGGTTCTCATGCTATCTCTCCAAGTACTCCCCTCATATTTGCTTCATGAGAACCCCTCCAGTATATCCTTCCGCAGGACGGGCAACCAGAAAATTCAGAGTGATTTAAATAAACATGGTCAGGCACAAGACCTGATACCTCTTTTTTCGTAAGCCTTTGAAGCTGGCTATTACAAACAGGACATCTTGTGAAAGGTTCAGGCCTGGGAATCCCTCTCATAGAAAGTGCCTGAAAGACCTCTCTTAGCTGATCGGCAATATAATCAGAGGTTATAAGGATGTAACCTCTTATGGTCTTCTTTCCTGTAATTCCTCTATCCCTCGTAAGTATGATCCTGTCTTCCTGTCTTGCTATCCTGATCAATTCGCTATCAGTGATATCCTTATTATACAGAGTATCATAACCGAGTATCCTTAGCCATCTTGCAAGTCTTCCCAGCATAGCATCAGCTATAAAGGCAGGACAATCGCTGTTTACCTTTTTTAGCCCTTCCTGAGCCATTAATCCCTGGAACTTTTAAGAATTCACCTTTAACGCCAGACAGAATGAGTTATGATAAATGCGTTATCAGTAATGTGTAATGAGTTTTTAACTCATCACCCTATGGGTCACGCATCACGGATTACTCATCACCCATTATCATTCAGCCTGTGCAGTCTCCTTTTCTTCTTCAGTGATTGAAGGCTTCTCCTCGGTCAGTAAGGGTATAAACTCCCTCTTCACAAAGGTATTTCTATACTTCAGCATACCACTACCTGCTGGTATCATCCTCCCCATTATTATATTCTCTTTAAGACCTCTGAGTTCATCCACAGACCCGTTAAGTGCAGCCTCTGTAAGGACTCTCGTTGTCTCCTGGAAAGAGGCTGCTGATACCCAGCTATCAGTAGTAAGTGAGGCCTTTGTTATTCCAAGAAGTAAAGGTTTTGCTATAGCAGGTTTCCCACCTTCTTTTATCACCCTTTCGTTTTCCCTTTCAAAGACAAACCTGTCAATCTGTTCACCTATCATGAAATCAGTATCTCCGGGGTCTTCAATTCTTACACGCCTCATCATCTGCCTTATTATAATCTCAATATGCTTATCATTAATCGTAACGCCCTGAAGTCTGTATACCTTCTGTACCTCATCAACAAGATACCTCTGAAGCTCTGTAGGGCCAAGGATGTCAAGTATATCATGAGGGTTAACAGCACCATCCATAAGAGGCTCACCTGCCCTTACAAAATCTCCCTCATGAACAGTTACATGTTTTCCCTTTGGAATGGTATATTCCTTTGGCACATCTCCACCTTTTATTACAATAACCCTTTCACCCTTAGGTTTTGTCTGGAATTCTACAATACCATCTATCTCTGAAACAATAGCACGTTCCTTTGGTCTCCTTGCCTCAAAGAGTTCAGCTACCCTCGGTAAACCTCCTGTGATATCCTTTGTCTTTGTAGTCTCCCTCGGAATCTTTGCCACCACATCACCCGGATAGACTGTTTCACCTTTTTCAACAAGGATATGGGCACCTGCTGGAAGAATATATCTTGCAAGTCCTGTCCCGATCTTTATGGTTCTTCCCTGGTAATCTTTTATTGAAATCCTTGGCCTCATATGGACTGGATAATCAATAATAACCTTCTGGCTGAGACCGGTTATCTCATCCACTGTCTCTTTTACTGTAACACCGTCCACTATATCTCCTAAGGCAACCTTTCCTCCAACCTCAGTTATGATCGGTGTTGAATAGGGATCCCATTCTGCAAGTTTCTGGCCAGCCTCTACCTTTTGACCATCCTTTACAAAGAGCCGCGTCCCATAAACCAGATTATATTTCTCCTTTTCCCTTCCCTCTTTGTCAACAATAGTAATCATGGCATTTCTGTTAAGAACAACGAGTAATCCTTCTCTGTTCTGGACTGCGTTGAGATTTACAAACTTTACTGTTCCGGGATTCTTTGCCTCATGAACTGCCTGCTCAATAACCTTTGTGGCTGTTCCACCTATATGGAATGTCCTCATTGTAAGCTGGGTACCCGGCTCTCCAATGGACTGAGCAGCTATGATACCAACAGCCACTCCAATCTCAACAAGTCCACCAAGGGCAAGATCTCTACCATAACACCTGGCACACACTCCATACTGAGACCTACAGGTAAGGACCGACCTTATCTTTACAGAGGTTATACCCGCATCTATTATCTTTTTAACCTTCTCCTCATCCATCTCTTCATTCTTCCTTACTATAAGCTCATTTGTAAGGGGATCCCTGATATCTTCAGCAGCAAGTCTTCCAAGTATCCTCTCATCAAGAGACTGGATTATCTCTCCTCCTTCAATAAGGGCTGTCACGGTGATCCCATCTGTTGTACCACAATCCTCTTCATTGATGATAACATCCTGTGATACATCAACAAGCCTTCTTGTAAGGTATCCCGCATTTGCTGTCTTCAGGGCTGTATCCGCAAGACCCTTTCTTGCTCCATGTGTGGAGATAAAGTACTGTAGTGGTGTAAGCCCCTCTCTGAAATTTGCTGTAATAGGGGTCTCTATAATCTCTCCTGAGGGTTTTGCCATAAGTCCTCTCATTCCAGCAAGCTGTCTTATCTGGGTAGTACTGCCACGGGCACCTGAATCAGCCATCATGAAGATACTGTTAAAGGACCTCCTTTCTTTTAACTCCTCCTCTGTGAACTTCTTTCCATCCTCGGCTCCGAGTTCCTTCATCATTTCCTCAGCAACGCGCTCTGTAACATTTGCCCATATATCAATAACCTTGTTATATCTCTCACCCTGTGTTATAAGACCATCGGCATACTGTTTCTGAACCTCCATTACCTCCTGTTCAGCCTCTTTTATAAGTCTTGCCTTTGAAGATGGGATATGCATATCAGCCATGCAGATAGATATACCTGAAAGGGTAGCCATCTCAAAACCGAGTCTCTCCATCTTATTAAGAAATACAACAGTTTCTCTCTTCCCAGCCTTGAGGTAAATGTACTCTATCAGCTTATTTAGTTCCTTTTTTGTAAGCTCCTTATTTATCATCTCAAAGGGCACGATATCAGGAACTATCTCCTTGAATATGACCCTGCCTACAGTTGTTTCCACATACTGACCATTTATTCTTACCTTTATCCTTGCATGCTCTGATACTATGCCTGTATCAAAGGCATATCTCACTTCCTCAGGATCAAAAAATATCTTTCCTTCACCCTTTGCACCCTTCTTTTCCTTTGTCAGGTAGTAAAGTCCCAAGACCATATCCTGAGTCGGCCCGACAATGGGTTTCCCGCTTGCTGGACTCAAAAGATTATTCACAGACATCATGAGTACCCTTGCCTCTATCTGGGCCTCTATGGAAAGAGGCACATGAACTGCCATCTGGTCACCATCAAAGTCAGCATTGTAGGCAGTGCAGACAAGGGGATGAATCTTTATGGCCTTTCCCTCAACAAGCACTGGGTCAAAGGCCTGAATACCAAGCCTGTGAAGTGTTGGTGCCCTGTTCAAAAGTACGGGGTGTTCTGCTATTACCTCCTCAAGACAATCCCAGACCTCTGGGGTCTCCTTTTCAACAAGTCTTTTTGCCTGTTTAACAGTTGAGGCATATCCCTTTTCTTCAAGCTTACCCAGGACAAAAGGCTTAAAGAGCTCAAGGGCCATCTTCTTTGGAAGTCCACACTGATGGAGTTTGAGTTCAGGTCCAACCACTATAACACTTCTGCCTGAATAATCCACCCTCTTACCAAGGAGATTCTGTCTGAATCTTCCTTGTTTACCTTTGATCATATCGCTCAATGATTTAAGGGGCCTCTTTGTCGACGCCTTTAAAACCTTAGCCCTCTTAGTATTGTCAAAGAGTGCATCAACTGCCTCCTGAAGCATCCTTTTTTCATTCTTTATAATTACACTAGGTGCCCTTAGCTCCATCAATCTCTTGAGCCTGTTATTTCTGTTTATTATCCTCCTGTAAAGGTCATTAAGATCTGATGTTGCAAATCTCCCTCCCTCCAGTGGGACAAGGGGCCTCAGTTCAGGTGGAAGGACAGGTATAACCTCAAGGATCATCCATTCAGGTCTATTACCGGATTTCCTGAAGGCCTCTACAACCCTCAATCTCTTTGAAAGTTTTCTCTTTATACCTGGAGAGTCGGTATCCTTTATTTTCAATTTTAGTTCAGCACTCAAGGCATCAAGGTCAATCTTCCTCAGGAGTTCTCTTATAGCCTCAGCACCCATACCAGCTTTAAACCTCGAGCCAAATTCCTGAACCTTTTTCTTGTACTCCTCCTCTGTAAGAAGTTCTTTTTCCCTGAGGGGTGTGTCTCCAGGGTCTATCACAACATAGCTTTCATAGTAAAAAACCCTCTCAAGCTGCCTTATGGTCATGTCAAGGAGAAGACCAATCCTACTTGGAACACCTCTGAGGAACCATACATGGGCAACCGGGGTGGCAAGCTCAATATGACCCATCCTTTCCCGCCTGACCTTTGACTGGATTACCTCAACACCACACTTATCACAGACAATCCCCCTGTGCTTCATCCTCTTATATTTTCCGCAGGCGCATTCCCAGTCCTTTATAGGGCCAAATATCCTTTGATCAAAAAGACCATCCTTCTCAGGCTTGAAGGTCCTGTAGTTTATGGTCTCTGGTTTTTTGACCTCTCCATAGGACCACTGCCTGATCTTCTCTGGTGATGCCAGTTTAATCCTTATGGCATCAAAGTCTGATGGATTTTTTGGTTTCTGGAAAAGGGCATAAATGTCTTCCACTTTTTACTCTCCCTTCTTTTTCTTTTCTAAGAGCTCTACATCAAGGCAGAGACTCTGAAGCTCTTTTACAAGTACATGGAAGGACTCAGGAATGCCTGGCTCAAGTGAAGGATCACCCTTCACTATTGCCTCATACATCCTTCCCCTTCCCTGAATATCATCACTCTTGACAGTAAGAAATTCCTGAAGGCTGTATGCAGCACCATAGGCCTCAAGTGCCCAGACCTCCATCTCACCAAGCCTCTGACCGCCGAACTGTGCCTTTCCACCAAGAGGTTGCTGGGTAACAAGGGAGTATGGTCCGATTGAACGAGCATGGATCTTGTCATCCACAAGATGGTGAAGCTTCATCATATACATGTATCCAACTGTTACAGGCCTTCTGAAAGGCTCACCAGTACGGCCATCATAAAGTGTTATCTGACCACTCTCAGGAAGACCTGCCTTCTTAAGGAGTGCCTTTATCTCATGTTCCTTTGCACCTTCAAAAACAGGAGATGCCACATGAAGACCCAGTGCCTTTGCTGCCCATCCAAGATGGGTCTCAAGGATCTGACCAACATTCATCCTGGAGGGAACTCCTAAGGGGTTAAGGACTATATCAACTGGGGTTCCATCAGGAAGATAGGGCATGTCCTCCACAGGAAGCACCATAGATACCACTCCCTTATTACCATGTCTTCCAGCCATCTTATCTCCTACCTGAATCTTGCGCTTCATAGCAATATAAACCTTTACAATCTTATTAACTCCAGCTGGTAATTCATCCCCCCTTTTTATCCTGTCTATCTTTTCATCATATAGCCTTTCAAGTTCCCTAATCCTGACATTTGCATCTCTATAGATGGTCTCTATCTCATTCTGAACATCCTCATCAGCAATCTTTATCTTTACAAGATAATCAGCCTTGATCCTTTCAAGATGTTTTTCAGTTATTTTTTTCCCTGCCTCACAAATCACTTCCTTTGTCTTTGGATCCTTAAGCTCTTCCTGAACCTTCTGCCCCAGGAGAAGTTTCTTTATCCTTGCAGCCCTTTCTTCCTTTATAATCCTTATCTCATCTTCAAGATCCCTTTGCAGCCTTGCTATCTCCTCTTCCTCAATGGCCTTTGTTCTTTTATCCTTCTCCACTCCCTTTCTTGTAAGGACCTTCACATCTATGACAGTTCCCTCAATACCAGGGGGCACATATAAAGAACTTTCCTTCACCTCTTCAGCCTTCTCGCCGAATATTGCCCTTAAAAGCCTTTCCTCAGGGGTAAGCTGTGTTTCACCCTTTGGTGTGATCTTACCAACAAGGATATCCCCGGGTTTTACCTCTGCACCAATCCTGATAATCCCGCTTTCATCAAGATCCTTAAGGACCTCTTCACCCATATTTGGAATATCCCTTGTTATCTCCTCAGGTCCAAGCTTTGTATCCCTTGCCTCTATCTCGAACTCCTCAATGTGAATGGATGTATAAACATCCTCTGAAACCAGTCTCTCACTTATCAGGATAGCATCCTCAAAATTGTATCCCCCCCATGGCATAAAGGCAACAAGGACATTCTTACCAAGACTGAGCTCTCCAAGGTCTGTAGAGGAGCTATCAGCTATGATATCACCTGTTTCCACGGTATCACCTGCTTTTACAATTGGCCTTTGGTTGATACAGGTATTTTGATTTGTCTTGTGAAACTTTATCAGATTGTATATGTCAAGCCCGCCATCTGCAGTCCTTATGGTTATCCTTCTTGCATCCACACTCTCCACAACACCTGGCCTTCTGGCAACCACCACAGCACCCGAATCCCTTGCTGCAACAGCCTCCATACCAGTTCCTACTATTGGAGCCTCAGGTATTATCAATGGCACACCCTGCCTCTGCATGTTAGAACCCATAAGTGCCCTGTTTGCATCATCATTTTCAAGAAATGGTATAAGAGAGGCTGAAACACCCACAATCTGTTTTGGAGAGACATCCATAAACTGAACATCTTCTGGGGGAACCATTTTGAAATCACCACCAACCCTTGCTGAAACAGCCTCTCCGATCAGATTGCCCTTGCCATCAACAGGTGATGTGGCCTCTGCAATCACATAACCTTCGCTCTCCATAGCAGAAAGCCACACTACTTCATCTGTAACCTTTCCGTTTACGACCCTTCTATAAGGTGCCTCTATAAAGCCATATTCATTTATCCTCGCATAAGTTGCAAGAGATACGATCAGTCCGATATTTGGACCTTCTGGTGTCTCTACAGGACATATCCTACCATAATGGGTAGGATGAACATCCCTGACCTCAAAGCCTGCCCTTTCCCTGGTAAGACCTCCCGGCCCAAGGGCTGAAAGTCTTCTTTTGTGTGTGAGCTCTGAAAGGGGATTAGTCTGATCCATGAACTGACTCAACTGACTTGAACCAAAGAATTCCTTTATCGCAGCCATTACAGGCTTTGCATTCAATATATCATGGGGTTCAAGCTCTTCAATCTCTATAAGGGACATCCTTTCCTTTATTGTTCTTTCCATCCTCGAAAGTCCAATCCTGAACTGATTCTCAAGAAGCTCTCCTACACCCCTCACCCTCCTGTTTCCAAGATGGTCTATATCATCAACCTCACCTTTACCCGTTCTTAAAAGGAAGAGGTATCTAACTATCTCTATAATGTCCCTGTCTGTAAGAACCGTTGTTGAAACAGGAATATCAAGGCCAAGCCTTTTATTTATTTTTACCCTGCCAACCGGACTGAGGTCATACCTTTTGGGATCAAAAAAGAGGCCGTTAAAAAGGTCCCTTGCTGCTTCAATGGTAGAGGGTTCCCCGGGACGCAGCCTCTTGTATATCTCAATGAGTGCTTCTTCCTGTGTCTTGACCCTATCAGTAAGTAAGGTATCTCTCAGGGATGACAGATAATTTACATTATCTATATAAAGAAGCTCCAGTGTATCTATACCAAGCCTCAGTATCTGCTGGAATCTTTCCTGGGTAATCTCCTCATTACTTGCAACAATAACCTCACCTGTCTCAGGGTCTATAATATCCTTTATTGTGACCCTTCCAATTATTTCTTTTTCCTGAAGCCCTATCTTCTTGATACCTGCTGCCTCCATCTTCTTTATAGCATAACGGGTAATCTTGCTTCCTTCCTTTACAATTATCTCACCTGTCTTTGGATCAACTATCTCATTACTTGCCCTTGTACCTATCAAGACATCAGAAACAATTCTGTAGTAACCATCCTTTTCTATCTTAATTGTCTCCACAGGATAATAGATCTTCAGGAGTTCTTCATCAGAGTATCCAAGTGCCTTAAGCACAATCGTTGCTGGCAATCTCTTCCTCTTGTCTATCCTTACATAG
>JBKBPW010000049.1:0-11942 GCA_046292975.1 Thermodesulfovibrionales bacterium
TATTTTATATCATCCAAAACCCTAATGAAAAGGAGGCTTTGCTGTTTTTTTGATTCTTTCTATCGGCAAATTACAGGTGCATGATAATGATTGATTCATCCTTTTTTATTTGATAGAATTACTCATATGGAGAATATACTCATAGTGGAGGATTCAGAGACTACAAGGTGCCTCATAAGAGCTGTTATTGAGGAGATAAGGGATTTTAATATTATTGAGGCAGCATCAGGATTTGAGGCCCTCAAGATACTTCCTCAGGAAAAATTCAATCTGATTATCACTGATATAAACATGCCTGAGATTAATGGTCTTGAGCTTATAAGATTTGTCAAGACAAATCCTCTTTATAAGGATATACCCCTCATAATAGTCACAACAGAAAGAGGAGAGGAAGACAGGAAAAAGGGTATGAGTCTCGGTGCATCAGCTTATATAACAAAGCCCTTTAAGGCTGATGAATTGAAAGAGGCTATAAAAAGGGTATTGAATATATGAAGGCATCACGAAGAGATTTCATCCTGGAGGCAGAAGAGCTTATAGAGGAGGCAGAGAGGCTCGCTATTGAGATTCAGGAGAATCTTGAAAAGGGTTTGAATCCTGATACAGTGAATGCCCTCTTCAGACAGATTCATACATTAAAAGGACTTTCGGGCTTATTTCAGCTTAAATCTATTTCAGACATGAGCCATGTCTTTGAATATCTTCTTGATGACCTGAGGCTTGGCAGGATTGATATATCTGAGGATGTGGTGGAATTTATTCTCAAGAACATAGATGCCCTTAAAGCCCTTATTACAAAGGTTGAACAGGAAAGTCTGCCCGATGTATCTTCCTATGTCAGAGACATTGAGGAATTCAGGTCAACTCATTTTACAAAACAGGAAGAGGTAAAGCTTGAAGGATTGATAGAGCAGTCCATCCTGAGTGTCCTTTCTCAATATGAGGAAAGTAGACTGAAGACCAACATAAGGGAAGGAAAAGGTGTATATTACATGGATATAGCCTTCCCGCTCATGACCTTTGATACAGCCCTTAAGGAACTTTCTGAGAAGATAAAATCCATTGGTGAGCTTATAGCTACAATGCCTACCCAAACAGATCTTCCTCCTGATTCTATAGGTTTTAGACTGCTTTTTGCATCAGGTCGTTCAAAAGAAGAACTTCTTAAGGCAGGTATAGAAGCAAAAACTATCCTGAATCCTAAAAGACCGAAGTCAGATACAGGAAATCAGAAGTCAGAGATCAAACCTCAGGCCTCCGAGGTGCGGCAGACAAAGGACACTACATCAAGCACAGTTAAGGTTGATATAAACAAAATTGATCTTATCCTCAACACCATAGGAGAGATAAGTCTTACCAGAGGTGCCATTAAGAGGGTTGCTGATGAACTCAAGGAACTTCATGGAATGTCTCCACTGGTTTTTGATCTTCATAAGATATCAGCCAGCCTTGAAAAAAGGATTCACGAGCTTCAGGATGAGGTCCTTGCAATAAGGATGGTTCCCCTTGCTCAGCTTTTTGGAAGGGTTAATCAGATGCTCAGGAGATATGCAAGAGAGGTAAACAAAACAGTTAGAGTTGAGATTTATGGAGAGGATACAGAAATAGATAAGTCTATATCCGACAATATTATGGAACCACTGATGCATCTTGTCAGGAACGCTATAGATCATGGCATAGAAAGCCCTGAAGAGAGAAAGGCAAAGGGCAAGGAGGAGACCGGCCTTATCACATTCAGGGCTTATCAGAAAGGGAATCATGTTGTGATAGAAGTTGCTGATGATGGAAGGGGAATAGACCTTGAAAAGATCAGAAGAAGGGCAATAGAGAGGGGCATCCTTTCTTCTGATAAGGCAGTTGCAAGAGAGGAGCTCATAGAACTCATATTTACTCCTGGTTTCAGTACAAAAGAGACTGTAACAGAGATATCAGGCAGAGGAGTCGGGATGGATGTGGTGAGGGATAAGATAGTATCAATAGGTGGATTTGTAGAGGTGGAGACCTTTGAGGATAAAGGAAGTACATTCAGATTGACTATTCCGATTACACTTGCAATTATAAAATCCATCCTTGTAAGGGTGGGCAGTGAGAAATTTGCCTTTCCCCTCACCTCGGTATCAGAGACCCTGTTGATAAAGGAATCTGATATACAGAGTATAGAAAAGATGGAGGCATATAATCTAAGGGGAACTGTCCTGCCCCTTATCAGGGTTTCAGATGCCCTTGGTATAAGTTCTGACTCTGCAGGGGCAATTCATGAATTGCCCCTGCGGTATGTAGTCGTGGCTGGCACAGGGGAGAGAAGGATCGGGCTTCTGGTGGATGAGCTGATAGGTCAGCAGGAGATAGTTATTAAACCCCTTGGCAGGTACCTTGAAAATCTGAGGTGGTATGCCGGTGCTGCAGAGGTTGGAAGACATGAACTCATATTAGTCCTTGATGTGGATGCCTTTATACAGGAGGGCACCATGAGGAAGTTCAGGGCAAAGGAGTAAGGTTATGTATGAGGAGTATTACGGATTCAGCAAAAAACCTTTTTCAAAAACACCTGACCCTGAATTTCTTTATTTAAGTAAGACACATGAAGAGGCACTTGCAAGGCTCCAGTATGCAGTTGAGGAGAAAGAGATCGTGCTTCTCACAGGTGAGATTGGTTCAGGAAAGACCACAATAACAAGGGCACTTATGGATTCCCTTGATGATACAAGATACAGGGTAGTTTTTATACTGAATCCAAGGCTTACACCAATGCAATTTTTAAAATTATTATTAAAGAGACTTGATATAGAAGATATTCCTTCAAATCGCCAGGAGCTCACTGAGGCTTTATATGAAAGGATTTATTCATTCCACACTTCAGGGATTACACCTGTTATCATTGTAGATGAGGCTCAGCTTATCAGTGACAGGCGGGTCTTTGAGGAGATGAGGCTCCTCAGCAATTTCCAGCTTGATAAAGAAAATCTCATTTCAATCGTCCTGGTTGCCCAGTCTGACATAAAAAAGAAGATTCGTAAGAAGGTCTATTTGCCACTAAGACAGAGAATAGGTCTTTATTATCACATAGGTCCTCTAACAGAAGAGGAGGTAAAGGAATATATAAACTTCAGACTCATGAAGGCTGGCAGGACCGAGCCCCTCTTTACTGATGATGCCATAAAAAGCATTTATTTTTACTCAGGTGGTATTCCAAGGGTAATAAATAATATTGCTAATGCCTCACTCCTTGAGGCAATGGGAAGAGATGTTTCCATAATAGACAAGGATATAGTGGAGGCAGCAGCCATGGAGCTTGAGCTTACAGAGGGTAACCGTGCGACTGTCCGATCGACAGATTGTCGCCCCGCACCCACTGCAGACGGTAAAGTATACCCTGTTGCAAGCCCGTCCATCTGCAGTGGGTGCGGGACTCTGTTGCACTAAAGAAGGAGAATCATTAATGGATATAGCAAAGATAAGAAAAAAGATGAGAAAAACAAAGGCAACTGTTATTTACCCAACAGAGGCGGGGTCTCTAAAAAATGATAAGATTTTTGAAGGTGCCAGTGATGAAGGACTTAAGAAAGAATCTTCAGAACAACAGGGTATCCCTTCAGTCTTAGAGATGCAGACAGAAGAACCATCAGGCATCAGTAAGGAAGTAGTTTTAAGCCCTCAAACAGTTGAATCACAGGTGTCTGAGACTCATGAAGGGGCCTTTTCAGAAAAGACCACCCAACAGGAGGTATCTGAGATAACCTCTGAAGAGATGGAGAGCGAACGCATAGACCTGCTTGTCTTTAAACTCGCTGGTGAAGAATATAGCTTTATACTTGAGGATGTAAAGGAGATATTAAAAAAACAGCATATCACCCCTGTGCCACTTGCACCTCCTTCAGTCCTCGGGATAACTTCCCTGAGAGGTACTGTGATACCTGTCATTGACCTTTCAAGGAAACTTCTTGGCATTCCCTCAAAAAATGACAGAAGAAGCCGAATACTTATTATGGAGGGTAAAGAAGGAACGATCGGATGCAAGGTTGATGAGGTTGAAGGTGTGCAGAGATGTAGCAGGGAGCAGAAAAAAGAGATCCCTGAGAATATGACCGATAAAGAAAGGGCATTTATTGAGGCAATATTTGTTGTTGATGATAGATTTATAACCCTTCTTAAGAAAGAGATTATAGAATTGAAGCCAGGATTTGCTGATAGAAATATATAAGGAAATATCAGGGTATGCGTTAAAGAACAGTTCGAACTGTTCAAGCTGTTTAAATTGTTTATGGGAGGCAGGATGATTAAAAGGAGCCTTGGTTATAAGATTATCATTCCAGGCATACTAATAACAGTGCTTGGTATAGTGATTGGTTGTGCCATTATCTATTTTTACATGAGTACAAATATATACAAAGTATCCTTTGAAAGGGTAACTACAACAGCAGAGCTCATAAAGAAAAACATAGAAAGGACAATGCTTGAGGGGAAGGTAGAGATTACATCGAGGGTGATAGAGGACATGAAGTCTGTAAGGGGCATTGAGCTTATAGAGGTCTTCAATCATGAAGGAAGGGAGGCCTTTCATAAAGGAGCCCTTCCAGTGGAATATGAGACAATAAAAAATCTTGAGCCAGAGAAGGTTTCAATACTGAGATTAAAAGACAGGATTGTAACCTATGCCCCCCTTGAGAACTTTCCATCCTGTCAGGTTTGTCATCCTAAGGACTTAAAGATCCTTGGGGCTGTAAAGGTTTCTCATCCTACAGGTGCTGAGACACTCAGGTTAAAAAGACTCTTAATAGTGTTGATAATACTCGGTGTAGTTGCCACAGGTTCACTTGCCAGTATCTTTTATCTGATCCTTTTAAAGACCGTCCTCAGGCCTGTGAAGATATTGAGAAGGGCCTCAGAGGATATGGCAGAGGGAAGATTCTCCTTTGATATACAGATTAAGGGTGAAGATGAGATTGCGGGTTTGAGCTCTTCCATTAAGGAGGCCCTGAGGGCAATAAGTGTAATACTACTGAGGGTAAAGGAGGTCTCAAGGAGGGTGGCTAAGGTCGCCTCTATTGTTGAGAAAGACTCAAAAAAGACTGTGGAAGGTACACAGCTTGAGGCTGAGGCAATGCAGAATATTTCTTCCTCGGTGGAGGAGGTTAATTCTGCAATCTCTGAGATTGCTGAGGGAACAGATGGACTCGCTGCATCAACAGAGCAGACAGCAGCATCTATGGAACAGATATCAACGAATATTGCCCAGATTACAGAGGGTATGCATGGGCTATCACAGGCTGTTGAGGGAGCGGCCTCTTCTCTGGAGGAACTCTTTGCGACTGTGCGTGAGATAGCAAGGAGTTCTGATGAGATGCTCAGGGCCTCTAAGGATACGATGAGCACTATCTCTGAGATGTCTGCCTTTATAAAGGAGGTTGAATCCAGTGCAAAGGAATCAGCTCAGATATCAGAGAGGGTTGCTCAGGATGCCTCCACACTTGGTGTATCTGCTATTGAAAAAACAATAGAGGGGATGAGCACAATAAAATCCTCTGTTGAAAAAACAGCAGGGCATATACAGAGGCTTACTACCAGGTCAGAAGATATAGGAAAGATATTGAATGTCATTGATGATATCACTGAGCAGACCGCACTTCTTGCCCTAAATGCAGCAATCCTTGCAGCCCAGGCAGGAGAGCATGGAAAGGGTTTCTCTGTGGTTGCCGATGAGATAAGGGACCTTGCTGAAAGGACAGCCTTCTCAACCCAGGAGATTGCCTCTATTGTAAATTCAGTTTTGACAGAGATGAAAGAGGCATCCCGTGCAATGAGTGAAGGTATAGAGAGTGTAAGTGAAGGGATAAAACTTGCAGTTGATGCAAGGGTGACCTTTGAGAATATCCTTGAAAGCTCGAAAAAGTCCTCTGAGATGGCTGCATCAATAGAGAAGGCAACATCTAAGCAGACAAAGGCAATCAAGCTTGTTGAAAAGGCAATGGAAAGGGTGAAGGCAATGGCTGAGCAGATTGCAAAGTCAACATCTGAACAGTCAAAGGGAGCAATGATAATAATGAAGTCAATAGAAAGTATAAAGGACATCTCCTTAAAGGTCACAAGGGCAACAGAGAAGCAGTCTCAGAGCATAAAACAGGTATCAAAGGCTGTGGAACTCATATCAGAAAAGAGCCAGCAGATATCAAAGGCTATAAATGAACAAAAATTTGGCTCAAATCAGATAAGGAACTCACTCCTTGGTATTAGAGATCTACCAAGGGACAATAAGGCTATTGCAACGAGGATCTTCAGAACTGTGAAAGACCTCCTTAATGATACAGAACTTATCTCAACAGAGCTTGAGAAATTTATCCTTATGGATCTCTCAAAAGAGATTATCTGGTTTGGTATTGTCCCGCTTGAGGCACCTGCTGAGATGTACAGGAGGTTTTCAGGACTTGCAAGATATCTTGGCAGTGCTCTCGGACAATCTGTTGAGCTTAGGGTTCCAGTGGATTTTGAGACCGCTGTGCAGGAGATTGGTGAGGGAAAGACCCTCATAGGATTCATGACCCCCTCCACCTATATAGAGGCACATGAAAGATATGGAGTTGATGTAATAGCAAAGGCATTAAGGGATGGAAAGCCATTCCATTATTCAGTGATAGTCACAAGACCTGACAGTGGTATAAAAACCCTGAAGGACCTCAGGGGTCGCTCCTTTGCCTTCGGAAGTATACATTCCACATCAAGCCATATAGTACCAAGGTCGATGCTCAAGAATGCTGGTATTGAACTAAAAGACCTTTCAGAATACTCATATCTCGGCCATCATGATGATGTAGCAAGGGCTGTGCTCAAAGGAGAGTTTGATGCAGGAAGTGTTATGGAATCAACTGCTCAGAGATTCAAAAGTCAGGGACTTGTTGTGATAGCCGTGTCTGAGGATATACCCGAGTTCAATATATGTATAAATAGGTTACTGACAGATAAAAAAGATCTATTGAGATCCGCACTCTTGAGATTAAATGATACAGAGGAGGGAAGAAATATCCTGAGGCAGATAGATCCCTCCTATACTGGTTTTACAGAGGCATATGACACAGATTACCAGAAAATAAAGGTCATAATGAAAGATCTCGGTCTCAGGTGAGGTAGCCATGAAATATCTTATATTTATTCTCAAAGATGAGGAATTTGCAATAGAGGTGAGCAGGGTTGTGGAGATACTGAGACCTCAAAAGGTCTTTGAAATGCCCGAGTTGCCTGACTTTCTTCAGGGAGTTATAAATGTGAGGGGCATCATAATACCCGTTGTTGATATGAGAAAAAGACTGGGGCTTCCCATTCCTCAGAAGTCAATGATAGTGGTTATCAATTTCGGTCATGACAGGCTTGGTCTCATTGTAGATGATGTAAAGGAGATTATTGAAATAGAGGAGAAGGAGATCTCCCAGTCACCTGAACTTTTAAAGAACTTCAGGACGGGTTATCTCAAGGCCTTTGCTAAAAAGGCAGACAGGGTAATCATGATCCTTAATCTTGAGACCCTTCTCAGCCCTCAGGAGGTATCAAGTCTTAAGGAAATACCAAAAAATATAGAGAGGGAGATTCAAACCTCAAATAATGAAAGGAGTCCCTCAGATTAGCAGGAGAGATGAACCAGCTTGAACTTGAGATAGAAAAAAAGAGACTCTCCTTAGAGGCACTTAAGGGGAGGCCCTCCAGAGAATCACTTGATCTGCTTATAGAGGCAATGAAGGAAGAGTCATGGAGACTGAGGAAGACAGGTCTTGAGATATTACTTGAAGATTACCAGCCAGAAGAATACATGGAAAAACTTATAGGTCTTCTTTATCTCGGAGACAATGCTGGTGCGAGAAATACCGCAATAGAGGCACTTACAAGACTCGGCAAAAAGGCTACTCCTTATCTTATAAGGGCCTTTGATACCGATGATAGAGATGTGAGGAAATTCATTATTGATATCCTTGGAAGCCTTGATGACAGAAGGGTGATACCTTTGATGCTCAAGGCACTTTCTGATGAGGATGACAATGTAAAGGTCACAGCAGTAGAGCACCTCGGAAGGGTGAAGGAGTCTTCAGTAACTGATGCCCTTATAGAGATATTGAAGAATGATGATATCTGGACTGCCTATCCTGCCGCAGATGCACTTGGCAGGATTGGCGACAGGAGGGCTATACCCTATCTTGTAGAGGCCCTTTCAAAGAAGACCCTGAGGGTTCCTGTTCTTAAGTCCCTTGCAAGGTTTGCAGAGCCCTCAACCCTTCCATCTATTGTGCCGCTTCTGAATGATGCATCAAAGACTGTTCAGGAAGAGGCATTAAAGACCATAGTGAAGTTCTATCACAAAGGAGTTCAACCTGATCTTATATATAAGGTGCTCAAGGACTTTTATGATGACGATACACTCTTTGATATCTGTCTTAAATATGCCTGGAGCAATAAACATGACCTCAGGATATCGGCAATAATGCTTCTGGGGCTTCTTAAAAACGAGAGGGCACTTCAGCCACTTCTTGAGATATCACAGGAAGAGGAATATGCAGAAGATGTAAAAAAGGCACTTGTCTTCATGGGTAAGGCCAGACCAGAAAGCCTCCTCCCACTTTTTGACCTTGAAAATGCCTATTACAGGAGATTTATTGCCGGGGTGGCAGGTGAGGTAGGTTCTACCTTGTATAGTTCAAAACTTATAGGTTATCTCAGCGATGAGGATGGCCATGTCAGGGCAATTGCAGCAAGGGCACTGTCAATGATAGGTGACTCAAGGGCTGTACCATATATTAAAAAACTTCTTCAGGATCCTTATAAAGATGTTCAGGAGGCAGCCTGTGAATCACTTTCTGTACTGAGAGAGGGTATTGAGATAAATGAAGTCCTTTCATGGCTTAGGTCTCATGATTCGAGACTACGGAAAAATGCAGCACGCCTACTGGGACTTCTCAAGATAGGTTCTGCCATACATGAGCTTGGTTTTACTATTAAGGACAGTGATGCCTCTGTAAGGAGAGCTGCTGTGGAGGCATTAAGAAGGATCGGTTCTGAGGAGGCAAAGAGATATTTGAGCATGGCCCTTACAGATGAGATAAGGGATATAAGGGTTGCAGCAATCTACAGCCTTGGAAGCATAGGCGGGACTGATGTCTCCGAGCTTATGAGATCCCTTCTTCATGACAGGGATGATTTTATAAAGGTTGCAGCCATCAAGGTTCTTGGAAGGCTTAAAGACCCATCCACTCTCAATGACCTTATATCAATGCTTGAAGAGACAAATGGTTTTGTAAGGACATCGGCAATAGAATCACTCAGTGTTTTTAAGGACACAGCCGCTCAGGAAGCAATAATCAGAATGCTTGATGACAGTGACATTGAGATAAAGAGAACCGCCATAGAGGCACTCTCGGGTTATGAGCCTGCTCATAAGAGGCTTATCCAGTTTCTAAAGAGTGAAGAATGGATATTAAGAATGGCTGCAGTGAAGGCACTGGGAAGATCAGAGGATCCATTAATAAGGGCTGAGCTTGAGAGTCTTCTTGATAAAGAAGATGATCCTTCCATAAAGAATATGCTCACGGAGATACTGAATGTTAAAAGGACCTGATCCCTCTCAATCCATTTCATCAAAGACTTCTTGTTCCGAGTTATTTGAACCAAAGATTATACCCATGTCTGATGAGACCTTCAGACTGGTCAGGGACCTTATCAGAAATTACTGTGGCATATACTTTGATGATTCATCAAAATATCTTCTTGAGAGGAGACTTTCAAGAAGGGTTTCACTCCTCAATCTCAATGATTTCAGGGATTATTACAGGTTCCTCCTCTATGACTCCAAAAAAGAGGAAGAACTTTCAGCTATAATGGACATCCTTACAGTAAATGAGACATATTTTTTCAGGGAACCAAATCTCCTTAAGGCATTCAGTGAGGAAATACTTCCTGAGTTCAGGCAGAAAAATCAGACTCAGAGAAGACTCAGGATATGGTCTGGTGGCTGTTCAACAGGAGAAGAACCATATACCATAGCAATGCTTTTGCTTGAGGATGGAAGATTCTTTGGCTGGGACATCCAGATCACAGGAAGTGACATAAGTCAGAGGGTCCTGCAGGTTGCAAGAAAGGGTGTCTATGGAAGAAATTCCTTCAGACAGACTGATGAATATTACATAAAAAAATATTTCAGACAGGAAGGTGAGGGTCTCTGGAGGATAAAGGATTCTGTCAGGGAACTTGTGAATTTCAGTTATCTCAATCTCCTTGATCCCTTCAGGACAAAATTAATAGAAACCATGGATGTTATATTCTGCAGGAATGTCCTTATATATTTTGATATGGAGTCAAGAAAGAAAGTAATAGATATGTTTTATAATAAATTGTGCAATGGAGGGTATCTTTTATTGGGGCATGCTGAGTCCCTTCTTAATATATCCAGTTCCTTTGTATTAGTGCATCTAAAAAACGATGTAGTTTACAGAAAAATTTTACCTGAGTGAGGTTGAGTAATGGAGAGGATAAGGGTTCTTGTTGTTGATGATTCAGCCTTTAGCAGACAGACTATCAAGAAGATGCTTGAATCAGAGGAGGGCATTGAGGTCGCTGGCATTGCCACTGATGGTATTGATGCCATCGCAAAAACCCTCAAACTCAAACCTGACCTTATAACACTTGACCTTGAGATGCCTGAGATGGATGGGTTTGCCTTCCTGAGATACCTGATGAAGGAGCGGCCAACACCTGTGATAGTTGTAAGTTCCTATTCAGATTCAATGACTGTGTTCAGGGCACTTGAGGCTGGTGCTGTTGATTTCATAGCAAAGCCCACTGCAAGGGCGTCTCAGGAGTTGAATAATATTAAAAATGATCTGATTGCAAAAGTAAAATCAGTAAGACAGATGAGTCTTGAAAGATTGAAAAAGAATCTCAGTCTTCTTGAAAGACAAACAGAAGTAACTTCACCGGAGTCAGGAAGGGTCACTGAAAGGCATAAAATAGAAGTGGTGGGCATAGCCTCTTCCACAGGAGGTCCTCAGGCATTACAGCTTATACTTACAAAGATACCTGAGGGCTTTCAGCCTCCGATCCTTATTAGCCAGCATATGCCAAGGGGTTTCACAGCCTCTCTTGCGGAAAGACTTAATAAACTTTCGAAGATAACTGTCAAGGAGGCAGAGCAGGGAGAAACATTGAGACAGTCCACTGCCTATATATGTCCTGGAGGCAGGCATATGGTTTTAAAGAAAAGGGGCAATAGTATTATAATAGACCTTGAAGAGGCCAAAAGGGAAGACAGGTACATCCCGTCAGCTGACAGGATGTTTTCTTCTATTGCAGATCACTACAGGGCCCATAGTATGGGAGTTGTTATTACAGGTATGGGCAATGATGGTAAAAAGGGTCTCCTTGAGATTAAGACAAAGGGTGGTTATACTATAGCAGAGTCTGAGGAGACTGCAGTGGTTTTTGGTATGCCTCAGGAGGCTATAAAGGCAGGTGCGGTAACAAGGGTACTTCCCCTGTACGAGATACCTTATGAGATAATAAAGATAGCTGGGAATAGAGGTGAATAGATTCAGAGGTGAGGATAATGGAGAAAGAACTAAATGCAGTAAAAAAGGCTGAGGAGTTTATTCAACTATTCAAAAAAGGTGAGGAGTTCACAAAAGAACTTCTCAAGGAAAATGAAAGACTTCGTTACAGGATAGCCCAGCTTGAGGAGGCACTTGCAAGGTCAGGTGATGAGGCAAGGATAAAACTTTATAAAGAGAGGATATCTGCCCTTGAAGAGGAACTTAATTCCCTTAAAGAGAGATATGCAAGGGTGGAAGCGGAGAACAAGGACTTTGCAGAAAAATATCTTGAGGTTGAGCAGCAAAACTGTAATTTGCCGATAGAAAGAATCAAAAAAACAGCAAAGCCTCCTTTTCATTAGGGTTTTGGATGATATAAAATAT
>JBKBPW010000050.1:0-11870 GCA_046292975.1 Thermodesulfovibrionales bacterium
TGGTATTTCTGAATGTTTTAGTTTTTCTATAAATAGCTCATATAGAACCTTTGCTCTCTCAGGTCTCTCTGCCCTTTCAAAGGATGGTCGATTGCCTTTTCTGCAGTCAGCCATTAAGGTAAACTGAGATACGACGAGTATTTCTCCACCTATGTCCTTTACTGAATAATTGAGCTTGCCGTCTTTGTCTTCAAATATCCTGAGTTGTGAAACCTTTCTTGCGAGATATTCTATATCTTTTTCTGAATCACCTTTCTCAGCCCCGATAAAAACGAGAAGTCCCCTACCTATTGAGGAGATAATCCCAGAATCCACCTCTACATAGGCATTACTCACTCTTTGGATTAAGGCTATCATAGACAATATTTTAAACAAATCGGTTATAATTTAAAACCAATGTCGACCATCTATATCATAGGCATAGGACCAGGTGACCCCGAACTCCTGACACTAAAGGCAGTTAGACTTATAAGGGATGTGCCTGTTATCTTTGTTCCAAAAGGGCGAGAGGAGGGCAGGAGCCTTGCCCTTTCAATAGTAAGCAAGGTTGTGGATGTAAGCAACAAAAAGGTGGTGGAACTTCATTTCCCAATGGTTAAAACAAAGGATATTACAGATAATATTCAGAATAAATGGGAGACCCTTTCTGATGAGGTGATAAATAATCTCAGAGAGTCAGACGCGGCCTTTTTAACACTCGGAGACCCCTGTTTTTACAGCACCTTTTTCTATCTTTCAAGCAGGATAAAGGGATCAGTGCCGGGACTCAAAATAAAAATAATACCAGGAATCTCATCTATAAATGCAAGTGCAGCCGAGGCAGGTCTCTATCTTGGACTTGCCGATGAAAAGATAGCCATAATTCCTGCCAATTATTTTAACCTCGAAGAGGCTGTCATTAAAAATTTTGACACGCTTGTCTTTATGAAGGTAAATAAGAGATTCGATGATTTAAAAAAATTTCTTTCTGATCATGCTCTTATAGAAAAGGCCATATATGTATCGAGGGTTGGTATGGAAGGTGAAAGGATTATAAAGGATATTAGCACCATAACTAGTGAAGATCTTGACTATTTTTCCATATTAATCATTAAAAAGTAGGAGGAGGCACTATGGCTGAGGAGAAAAAAGAGAAGTGGCTTAACTATCTTGCAATGACAACGGTAATTATTGCTGTATGTGCTACTTTGTCTACTTTCAAAGGCGGTGGATTTTCAACCCGCTCGGTTTTAGCACAATCACAGGCATCAGACCAATGGGCATATTTTCAGGCAAAAAGCATTAAGGGGTATCTTTACGAATTACAGAAAGAAAGATTTGAACTTGAGCTTATGACCGGGAAATTACCCGATCATGTTGCCAGGGAATACAGGAATAAAATAGCTTTTTACAATGAAAAACTCGCAAGGTATAAGGCCGAGAAAGAAGAGATTGAAAGGGCAGCGAGGGATCTTGAGAAGAAAAGAGATGAGGCTCAGAGCCATGCTCAATCTTTCGGGATGGCTGTGATATTCCTTCAAATAGCAATACTGCTGTCCTCTATTTCTGCCTTAATGAAGAAAAAACCTCTCTGGATAATTGGACTCTTTGTAGCTCTAATCGGTGTTTTTTACTTTGCAAATGGATTTTTGATGTTTCTTAGATAGAAGAAGATGGATAATGCTATATTTACTCACATCAAGACATGGTTTTTCAGATATGTTGATAAATTTATAAACATGTCAGATGATGACGATCTGCTGAGTAATCTTAAACTCAAGGCAGAGCATACACTGAGGGTAGAAGAAAATATTGTAAGACTTGCAGAGGTTATAGGTCTTGATGAGGAGCAAAAAAACACCGCAAGGACGATTGCCCTTTTTCATGACATCGGAAGGTTTCCCCAGTATCTTCAATACCGCACCTTCAGGGATGCTGAATCTGTAAACCATGCAGTTCTATCTTCAGAGATTGTGGAAGGCTCAGGAGTCCTTAAGGAGCTTCCGATTTTAGAAAGGCAGATCATTATTGAATCCATAAAGTTTCATAATGCCTTAAATGAGCCAGACAATTTGCTTCAGCCCCTGTTTTTAAGGCTCATCCGTGATGCTGACAAACTTGATATATGGAGGGTCTTCAGTGAATGCTTTAGATTGCCCTCAGAGCAGAGGCCCCGTGGAGCTGTGCTTGGCCTACCAGACAGCGAAGGAGTCTCTGAAGAAGTACTGAAGGCTATCAAAGAAAAAAGAATAGCCTTTTTAAAGGATGTTCGTAATCAGAATGACTTCAGGCTTTTACAGCTGAGCTGGGTCTTTGATCTGAATTTTAGGGAGTCTTTTAAGATACTTAAAGAAAGGGATTACTTCTCTGTAATTGGAGACATAAAAAATCAATCAGACATGGTGGAAGATGCTATCAGAAGTGTGTTGACATATATTGAAAAGAAGCTTAATGCAAAGGTCTATTTCATCGGAGCAGGCCCTGGAGACCCTGAACTTCTGACAGTGAAAGGTAAAAAGATTCTCGATTCTGCCGATGTAATCATATACGCAGGAAGCCTTATTAACCCTGATATACTGAAGGGCCTTAAGGCAGAGCTTTATGATTCAGCAGGTATGAACCTTGAAGAGATTATTGAGATAATGAGAAGGGCCTATCATGAGGCAAAGGTAGTGGCAAGGCTTCATTCAGGAGATGTATCAATATACAGTGCAATAAATGAGCAGATAAATAGACTGAAGAGGCTTAATATAGAGTTTGAGGTTATACCTGGAGTTTCATCCTTTCAAGCAGGTGCTGCGGTGCTTTCTCAGGAATTGACCATACCTGAGATAAGCCAGACAGTGATACTTACAAGGCTTGAGGGTAGAACACCGGTTCCAGAGAAGGAAAGGCTGAGAGACCTTGCAAGACATAATGCCACCATGGTTATATTTCTGAGTGCTGGATTGATAGAGAGGGTTCAGGAGGAGCTACTGCAGGCATATCCAAAGGATACACCTTTTGTTGTTATAGAAAAGGCAACATGGCCAGAACAGAGGATATTCAGGGGTAGACTCAGAGACCTTGCCACTGCTGTTAAGGAAGCTGGTATCAAAAGGACCGCGTTGATATATGTGGGTAACACTCTTGGGGTATCAGAGGAGGCTTCAGGTAAGGAATCAAAACTCTATAATAAGGACTTTAAGCATGGCTACAGGCAATAGGCCTTAGGCTGAAGTGCCCCGCACCCACTGCAGACGGAACGGCCTTGGGACAGGGTATACTTTACCATCTGCAGTGGGTGCGGGGAGGCTGAAGGTGTAGTAACACAGGCGTCTCGCCTGTGAATTTGCTCTTGACAAACAGTCTACTTTAAAGTAGACTACTTTAGAGTAGACTAAAAAAGTCACGTGAAATAAATAAGCTCAGGAAAGCATGACACCTTTGGTCTTGCTGAGAGGTGAGGAATATTTTCAGAATGGAATTCATTGACAGGGAAAGAGAATTAGAGAGTTTGAAGAAGTTCTGGCAAAAGAAAGAGGCTCAGTTAATCGTCATTTATGGGAAAAGGAGGGTTGGCAAGACTGAGCTGATAAAACAATTCATTAAAGATAAACCCCATATATACTTTCTTGCCCAGAAGATAAATGAATATGAAAACTTAAAACTGCTCGGTGAGGCTGTAGGTGAATATTTTGATGATGATATCTTAAAAAGAAAGGGTTTTGAGAGTTGGAAGTGGTTTTTTGAATACCTAAAAAAAAATATTAAAAAGCAGATGGTTCTTGTTATTGACGAATTTCCATATCTTGCCGAGGTAAATAAAGGTATCTCATCTGTTTTTCAATCGGGCTGGGATGAGTACCTAAAAGACACCCCCCTTTTTTTAATACTCTGTGGTTCAAGCATATCCATGATGGAAGAGGAGGTGCTTTCCTATAAGGCACCTCTTTATGGAAGAAGAACAGGTCAGATTTTTTTAAAACCTTTCTCTTTCTTAGAGGCAAAAAGGTTTTATCCTAATGTCTCATTTGAACGATGCTTAGAATTGTATTCTATCGCGGGTGGCAATCCAAGTTATTTAAAACGATTCAATCCAAAGATCCCTTTTGACATAAACCTCAAAGAGAATGTCCTTCAGCCTGAGGCATTTCTCTATAACGAAGTGGAATTTATTTTACGAGAAGAACTAAGGGAACCACGTAATTATTTTGCGATTTTAAAGGCTATCGCCTTAAATAAGAATAAGGTTAGCGAGATAGTGAATGAGACAGGGCTTCCTAAGGGAATTTTACACAAGTATCTATTTATCTTAGAAGATTTGCATATAATTCAGAAGGAAGTCCCTGTTACGGAAAAGAATCCATTAAAGTCAAGAAAAGGAATTTATAAACTGCAGGACCAGTTTTTCAAGTTTTGGTTTAAATACATCTTACCTAATAAGGGGAACATCGAAGAAGGCAAGGTTGATTTTGTTCTAAAAAAAATAAAAGGGGATTTGCACCTTCTCCTTGCTGAGAACTACGAGAAGGTGGCACAGGAAATCATAAGGGATTATGAGGATAGATTTTTTCCTATTATTAAAATAGGCAGATGGTGGGATAGAAAGGAGGAGATAGATATTGTTGCATTAAATGAAGAAGAAAATAAAATCCTTTTTGGCGAAGTTAAATGGAGCAGTAAGCCTGTTGGAACCGATATTTATTATAATTTAAAAGAAAAGGCACGGAAGGTAGAGTCAAAGAGCGACAAGAGATATGAATATTTTTGTCTTTTTTCAAAGAGCGGCTTTACTGAAGATATGATAAAGGTTGCTAAAAAAGAAAAGGTAGTTTTGTTTCATAAAGATGAGATGGTGAAGATATGAAAAACAACTGGAAACTTACATCTTCTCAATAAATCTCTGGTAAAATAAAGAATCCTTTGGGTAAGCAGAAAGGAGGCAATAACTGACAAGATTTGTCAGAGTAAAAGGAAGCCATAACATCATAATACTAGCATAGTCAAGTAGGATGTTGGCATCTTGTCTAAACTTTTAGAGGAATTAGGAACGTCAGAAAAAATGGATTTTAATTTGCTCTAATGGGACTTCCTCAATGGTTAGGATAAAACATCAAAGAGGCAGAGATATAATGAAAAAACCTTGGTCAATTTCAACAACAGTAAGGAATCCGGAAAGATTACGGGATTTTTTAAGGGTGTTAAAGAAATTAGAAGGGCAACCTTTTGATAAAGATACCCAGATAAAATATCAAGTATTATTAATTCAAGAGCGTCTATATAAACCTCTCAATATTCCTTTAAAGTTAAGAAAGTATTACGAAGACCCGCTATCAACAATCCCTTATGAAGTAGCAGAAGAAATTTTTCATGCTCAAAACTATGAAGACCCACCTATGAGAGGAAGGCAATCAGTAAATCCATTAAATAAACTTGGCTTTTCAATAGCAAGAGAAGGTTCTGGCCAGATAATAATTACTGAGTTAGGTAATAAATTTTTAGAAGGAGACAATGATATAAGTTATATATTTTTCAAGAGTTTACTTAAACTCCAGTTTCCGAATCCTTGGAGTGCAGACTTTTCAGAGAGAGAAGGTTTTAATATAATGCCATTTATTGGTGTAATGCAACTCATCCACAAACTCAACAAAAACTCTGCAGAAAAAGGGTTAGATAAAACAGAATTTAGTATTTTTGTTCCAACTCTTATAAATTACAACCAAATAGATGAATATGTTGAGAGGATTTTGGAATTTAGAAAAGAGAAAAATAGAGATAGATATATCCTCAATTTTGCAGGCGAATTTTATGAAACGGAAAAAGTACCTGATAAAAAGATAAATAACTTATTTGATTACGGGGATAACATAATGAGGTATTTTAGACTTACAAGGTATTTTAAGGTTTCAATGGATCCTTTAGGCAACTATTGGAATATAGATTTAGAGCCTTCAAGAAAAGTAGAAATAGAGCAACTATTAGATATGTATAGTGGGGAGGCATTTAAATTTAAGACCTTAGCAGATTATTTGAATTATATTTCTGACATTACAAAACCTAATTTGCCATGGGAAAAGAAAGAAAACTTGGAAGGGATAGCCCAATCACTAAGAGATATAATTTTTGACCTTGTCAAGAGAGAAAATATACAAATTTCTCAAAATGAACAAGAAATTTTACATACAGATATCAAAAGACTAAGCAAAACTCAACTTGAGAATCATATTTCTCGTTTAAGGGATTTAAATCTGAAGATTAAGGACAGAGTAAATAAAATAAAGTTAATGGGTGACTTAAGTAGAATTGAAGGAATAATATTAACCTTGCGGGATTCTAAAAAGTTAAAGAAGTACGAGCCAGAGCAATTCGAGAAACTAATAACAGAGGCATTAAAAATAATCAATGATGAAATTCTAATAAGACCGAACTATCCGATGGATGACGATGGAGAACCTGTTAATCATTCTCCCGGAAACAAACCAGATATAGAATGTTATTATCCAACCTTCAAAGCAATTTGTGAAGTAACATTAAATACATCAAAATTACAATGGGTGCAAGAAGGACAACCAGTAATGAGACATTTAAGAGATTTTGAAGTTCAACACCAAGGTGATGAGGTATTTTGTATTTTTATTTCGCCACAGATTCATAATGATACCTATTCTCAATTCTGGATTTCTGTAAAATATGAGTATAATGGCTTACCTCAAAAAATAGTGCCAATGACAGCGGAACAATTTGCAATTCTCTTAGAAACCCTGTTAAATCTTCTAAAACAAGGTAAAAGATTTTCTCATAAAGAATTACACGGGTTATATTCTTTGATAATTAGTGAAACAAAGAAGTTGCCAAGTTTTTCAGACTGGGCAATATTTATTCATAAGGCTATAAAAGAATGGCAACAAAGGACGGTTACAATATGAAAATTAATCATATATATTTAGGCGATTGCATCCAGATAATGGAAAAAGAGATTCCAGAAACCAGCATAGACCTTGTATACGCGGATCCCCCTTACAATTTATCGGGTAAAACATTAACTTTAATAAATAACAAGACAGGTGGACCGTTTTATAAAATGAACGAAGATTGGGATACTTGGGAATATAAGGATTATCTTGTTTTTACTGAAAGTTGGATTGGTAAAGTGTGGAAAATTTTAAAAAATACAGGTAGTTTATATATCTCGTGCACATATCATAATATAGCGGAGATAGTATTTACTGCCAAAAAAATTGGATTTAAATTAAATAATATAATAACATGGTATAAAACTAATGCTATGCCAAATATTACTAAACGAACTTTTACTCATTCTACGGAATATGTCTGTTGGTTTGTAAAAGGTAAGAATTGGAAATTTAATTATGAAATAATCAAAGATTTTAATCCGCACAAAGCAAAAGATGGTAAACCAAAACAGTTAAGAGACTTTGTTGATTTTATTGAGATGCCTATTGTTCAAGGTAAAGAAAGAATGAGGGGGCCAAATGGCAGAGCGATACATCCTACTCAAAAACCTGAAAAATTAATTGAATTAATTATACTGGCATCATCAGACGAACAGGATATTATCCTTGACCCATTTTTTGGAACAGGCACCACGGGGGTTGTTGCTTCTCGGTTAAAAAGAAAATGGATAGGAATAGAAATAAATGAAAAATATTTCAAGATTGCCTATGAAAGAATATTTGGGAAAGAGGTTATCAAAAATGCCTGATATTAAGTTATTTAATGGTGACGCCATAGAAATACTTAAGCAATTGGAAGCAAAGAGTATAAATTTAATCTTTGCCGACCCGCCGTATAATCTTTCAGGTGAAAATTATCTAACCTGTAAAAGTGGAAAGATAGCAAAATGTGATAAAGGTTCATGGGACCAAATAGAAAATATACACGAGTTTAATAAAAAATGGATTGAAGAATGTGTAAGGGTCCTAAAAGATGATGGAACAATTTGGATTTCAGGAACTTTACATAATCATCCATCTATTGGTATAGTTCTAAAGGAATTAAATCTTTGGATAATAAATGATATTATTTGGTTTAAACCAAATGCCCCACCGCTAATTCAAAAAAATCGTTTTGTCCCCTCTACAGAATTAATATGGGTTGCAAGTAAATCCAAAAAATACTTTTTTAATTATGAAATGGCAGTAAAATTAAATAATGGGAAACAAATGCGGAATTTGTGGGAGATACAGGCAGAAAGACATAAAACCTCTCATCCTACAGAAAAACCCGAAAAACTGTTGGAAAGGATCTTACTAATAGGAAGCAAAGAAGGAGACATAATTCTTGATCCATTTATGGGTTCTGGCACGACTGGAGTTGTAGCTAAGCGCCTTAATAGAAATTTTATAGGTGTTGAAATTGACGAGAAATATTTTGATATAGCCCAAAAAAGGATAGAAAATACTCCAGTAGAAAGTAATTTAGTGGAATTTTTAGATAGATTGACAAATAAAAACTCGTTACAGTTAGATTTTTATCCAAAAAAATGAAGTTATCAAAAGCCTTTTTGTAGGAAAACAAAAATATGATATTGAGCATTTTAAAAAACAGTTCTTTGTCTATTGTAATTTCTTACATAACCCAAAATGGATTAACTCTTGCAAGAAGACTTAAAGAGCTATATCCTAAAGCGCGGATCGAGAAGTTCAGCGTTGATGCGGTCTATAAATTATGGAGCGAACATAAAAATTTTATATTTATCATGGCAGCGGGCATTGTTGTAAGAACCATCGCACCTCTTATTAAGGATAAAAGGACAGATCCTGCCGTGGTTGTCCTTGATGAAAAGGGTAGATATGCCATAAGCCTTCTTAGCGGTCATCTTGGAGGTGCCAATGAGCTTGCAAGGAATATTGCCCAATTTCTTGGAGGAGAGGCTGTTATTACTACTTCATCAGATCTGAATAATCTTACATCCATAGACCTCTGGGCTAAGGAAAAGGAGCTTGTAATAGAAAATGAAGACCTGCTTCCAAAGATTGCCACGAGATTGATCAATAATAAAGCCTTGAATGTGTATTTAGAGTATGAAATAGACCTTCCAGAGGAGTTCAAGAGGGTATCTCAGGTTGAGCATTCAGATATGATTATCACAAACAGGATACTGGGAAAAGATCTCATTGACTCAAGGCTTATCCTGAGACCAAGAAATCTCGTTGTTGGTATTGGCTGTAACAGTGGGACATCATCAACTGAGATCGAAGATGCCATAAGGAATCTCCTTAATGAAAAGGGTTTTTCCTTTTTATCGATCAACTCCATTGCCACGATTTACATAAAATCAAAGGAGAAAGGGATTATTGATTTTGTAACCAAATACAACTTGCCTCTTAAGTTTTTCAACTCTGAGGAGATTAATTCATTAGTGGCTTTGAGGCCTGAATACTTTAATATCTCAGAGGCAGCCTTCAGTGCCACTGGTGCCTATGGAGTTGCTGAGCCAGTGGCGCTTCTTGCCTCTGGTGCCAGAGAATTATTGATCCCTAAGCAGAAGATTGGAAATGTAACAGTTGCAGTGGCAGAGATTAAAGAACAAGTTAAAGAAACCGTTCAAACCGTTCGAACAGTTCAAACAATTTCTGGCAGGCTTTATATTATTGGAACAGGTCCTGGTGGCATCGGTTATATAACACCAGAGGCTATTGAGGCAATAAGGGTATCTGAGGTAATAGTTGGCTATAAAACCTATATTGAACTTATCAAAGACCTGCTAAAAGACAAAGAGGTCATCTCAACAGGTATGACTCAGGAGATAGAGAGGGCAAAAAAGGCTGTAGAGCTTGCCCTGTCAGGAAAGGCGGTTTCTATTATAAGTGGAGGTGACCCTGGGATATACGGTATGGCAGGCTTAGTGCTTGAAACACTCAGGAGCCAGGAGTCAGAAGTCACACCAGTCCGCCAATGTTCTGTTAAAGTGATTCCTGGCATTTCTGCCCTCAATGCCTGTGCAGCAAGGCTGGGTGCACCACTTATGCATGACTTTGCAGTAATAAGCCTTTCAGACAGGCTTACAGAATGGTCATTAATAGAAAAGAGGCTTGAGCTTGCTGCAATGGGAGATTTTGTTATTGTTATATATAACCCAAGAAGTAAGGGCAGGCCTGAGCACATAAACAAAGCAAGGGAGATACTCCTGAGATACAGGTTACCAGAAACACCTGTTGGAATAGTAAGAGGTGCTATGAGGTCAAAGGAAGAGATTATCATTACTAACCTCAAGGATATGCTTAATCATGAGATTGATATGGAGACCACTGTAATAATAGGTAATTCCAGGACCTATGTCTGGAATAACTGGATGATTACACCGAGGGGATATGAAAAAAAGATGCAAAAGGAATAAAAATTATGCACTATAATTTATAATATGTGCGAGAGGGGTAGGTTAAATGCGTGCAACAATAACTATTGATAAAGAATCTCTTGATGAGCTTCTCAAAATAACCAGGGCGAAAAGCAAGGCCTCGGCTGTCAGGATGGTGATAGAAGATTATCTCAAAAGAAAAAAGATTGAAAAGATTAAATCTTTAAAGGGTAGATTAGAATTTAATATGACAGCTGATGAGATAAGACATCGTGAAAGGTAAAAAAGTTTTAATTGATACATCGGCATGGATTGTTATATAGCAGTCCTGGCCATGGAATATGGATGTTCCATTTTGACATTAGATAGGCATTTTAAGGATATAAGGAAACTCACAGGTGTAGACCTTGTCTAACATAGCCTTTCTCTGGGATGAGTCCTTTCTATGGGGATTAATGGCTTATAAGTCATTAAAGGCCGTTGGTCTTTCCTTTGACCTTGTTCGTTCTGAAGATATCAAAAAGGGTTTCCTGAAGAATTACAGGATGCTCTTTGTCCCTGGTGGATGGGCCTCAAATAAACTAAAGGCCCTTGGTGACAGGGCAAGCCTTGACAGCTAAGGAATATATAGAGAGGATAATATCTCTTCAAAAGAAGAAGGATTATGGCCTTGCCTATAATATCCTTCAGGAGGCACTTTCTTACTATCCTTCAAATAGATTTTTGCAGACATCGGAGATCTATCTTTTACTGAAACTCGGAAGGCTCAAAGAGGCAAGGCAGAAGGCAGAGGCAAGGCTTACTCTGCTAAAAGATAATCCCTTCTTTCTGAGGACATATGTGGAAATACTCTCAAAGGAAAAAGACAGGGAAGAACTCCTTAACTTAAAAGAAAGGCTCTGTTTAGCTCCTGTGAGAGATGAGAGGTTATATACCTATCTTGCTGGCATCCTGATAAGGATTGGTGAAAAACAAAGGGCGATAGAATTACTGAATTCTGCTTCTGCCTATATACCTGAAGGCAAGGAATTAATTTTATATCTTGAGAAACTTAAAGAAGGCCCTCAGGATGGTGGAATAAATTATTACAGGGAGAGATACAAAAACCTTCCTCCTGAGAAGGCAATCTCTGAGATAGAGAATATCCTTTTTCTTCCTGACTATAAAGAAGATATCTCATTGAGGCTATTCCTTGCTGAGCTTTATAAGAAGACAGGAGATCTCAAAAGGGCTATTGAGGCATATTCTGAATGCCTTAAGATAAAGGATAGCCTTCATGTCAGGAAGATGCTTGGTTTTGTCTATTACAAAGTAGGAGATATGGATAAGGCATTTCTCTATCTTAAGGATGCCTTTATTGAAGACCCTTATGACCATGCGGTTTATAATACTATAGCAAGGATCATACAAAACAGTAGGAACTTCAAAGAGGCAGAGGCGCTTGTTAATGAGACATTGAGCAGACATCCTGAGGCAAGACAGGTCTATGGACTATTGAGGAGGTTAAAAAAAACATGAATGAATCTGAAATAACCCTCAATGAGGAAGACTACAGGAAGGAACTCCTCAATATTATCAGGGAGCTCCC
>JBKBPW010000051.1:0-11768 GCA_046292975.1 Thermodesulfovibrionales bacterium
GAAAATTGAATTATTAGCCTTTTAAAATTCTTAAAAGACATTAAGAAGGCGAATAAAAGAGGTTTAACCTCTTGGGTGAGTCTTCTATCGGCAAATTACAGTTATTTTAAACCTGTTGATTTTTCTTATAAAAATTGTTATTTTATATAAGGTTATTGGCCTTCAGGATTATGCATAATGAGTGAGGGTTCAAAAGCAAATGAGGTAATGCAGAAATAGCATTTATTGAGATTCTGTTTTGCAGGATGCTGAAGGCTTGAAGTATAAAGTGGGAAAACCCACTTTTTTGTTTTTAAAGGATATTTATTATGAATGATATTAAAGAAAGGATATGGAGACTTGCCAGAGAGGTTGCAGAACAGGAAGACCTTGAGCTTGTGGATATTGAACTCAGTCGTGGCAGGAGGGTGGTATTAAGGGTCTTTATAGATAAAGAAGGCGGAGTAACAATAGAGGATTGTGAAAGGATGAGCAGGGCGCTTGAGGCACTACTTGATGTGGAGGACCCGATCAAGGAATCCTATATCCTTGAGGTATCCTCTCCAGGGCTTGACAGGCCATTAAAAGGCAGGCATGATTTTATAAGAAATATGGGAAGGCTTGCAAGGGTTATTACAAGGGATAAGGTGGAGAACCAGAACTTCTTTTTAGGAAGGATAGAAGGTGCTGATGAAGAGGGTATTACAATAAATCTTGGCAAAAGGACAGTCTTTATCAGGTATGATAATATATCAAGGGCAAATCTTGAGGTGGAGATAAGATGACAAAGGAACTTTGTTACATAGTTGACCAGATAAGCAGGGAGAAGGCAATACCAAAGGAGGTATTGCTCAATGCCCTTCAGTCTGCCCTTCAATCAGCAGCAAGGAAGAGATTTGGTGGAAGGACAAATATTAACCTCAGGATTGATCCAAAGACCTGTGCCATAACAGTAACGGAGGCAAAGAAGGTTGTGGAAACTGTTTCTGATGCAGATCAGGAGATTTCCATCGATGAGGCAAAAAAGATAAAAACAGATGCAGCCCTTGATGATATAGTTGAGCTACCTATACAGCTTGAGGATTTTGGAAGGATAGCAGCCCAGACCGCTAAACAGGTGATACTTCAGAGGGTTAGAGAGGCTGAAAAGGATGTAATTTATAATGAATTTAAGGACAAAAAAGGGAGCGTTGTTTCTGGTACTGTAATGAGAAGGGAGAAAGGGAATTACTATGTCACTATCGGAAGGGCAGAAGCAATCCTTCCTGTTAAGGAGACATTGCCGAATGAGAACCTGAGGCGGGGTGATATTATAAAGGCATATATAACAGATGTACAGAATACCACGAAGGGTCCTGTGATTTTACTGTCAAGGACAGTACCAGAATTTGTTGCAGCACTGTTTAAGATGGAGGTCCCTGAGATAGCTGATGGAGCAGTGATAATAAAAAATATAGTGAGGGAACCAGGCGAAAGGACAAAACTGGCAGTTTATTCTTCAAATCCTGCAATTGATCCTGTTGGTTCCTGTGTCGGGATGAAGGGCACAAGGGTTCAGGCTATAGTAAGGGAGTTAAGAGGAGAAAGAATAGACATCATCCCCTGGAATGATGATCCACGGGTGCTTATTGCAAGGGCTCTAAGTCCTGCTCAGGTTGAAAGGATTGGAATAAATGAAGAGGAAAAGACTGCTATGGTTATAGTGCCTGATGATCAACTCTCAATAGCTATTGGTAAAAAGGGACACAATGTCAGGCTTGCCATGAAACTCACTGGCTGGGATATAGATATAATGAGTGAGACTGAATATTCAAAGGCAAAGGCTGAGCAGGAGGTTAAGGAGTAGGAAGCAGGGTGCAGGGAGTGATGAACTCCATTCAATATGTTAAGGGAGTAGGTAAAGAAAGGGCAAAGATACTGGAGAAACTCGGAATCAAGTCCCTGAAAGACGCCTTTTATTACCTGCCAAGGAGGTACGAAGATAGAAGATTCCTCAGAACCATTGCCCAGCTCAGATACGGAAAGATAGAGACTGTAAGGGCAAGGATTGTTTCTGTAGAATTAATAGAAAGGAAAGGGCTTAAGATACTGGAACTAACCCTGAGCGACGGAAGCGGAGTACTCAAGGCAAAATGGTTCAACCAGCCTTATCTCAAAAAGGTATTTCAGCAGAATCAGGAGCTTATACTAAGTGGCATTGTAAAGAGAAACACTTTCTGGGGAATTGGTTTTGAGATGGAAAATCCTGAATATGAGTTTATTGAAGAAGGTGATGAACTTATCCATACCTCAAGAATCGTCCCTGTATATAGCCTTACAAAAGGTATAACCCAGAGACAGATGAGAAGGATAATGTTTTCTGTTGTGAATGAGCATGTAGATTCTATTGAGGATTTTATGCCAAAAGAAATATTAAAGGAGTTTAACCTCCCCCCTCTCAGGGAAAGTTTATCAAATACCCATTTCCCTTCAGAATCCCTTGACCCTGACAGCCTTAATGATTTCAAAACAACCTATCAGCGCAGGCTTGCCTTTGACGAGATATTTCTATTCCAGATCGGGCTTTCAATTATCAGAAATAACAATTCATTCACAAGGGGAATTGCCTTTAAAGGAGAAGGCAGGCTTCTTCAGAGATTAAAGGAATCCCTTCCTTTTAATCTTACGGCTGCACAGGAGAGGGTTTTAAGAGAGATAATCTCTGACATGAGGGCTCCTTATCAGATGAATAGACTTATTCAGGGCGATGTGGGATGTGGAAAGACAATAGTGGCACTTATGGCAATACTCCTTGCAGTGGAGGATGGTTATCAGGCTGCATTGATGGCACCAACAGAGATACTGGCAGAACAACATTATATCAATATCCACAAGCTTATTGAGAATCTGGGATTGAAGATCGCCCTTCTTTCAAGGGGAGTGGATGAGAGACCCCTGGAGGCTATAGAAAGAGGAGAAATTCATATTGTCGTTGGAACCCATGCCCTGCTTGAGGAAAATCTTAAGTTTAAGAAACTCGGCCTTGTAATTATCGATGAACAACATAGATTTGGTGTAATGCAGAGGTCTGCCCTGAGGGCAAAAGGTGAGAGACCTGATGTCCTCGTAATGACTGCTACCCCTATTCCGAGGACACTTGCGCTTACACTTTATGGAGACCTTGACTATTCCATCATAGATGAGCTTCCACCCGGGAGATCTCCTGTCATTACCAAGGTGATGAATCAGTCACAGAAGGCAGAGCTTTACAGGCTTATAAGAGAGGAGGTCAGGAAGGGAAGACAGGTTTATGTGGTATATCCTGTGATAGAGGAATCAGAGGAGCTCAATCTCAGGTCTGCTATACAGGGTAAGGAGGCCTTTGAAAGACTCTTTCCTGAATTCAGAATCGGGCTTCTTCACGGAAGACTCAAAACCTCTGAAAAGGAAGAGATAATGGCAGCCTTTAAGGCACACAAAATTGATATCCTTGTAAGCACCACAGTTATAGAAGTCGGGATAGATGTTCCGAATGCTACACTTATGGTTATAGTTCATGCTGAGAGGTTTGGCTTGAGTCAGCTTCATCAATTAAGGGGAAGGGTTGGAAGGGGTTCTGATCAGTCCTACTGTATACTTCTTGCCTATGAGCCCCTTTCAGAGGAGGCAAGGCAGAGGCTTCAGGCAATGGTGAGATACAGTGATGGATTCTCCATTGCGGAGCAGGATCTCATTATCAGAGGACCAGGAGAGTTCTTCGGGACAAGGCAGTCAGGCATGCCAGACCTGAAGATAGCAAACATTGTCAGGGATGCTGAGCTCATACCACTTGCAAGAGAGGCAGCCTCTGATCTGATAAAGAGAGATTCGGGGCTAAAAAGATATCCCCTTTTGAAGGACTCAGTTGAGGAATTCTGGCAGGGTAAGATAGAATTATTTGTGACAGGATAGGAAAACTCTATGCTTGATATGGTGAGAGATAACATAAAGAGGGCATGGACAAAGTTGCAGGGATGGTCAGGTCTTATCTCTGAGAGGGTAAGGGTTGAGATAGCTGTAATAGGAATAATACAGGAGATAAAGAGGATAGATGAAAGGATTGAGGAAATCTATAAAACAGTTGGAAAGAGATTTTTTGAATTAAAACAGATACAGGAAAAGAATATCCTTAAAGATGAAGAGATAACAAGCTGCCTTATGGAAATAGAGAGACTTCTCAAGGAGAAGGAATCCCTCCTTAAAAGGGCATCAGAGATAACAGAGATGGGGGGGCAGGGGTTGGATGTCTGATAACACTTCCATTTTGTCCTATGTCAGATGTCCAGATTCCGAGAGGTCATGATAGATCTCCCACCTTCAATACTCAATGTTTTTATCTTTCTTTTTGGGCTTGCTGCTGGTTCATTCATGAATGTCTGTATATACAGGATACCCAGGGGTTTTTCCATTATAAGACCTGCTTCAAGATGTCCTCACTGCAATACACCGATAAGACCCTTTGATAACATACCCCTTTTGAGTTTTATTATCCTTAAAGGAAGATGTAGAACCTGCGGTGCCAGGATTCACTGGAGGTATCCCCTTGTAGAATTATTGAATGCTATCTTATGGATCTTGGTTTTTAATAGTTTCAGTGCATCCTTGGCTATCTTGCCTCTTTTGTTTTTTGTGTCATCTCTTATTGTAATAACATTTATTGATCTTGAGCATATGATCATACCTGATATAATAACAATACCAGGGACATTTACTGGTATTGCCCTGAGCCTCTTGATCCCTGATCCCTTCTTCAGACTGGAAAGGCTTGGTCTGATGAACTCCCTTACAGGCGCCCTTACAGGGTTCTTATTATTTTTCATTATTGCTATCATTGGTTCATGGATATTCAGGAAAGAGGCAATGGGTGGTGGAGATGTAAAGCTCATGGCAATGATTGGAGCCTTTACAGGATGGAAGGGAGTGCTCCTTACCACATTTGCAGGTAGCCTGATTGGTTCCATAGCTGGAATAACTATGATCCTCACAAAAAAGACTCAGGATAGGATTATCCCCTTTGGTCCCTACCTTGCAGCTGGTGCTATTGTAAGTCTTCTCTATGGACAGGAGATAACAGGTATATGGCTCAGGTAATGAAGAGTTTAAACAGTTTGAACAGTTCTAATATGGCCGGGTAGATGAGATGCGCATATTGATTGGTGTTCTCTTAACAGGTATCTTTATTTCAACTATGGTATTTTTCCTTGCGGAGAAATCTACAAATCCTCTCCTTATATTTATGGTCATTATCACAGGCATCGGACTTGTAATTGTCTTTATCTCATCACTGAGAAATGCAATGAAGACAAAGACAGAAGAAAGGGAATTTATGATGGAGACCATGAGGGAGCTTATTTCACAGATGAAGGATAAACAGGTGACACTTGATATATTCAATGAAAATATCCTCCAGAGTGTTCCAAGTGGTGTTTTGAGTATAAACAGGGATGGTATTGTAACAAAGATCAATGAGGCTGGTATGAATATCCTTAAAAGGTCAGATATTATCGGAAGGCATATCTCAGAGGTAATTGGAGAGCCACTTCTTAATTATATTGTCAGGGAAGAATTAATAAAGAGAGAGGAGGTGCCCTGCGATATAGCTGGCAGAAAGGTATGGCTTGGCTTCAGCATATCTCCCTTAAGAGACAGGAATAAAAATATTATTGGAAAGATAATAACCTTTACAGATATAACAGAATTCAAGGATCTTCAGTCAAGGATGAGGCTGAAGGAGAGACTTGAGAGCCTTGGAGAGATGGCTGCTGGTATTGCTCATGAGTTGAGAAATCCCATGGCAGTTATTACAGGTTATGCAAATATACTGAGGAAAAAGGCAGACCCCTCAATTCAGGAACTTGTTGAGGCCATTCAGAAAGAGATCTATCTTATGGACAGCATTATCAGGGATTTCCTGAGCTTTGCGAGATATGAAGAACCAAATCTTGTTTCTGTAGATATGATGGCCATGATTAGAGATATCCTTAATGGTTTTGAGATCCCAGAGGGGATTGAACTTAAAATTGAGATTGAACCTTCTCAGGGTCTTATGGCTGATGAGACACTTATTAAACAGGCTATAAAGAATCTAATTCACAACAGTATTGATGCCATGCCAGAGGGTGGAAATCTTGAAATTAAAGGGCAGAGAATTCATAGCTCCTACAGGATTTCCATATCAGATACAGGCAAGGGCATTGCACCGGAGATCAGGGAAAAGATCTTTATACCCTTTTTTACCACAAAAGAGCGAGGAACAGGTCTGGGACTTGCTATAGTTCATAAGGTTGTTGCCGCCCATGGAGGTGAGATAGCCTTTGATACCTCTGAGAAGGGAACTACCTTTAAAATAACCTTACCTCTGAGTTCTTTTTAATCTGCTGAAAAGCCCCCTATAATGTTTCAAATCAGTTTTTTTCTCGCCAAATCTTGCTGATAGATAAAGTTCAATGAATTCTTCAAGCTCCTCCTTAGGAAGCCCTGAAAGGAGCCCATAGTTAAATACATCCAGAGGGGTTGATGAATCTCCGAGCGGAAAGCCCTTCTCTTTGAGGAGTTTTTTTAATTTCACATAGTAGAGACTTACCTCTTGATAGGAAGGTCTTTTTAACAAAGTTATCTTAAAAAATAGAAAGCTCAGTATAACAATAGAGAGCATGATTACAAATAAAAAGGGCATAGAAACAATGCTGATAGCCCTTTTTATTGCCCCTGTTGCAGAAATGATGAAATCTTCTATCTTTATCCTTATCTTTTCTCCTGATCTCTTGATCCCCCCTATGATCTTTTTCTGGTCTTCTCTACTGAAGCTTACCACATATCTCTGCCATTTAAGTTTTAGATAATCAAGATAAAGGAATATCCCTGGGGGTGCTGGTTCAGAAATTGTCTCTGATGGCGTTGGGTCAAATCTTAACCACCTTCCATCAATCAGTGCCTCAACCCATGAGTGGGCATCTTTCTGCCGAACAATAATATAGTTTCCTATTTCATTTATCTGACCACCTGAGAATCCTGTTACCACCCTTGCAGGTATCCCGATGGACCGTAACATCAACACCATTGCGCTTGCATAATGCTCGCAGTATCCTTTTTTTTCTTCAAAGAGAAAATATGATACAGGATCAACACCTGAAGGCGGCTCAGTGACTGTAAGGGAATAGGTATAATTATTTTTAAGAAAGGATTCTATAAGGAGTGCCTTATCTCTGTCAGATTTAATTCTGGAGACAAGCCTTTCTGTAAAGGGCTTGAGGGACTCTTCAAGGGATGGCGGTATCTGGAGGTATTGAAGATGAAATTTATCCTCAGGCAATAACTGGATGGAGCTCCTGGCAATGTAATGTATCCTCCTTGCCCCCTTTTTGGGCAGATAAATGGTATCTGAGAAGTCTCTTTCGAGTCTGTGAGCTGTTATATTTATTGAGACAGGCCTGTCCATTAAAAAAATGAGTTCTGAGTCAACAGGCTCAAGAAGGATATCCTGTTCTATGGAATCCTCAGGGATTGGAGTCCTCAGGAGGAATTCCTCTCCTGTTTTTTTAATGATTTTTCTTGTCTCTATAAAGGAGTTTGACCAGGCCCTTCCATCGAAATAGTCAAGTGTCATGCCCCTCCAGTAATAGTGAGCCTTTATGAAGGGTCTTAGCTCAACCCTCATCACCACTGTGGGATCAAGCTTGAGTTCACCTGAGGAAAGATCCATCCTTTCAGAAAAACCTGCATTTTTAATTCCCTTTATGTGACTTTTACCCCAGAGGCCATATCTCAATCTTGGAAGACTTATAAAAAATACTGTTGAAAGGACAAATGTTATTATTACGAGAAGTATGAGAGAGTTCTTAAGACCTCTTGCTTCAAGTGGTATTGAAATGCCCAGTTGAAGAGAAGTCTTGATGTAATGTGCCATTATCATGACGAATATAAACAGGAAGACAAAAAGGATTATTATCGCTCCAAAGAGCATCTGTGTGGTGAATTCTGATGCAACCACAAGCTGTAAGAGCGCCATAAAATAGACCTGAAGTGGGTCATAGGGCTCCTTTATATCAAAGGACTTTATTGCATGAAATATAAGGCTCAGATGACCCACAGAGACAAGATAATCTCCTGTTATAATAAAGACATCTATGAAAAATATAAAAAGGCCTGCAATGGATGAGAGACCTATTATAAACCTTGACCCCTGGGGTTTGTTTTTAATGAGTCTTATATAGCCATAGATCATTAAAAATAAAAAGGGATAATAAACAGGATTGAGCTCTCCTGTGAATATTAATGTTAAGGAGCCTGAAAGGGCTATCAGGCCTGTAAGGACTTTATATCTCTGAGGCATAGAATATCCTCTCTGCAGAGTCCCTGAATCTCATAAGGGGCGAAAAATCAGACTGGAGTATTAATATTGATCTTCCTGCTGATTCACCTTCATCAATCAGGCAGGAGAAGTCATCAGAAGAAGATATAATGGCGAGATGGTCAAGAATCTTTCTCAGGTGTTCCATTCCTGTTCCAAATGGTATGGTCTTGAGGCATGTAATAAATCTCACATAATACCCAGCCTCTATAAATCGGGCTGAAAGGGAGGCTGCAAAAGAGATAGATTCCTCAAAGGCCTCTGGAATCGGTGGTCTGAAGTTATCAAAAAAGACTGTTATCCTGAGGCCCTCTTCTATAGCTGATTCTTTTATCATAAGTTCTCCTGTCTTTGCTGTTGCCTTCCAGTGGATGAACCTCCTGTCATCTCCATATCTGTACTGCCTGATCTTCTGAAAATCCCTTTCGCCTGTAAAGGGCCTTTTACCGTCAACTGTGTAAGAGTCCATCAACAGGTCTATGTCTTTTAATGCAGGATAAATCAGGAGTGTTCCCTTAACATCAGGTCTTATAGAATTTTCTGTAAATATAAAAGGGAAACCTGTTTTGAGGATGAGCGTGTCCTTCAGACTGAGCATGCCCCTTTTTAAGGGCGTGATATGTGTTATCTTTTCAATACTTCCTCCTGGTTTAAGTATATCTACATAATCAAGAATCCTTAGCGGAGCCCTGGAAGTGGCAGTTATGAAAAAGGACCTTGAGCTTAGAAAGGACCTTTTCTTTGAGTATCTCAGTTTTATCCTGGAGGTTTTTCCAGCAAAGAGGTCATCAGATGACACTATCTCTATCCTGATTCCTCTCAGATTTACATAAGTAATCAAGAGGGATAGAAAGAAGATAGCGAGCATTACAGAGAGGATTAGATACATAAGGTTATTGCCTGTATTTAATGATGCAAGGCCTATAAGGGATGTGGCAAGGATTAATCTGAAACCTTCCCTGGTAATCTTCATACAGGCACGGGTATTCTGGAACTTATTTCTCTTATAATTTCTGTAGCATCAGTTATGTAGGTCTTTGTCTTGAGTATTATCCTGTGACCAAAGACAAGGGGAGCCACGGTTTTTATATCATCAGGAGTCACAAAATCCCTTCCACTAAAAAAGGCATGGGCCCTTGCTGCCTGGAGGCAAAACTGTCCACCCCTGGGGCTTACACCAAGCCTTATCATATCATGTCTTCTTGTTGCAAGGATAATCTCGTGAAGATATTTAAGGATGTCATCATGGACCTTTACTTCTAAGACCATTGTCTGCATCCTCAGAATCTCCTCAGGTCCTATTACTGGAGAGAGCTTCTCTATTTCTTCAAATCTTGAACCTTTAAGAATTGCCTTTTTTTCAAAGTCAGGTTCAGGATAACCGATCCTGAGATGCATCATAAACCTGTCAAGCTGACTTTCTGGTAATGGAAAGGTCCCGTAATATTCAATTGGATTTTGTGTGGCAATAATCATGAATGGTTCAGGAATCTCATAAGTTTTTCTGTCAACAGAGACCCTCCTTTCATTCATTGCCTCAAGAAGGGCTGACTGGGTTTTGGGATTTGTCCTGTTTATCTCATCAGCAAGGACAATATTGGCAAATATAGGCCCTGGTTTGAATTCAAATTCCCTCTTCTCAGGGTTATATACATTTACTCCAATAATATCTGATGGAAGGAGATCACTTGTAAACTGTATCCTCTGGAAGGTGCAGCTTGTGGCCTTTGCAAGGGCATAAGCGAGGGTTGTCTTTCCAACACCAGGGATATCTTCAATAAGGAGATGACCCTTTGCAAGGAGGGTTACAATGCAGAATTTTGTAACATCCTCCTTTCCGAGGATAACGGAGTCCAGGGTGGATTTCAGCTTTTTAAGGGATTCATTCATATTACCTCAAGTTCCCTTGGTAGATTGGTGAGTATCTCTGAACCATCTTCTTTTACAGATATCATATCCTCTATCCTCACTCCCCCGATATTACTCAGATATATTCCTGGCTCAACTGTAAATACCATACCTGGTTTGAGCCTTTCTTTTGAAGTCATACTGATCACAGGAAGTTCATGTATATCAAGCCCGACTCCATGGCCAGTGGAATGACCAAAGGCCTTTCCATAACCCTCTCTCTCAATTACCTTCCTTGCCTTCTGATCAACCTCAAAACCTGTAATACCTGGCCTTACCGCCATGAGGGCCTTCTCCTGCGCCCTTTTAACAATATGGTAAATCTTCTTTTTTACCTCTAAATAAGGATCCTTAGAGGCAGGTTTAATCAAGAATGTCCTTGTCATATCAGAGAAATATCCTTCAGCCTCAGCACCCCAGTCAATAACAACAAGATCACCAGGTGATATTTTCTTCATTGATGACCTCGCATGAGGCATGGCTGAATTTTCTCCAGAAGCAACAATCACCTCAAAAGGAAGGCTCCCCGAGCCAAGTTTTTTTATCTGGTATTCAAGCTCTATGGCTATATCTCGCTCCATGATCCCAGGTTTAATCAGTTCTTTTATCCTCAAAAACCCCTCTTCAGCCCTTTTGATTGCTATCTTAATCTTTTCTATTTCCTCCAGTGTTTTGATTTCCCTTAATTTCTGAAGCCCTCTTTTTAAAGGTAAAAGGATTAAACCAGGACTTACCAGCCTTTGAAAAATGTCATAGCTTATAGCAGGCTCAAAGGCGAGACTTTTAAGATTTATCTTTGCAATAAGCTTTTTAAGACCACTGAACTTTTTTTTCTCTATGATTATATCCCAGCCCTTGACCTCTTTTTCAGACTGCTCTTTATACCTGAAATCAGTTATAAAAAAATTTGCCTTTCCGGTATAAAGGCAGATAGCTGATGAACCCGTGAACCCTGTAAAATATCTGATATTTTTAAGATCAGTAAGGAGTATTGCATCTACATGAAGTGAGTTTTTGATTTTTTTAAGCCTGTCCATAAATTAGTATAACATACCATTAGCTTAAGGCTTCATGCGATTGGCGTTAGGTGATAGGCTTAAGTTGGTGAAGTGGTGGATTGTTTTTATTAGTGAATCGGTTTATTGGTGAAAAGGCCCCTTCACCTATTCACCCATTCACCTATTTACCCATCATTCAGCCTTCAGCCTCCCCGCACCCACTGCAGATGGTAAAGTATACCCTGCCGCAAGGCCGTTCCGTCTGCAGTGGGTGCGGGGCACTTCAGCCTATAGGGTCGCACTATTGATAATTGATTTTGCTATAATAATTCATGAAAGGACGGGAAAAATTATATGGACCTAAACAGGATAAAATCAATCTTTGCAGATTACCCTGAAATAAAGCTGGTATATCTTTTTGGTTCTCGGGCAAAAGGGATTGCGGGTCAGTTAAGCGATTATGATTTTGCTGTTTACTGCGATGGGAAAGACAAATACAGGATCTATGAGATAAG
>JBKBPW010000052.1:0-11706 GCA_046292975.1 Thermodesulfovibrionales bacterium
ATATTTTATATCATCCAAAACCCTAATGAAAAGGAGGCTTTGCTGTTTTTTTGATTCTTTCTATCGGCAAATTACAGAATTTAGTCCTGTTTAAAAGACCATGTCAAGAGGGCATATTTATTTGAGTATTTTTCTATTACTCTCTTATATATCTTTGTTCAAAGGTTTTTTTATTTACATTTACCTATCCATTTACCACTCATCTTCTGCTTCATCTGCATTCCGTCAGGTGTCTTTACCTCAATATTTCCTGTAAATGTCTCACCCTTATAGGTTATGGTGCCTGTGGTTACATATGTGCCATCTTTTTCTTTACACACAACCCTGTAGGTTACAGTGTTACCGGTGATTTTTTTTAGATTCAATCCTACAATTTTTATCTTCATCCTTTTTCACTGGTATATTGTTGTCCTTTGTAATGCATTGGTTGAACTTCTGAGGGGGCATCTGCATGGGCATCCCTGACATCTCCATCTGCATGGTTATTTCCCAGAGGCCTTCTTTGAAATCTGGTCCTCCGGCAAGAACAATGCCTGAAAACATAAATAAAGAGACCATAATTAGAGAGATCAAAATATTTCTGTTCATCGATTCCTCCTTGATTTTAATGTGGCTTATAAGCCTATAAAAAGGCTATCAGATAACAGGTTGCCTGTCAAGTGAAAATTACCACTGTCTCAAGTCTTCAGGCTTTTTTATCCTTGATTTACTCTCTGGCAAAGGGTTAAATATCACCAGGACCATCCATGAGTGCGGAAGCCACTCATTATGTAATTAACTTATGTTAAAATGAATGAAAATCACTGGAAACTGATAATTATTTCGGGGAGGAAAGATGCCAGAGTTAAGAAAAGATCCTATAGTTGGAAGATGGGTGATAATCTCAGTGGAAAGGGGGAAAAGACCTGCTGATTTCAGTTCACCATCCATAAAGAGAAGGGCTGGTGGATTCTGTCCTTTCTGCCCTGGTAATGAATACACCACGCCCAATGAGATAATGGCATTCAGGCCACAGGGTACAGGCTCCACAGGATGGACATTAAGGGTGGTGCCCAATAAATTCCCGGCGCTTCAAATTCATGGTGATCTTGGAAAGACTGCTGAAGGTATGTATGACAGGATGAATGGCATAGGAGCCCACGAGGTTATAATTGAAACACCTGTTCATATTGAATCCCTTTCCACAATGCCCTTACAAAGGGTAAATGATGTGCTCTGGGCTTATTATTTGAGACTTCAGGATCTTAAGAAAGATAGGAGATTTAAATATGTCCTTATCTTTAAAAATGAAGGTGAGGCAGCTGGTGCAACCCTTGAACATTCTCATACACAGCTCATAGCCCTTCCAATTGTGCCAGCACTTGTGAAGGAGGAGTTTGAGTCAGCAAAGAAGTACTATGACCTGAAGGAAAGGTGCATATTTTGCGACATCATAGCCCAGGAGCTTGAGGATGGAAGGCGTGTTATTTATCAAAATGATGGCTATATAGCCATAGCACCTTTTGCTCCAAGGGCACCTTTTGAGACATGGATACTACCAAAAGAGCATCAATCTTTCTTCCAGCCCAGGAACAACGATTTTACAGGCCTTGCAGAGATACTCCAGAGGATACTCAAACAGCTTGATGCAGTCCTTGATGTGCCACCTTATAATTTTATAATCCATACATCTCCATTTAATGAAGAGGAGAATGAATTTTATAGATGGCATATAGAGATCACCCCAAAGCTTACAAAGATAGCTGGTTTTGAGTGGGGTTCAGGATTTTTTATCAATTCTGTTCCACCTGAGGAGGCTGCAAAATTTATGAGAGAGGCAAAGGTGAATGGGTGAAGGACTCAGGAAGATATTTATTGTGACACCCGAGGCAGTGCCTTATGCAAAGACAGGCGGTCTTGCGGATGTCACGGGTTCGCTTATTAAGGAATTCAAAAAGGCAGGACTGGATGCATGGCTGGTTTTGCCTTTTTATTCTCATGTGGCAAGTTCTGGAAGATTTACTGATACAGGCATAAGAATTCCGATAAAAGTTTTATCTGAAAATCTGGAGGCATCCATTCTTGAGTCCAATGATAAAGATTATCCTGCCTATTTTATCAGGTGCGACAGGTTCTTTATAAGAGAGGGGCTTTATGGAGGTCCTTCTGGAGATTATCCTGACAATAGCCTTAGATTCAGTTTTTTCTCAAGGGTTGTTGTGGAGCTTTTAAAGGTCCTGAAGGTCAGGCCTGATATTATTCACCTTCATGACTGGCAGACAGCACTTGTTGCCTTCTATATCAGGAATTTCTATAAAGATGATTTATTTTTTAAGAACACGAAAACGGTTCTTACTATCCATAATCTCGGTTATCAGGGACTCTTTCATCCCTCTGAGCTTCCTTATACTGGCATAGGCCTTGAGCATTTCAATCCTGAAGGGATCGAGTTTTATGGAAAGGTAAATTTCCTCAAGGCAGGCATTATTTCTGCTGATGCAATTACCACTGTGAGTGAGAATTACACCAGGGAGATACTTACAGAAGAATATGGTTATGGACTTCAGGGTCTTCTTAAAAAAAGGGCATCAAGGCTTTACGGAATACTCAATGGAGTAGACTATTCTATATGGGATCCAGAAACCGACAGGAATATCCCGAAAAGATACGGTATTAAAAATCTTGATGGAAAAGCTCAATGTAAGAAGGCCTTGATAAAGAAACATGGCCTCCAGATAAAGGAATCGCAGCCACTTATTGGATTTGTTGGAAGGTTTGCAGCTCAAAAGGGTATTGAACTTATAGAAAGGTCAATACCCGACTTGGTGAAGGCAGGTTTTGGCCTTATTATGATCGGTCAGGGAGACAGGATATTTGAAAATGCCATGATCAAGAGACAGGAGGAGTTCAGGAAAAATCTCTATGTCAGGCTTGGCTATGATGAAGGACTTGCACGAATGGTTTATGCTGGCTCTGATATCTTTCTTATGCCCTCAAGATATGAGCCCTGCGGTCTTGGGCAGCTCATTGCAATGAGATATGGGGCTGTACCTGTTGCAAGGGCTACAGGTGGTCTTATTGATACTGTTGAAGACTATGACCATATTAATGAAAAGGGTAGTGGTTTTTTATTCAAGGATTATAATGCCTCTGCTATGGTAGAGGCATTGAAAAGGGCCCTTTGTCTTTTTCAGAGAAAAAGAAGGTGGCACAGTCTTATAAAAAATTCAATGAAAAAGGATTTTTCCTGGAAAAACTCTGCAGGGAAGTATATTAAACTTTTCAATATGTTAATAAAGGAGACAGAGCCAGTATAATAATCATATGAAACTGAGGACAAGATTATTACTTTTTCTTATCGCCTTCCTTAGCCTTGCCTTTATTACAGGCCTGGGTTTTATATCCCTTTCTTTCACCCTGAAAGAGGAAATAGTTATACTCCATCATCTGAATGCCTTCCATAAGCAGGATGAGGAGCTCAAGGATGCCTTTACTGCCTATATATCAGCTATTTCCAGATACATAAATACAGGTTCCCCGAATCTCAAGGTTGTGATTCTAAAAAGGGAAGAAAATATAAGGGCGCTCCTTAAGGAGATAGAAAAGTCAAGCAGATCTCAACAGATTGTTCATAAGATAAAAAGAAATTTTTTAATCCTATCTTCTGATATCTCAGTCTTATTAAAAAAAGATACTTTTGATGAATCCTCAAGGGTTACCTATCAGAAGATTATGACTTCTTATAAATCCATTCAGGAGGATCTTGATAGATTACATATAGAATCAGTAAGACTGATTGATAGCGCTATAGAAAAGGGCATGAGACTGCAGAAGAATATCTTTTTAAATATAATTGCACTTTTTATAGCAAGCCTGATTGTTGCAGGTTTTCTCCTTTTGATGCTCAGGAGGTCTATAGACAGACCTTTCAGAAAACTCCTTGATGCTACTGAGAGAATATCAGCTGGTGAGCTGTCATACAGGATAGAACTCGGCAAAGATGAATTTGGAATAATTGCAGAAAGATTTTATGAGATAGTTGATAAGCTCAGGGTCAAACTCAAAACTGCAGAACTATTTCTTGAGGTATCAAGACCTGCAAGTGGTGCTGACCTGAAAGGCCTCCTTGAGCCACTTGTTTTAAAGATATCAAAAGGACTTGATGCCCTTACAGAGATTTACCTTCTTAAGCCTGAGGAATATAGATTTAAACTTTTTTCTACAAGTGATCAGGAGTCATCGCATATAAAAGAGATCCATTATTATCAAATAGAATTTATAAAAGATTCTGGTATTGTCTGGTCCAATAAGCTACAAACCTCTGAAGAGTTGCAGTTTATTTATGATGGAATATATGAATCAGTTATTATATCGCCTCTTTTTTCTCAGGAAGAATTAAGAGGGCTATTAATTTTAAAAAGAAAGGATATTGATGCTTTTATAAAAGATGACATCTATAGTGCTGAGGTGCTTTCACATATCTTAAGTGCAATTATAAGAAATGCTGAACTCTATTCAGAGCTTCAGGCTGGATATGAAAGATTCAGGAGTCTCTACGAATTTGGCAAGACTATATCAAGGGAGGTGGATATTGGAGAGCTTTTAAAGAAATCCTGTTATGAGATATGGAATATGTTTAATGCACCTGCTCTTATCTGGATTGAGACAGTAAGGGGAAAGGAATTTTATTTTTATCCTCGGGAATACTTTTCAGATAAGGAGATTGCTTTAATAAAAGAAGGTATGCTTGATCACGATGCTCCTTATCTTACCTTTGCACTTTCAGGAAGGGACTACAGAGGACAGATGATTCTAAAGCAGACAAGGAGCTTCACAGAGAGGGATATTCAGCTTGCTCACGGTGTTATCCCTTTTCTCATTATAGATATTGATAAGGCAAGGGCCTTTGAGCAGGTTATCCTTAGGGAAAAGGAAACAGAAGAGTCCAAGAAGAGAATAGAGATACTATTTGATAGTGTCCGTGGAGGGATAGTGACCCTTGATAGAGATTTCAAAATTGTATCCATAAATAAATACATGGAACACTGGATTGAGCATCCTGAGGGTCTCTCTGGCAGAGACGCGACAGAGGTCTTTCACGAGAATGCGCCAGTATGTCCTCACTGCGTTACTATTGGGACTTTTGAGACAGGAGAGATTAATTTCATGTCCCAGAAGACAAAGGTAAATGATGTCCTTTTCTACAGCGAGCTCAGCGCCTATCCAATAAAAGACAAAGATGGAACAGTAAAAGAGGTTATAGTCTTTATACAGGATGTCTCAGAAAGGGTACTTTACCAGGAAGAGCTCATGGGACTCTACAGGGAGGTGATGCAGACAAAGGAATATCTTGAGAGTGTTATTGAAAATACTGCTGATGCAATTGTAACATCTGACCTCAATGGCATTGTAACATCCTGGAACAAAGGTGCGGAGAGGATCTATGGATTTAAAGAGGAAGAGGTGAGAGGTAAATATCTACCCTTTATCCCTCAGGGACTTTACGATATTGAAAGGGAGTATTCTGAAAGAATAAAGCGTGGTGAGGTCCTTAAGGATATAGAGACCTACAGGATAAGAAAGGACGGTTCTGTGATAGAGGTGAGTATCACGCTTTCACCCATAAAGGATGCCTATGGAAATACAATCGGCATAAGTGGAATATCAAGGGATATTACCGAAAAGAAGCGGTATGAAAGAGAGCTGGCAAAGAGAAATCAGGAACTCTCAAGGCTCTTCTTTATCAGTTCTGCCATGCGGAGTACTCTTGAGCTTGACAGACTTCTGAGGATGATCCTTACAGCAGTTACCATGAGTGATGGACTTGGATTCAACAGGGCGATCCTGTTCCTTGTCGATGAGGGGAAACAGGTATTAAAAGGTGCTATGGGAGTTGGTCCGTCAGACCCTGAGGAGGCCTGGAGGGTATGGTCAAGTCTCTCAATGGAAAGGAAGACCCTTGAAGACCTCATGAAGGAGATAGAGTCAGGGCCATTGAGAAAGGATTCCCTTCTTGATAGACTTTCACTCAATATTGAGATACCTCTTACAGCAGACACTGTTCTTACCAGGTCTGTTAAGGAAAAAAGGATTTTCAATATACCGGATGTAAAGGCTGAGCCATTTTCTGATCCTGTTCTTAGGGAGCAACTCGGCACAGAGGCTTACGCAGTGGTGCCGCTTATATCCAGGGACAGGGTTATAGGTCTCCTCTGGGTTGATAATCTCTTCAATAGAAGACCGATTACCGAGGATGACATAAGATTTCTTACAGGTTTTTCCAATCAGGTGGCAGCAGCTATTGAAAATGCAAGGCTTTTTGAGCGGGTGAGGCTTGCAGAGGCAGAGCTTGAGAATATCTTTGAATCCATATCTGACATGATATATATTACCTCTGCTGATTATACAATAAAGAATATTAACAGGGCAGTCCTTGAAAGGCTGAACAAGAGGTGTAAAGATGAAGGTATTGAAAGGACATGGACAAAGGAGGCTGTAATAGGAAAAAAGTGTTACGAGGTCTTTCATGGTATGGATAGGCCCTACGAAAAATGCCCCCATCATAAGACAGTAATTGATAAAAAGGCTTACATGGAGGAATTTGAGGACCCTTATTTTAAAATAACAAATTTTTCATCCACCTCTCCAGTATTTGATACAGCTGGTAATTTCTTGGGAACGGTTCATGTAGTGAGAGATATAACAGAATTAAGGAGGCTCAGGGAGAGGCTTCAGGCTTCTGAAAAGATGGCTGCACTTGGTGAGGTCGCAGCAAAAGTTGCCCATGAGATAAGAAATCCCCTTGTTTCTGTTGGTGGTTTTGCAAGGCGACTTGAGGCAAGGCTTGATGGAAAATTAAAAGAATATGCATCCATAATAACAAAAGAGGTAGAGGGGCTTGAAAATATCCTTAAAGATATATTGAGCTTTGTTAGGGGGATGGGGCTTACTCTTGAAGAAACGGACATAAATTCCTTACTTGATGAGGTGGTAAGTCTTTACAGGGATGAGTTAAAAAATAGAAGTATAGAGCTTAGAAAGGACTACAAAGAAGATTTGAGACTATATGTGGATACAGGAAGATTGAAGGAGGCAATCATTAATATATTTACAAATGCCATACAGGCAATAGATCGAAATGGTGTAATAACAATTATTACGGATAAAAAAGATTCAGAGGGTGTTATAATTATTAAAGATACCGGACCAGGGATTAACGGAAAAGATCTGCCCAATATATTTAATCCATTTTTTACAACAAAGCCTGGTGGGACAGGTCTCGGTCTCTCGATAACAAAGAAGATCATTGATGAACATGGCGGAAGGATAGAAGTTGAAACTGCTCTGGGTAAGGGTTCGAGCTTTGTAATCTTACTTCCATTGAAAAAGATTCCAGTAATAACATGAACTTTGTTTTATTATTAGAAAGTGGCAAGCTCAAAATGTTTACAAAGCGATTGTGTTGTGGTGCCTTCAGAAATAAGGAATTCCAGATTCAGACACCGTTATGTATCGTATATCAGGGGTCAGGTATACTATATCATGGATACAGAATCTCACAGGCTGGTGGTATTGCCTCTTTTGCAGTCTGTCTCTTTTTATTTTAATAAATCTCTATCAGCAATCAGAGATAAAAGGAGGATAACATGAAGATCCTTATTGTTGACGATGATGAGAATATCCTCAGGCTTTATAAAGAGGAGCTTGAGGATGAGGGGTATGTGGTCTTTGCAGCAACCTCAGGTAAGGAGGCTATTGAGATATTTGAGAAGGAGAAACCTGATATTGTCACCCTAGATATCCTTATGCCAGATATGGATGGTATCGCTGTGTTGAGGGCAATGAAAGACAGGTTCCCCAATATCCCTGTTATAATGTCCACGGCTTATGATTACAGGGATGACTTCGGTGTATGGGCAGCAGAGGCTTATGTTGTAAAATCATCAGATCTAACAGAATTAAAAGAAACTATAAAGAGATTAACAAATAAATAGCTTGACTATTTTAAGGGATTTAAAAGACAATATTTATTATGAGGGCACTGGTCACAGGGGGTACGGGTTTCATAGGAAGTCATCTCGCAGAGGCATTAATAAAAGAGGGCTTTGAAGTTTATTGTCTTGTGAGAAATATTTCAAATAAAAAATGGCTTGAGGGGCTTGAGGTAAAATTCATTGAAGGAGACTGTTGTAACAGGGCATCTCTTGAGCAGATAAGGGATTTTAATTATATATTCCACCTTGCTGGTCTCACAAAGGCTTCATCACAGGAAGAATTCTTTACCGCAAATGTAAAGGGTACTGAGAATATTGTGGATGTGGCTTTAAAAAATAATCCAGCTCTCAGGAGATTTGTACTGCTGAGCAGCCTTGCTGCAGCAGGGCCGTCACTGGATGGAAAACCAAAATGTGAAGATTCTCCAGCCTCACCTGTTTCAATCTATGGGAAAAGTAAATTAATGGCTGAAGAGGCCTTGCTTAAATTCAAGGGCAGGATTCCTTTTACAATTATAAGACCCACTGCAGTATATGGACCCAGAGACAGGGATTTTTATTTATTTTTTAAGATGGTGAATGCTGGCATATTCCCTTATTTTGGGAAGTCTTATTATTCCCTTATTTATGTTGACGATCTTGTCCGGGGGATTGTACTTACTGCAATGTCAAAAGATGCTGAGGATAAAATATATTTTCTTTCTGATGGTGAGATCTGTAGCAGTGATGATATTGCTTCTGTGATTGCAGAGGCGCTTCAAAAAAAACCTATCAGAATAAAGATACCCAGAAATATAATGCCGTTGATTGGAAGGCTTGCATCAAAAGTTGCAAAAAATAGTATAATAAACAATGATAAATTAATTGAACTCAAGTATTCACACTGGATTTGTGATATCTCAAAGGCCCGTAAAGAGCTGGGCTTTAATCCGAAAGTAAAGATTCAGGAAGGAATGAAATGGACAGCAAACTGGTACAGACTTCACAGATGGCTATAACGAAAAAAGACCTTTTTGAAAAGTGTTATAAGTTTACTGCAGCCAGAGACCTTATGGAGAAGGGGATATATCCTTTCTTCAGGGTCATAGAGTCAGCCCAGGATCCTGTCGTAATTATGAACGGCAGGAAGATGATCATGGTTGGCTCTAACAATTATCTTGGCCTCACAAACCATCCAAAGGTAAAAGAGGCAGCTATTGAGGCTGTTAAAAAATATGGAACAGGATGTGCTGGTTCGAGATTTCTGAATGGTACACTTGATATACATGTACAGCTTGAAGAAAAACTTGCCAGATTCATGCGTAAAGAGGCAGCACTTGTATTTTCAACAGGTTTTCAGGTAAACCTTGGTGTAATTTCCGCACTTGTTGGGAAAGATGATGTGGTGTTAATAGACAAGATGGATCATGCAAGTATAATAGATGGATGCAGGCTTTCCTTTGGCGAGGTAAAGAAATTCAAACATAACAATCCCGAGGATCTTGACAGGGTTCTCACAGAGAATAATGGAAGGGCATGCCTCGTAGTTGTTGATGGCGTCTTCAGTATGGAAGGTGATATAGTTGACCTTCCAGCAATTTATAAGATAACAAATAAGCATGGTGTAAGACTTATGGTTGATGATGCCCATGGTATAGGTGTGCTCGGTGCTACAGGAAGAGGCACTGCAGAGCATTTCGGGCTTGAGCAGGAGGTTGACCTCATAATGGGCACATACAGCAAAAGTCTTGCCTCCATTGGTGGTTTTATTGCAGGCTCAAAGGAAGTAATACATTATATAAAGCATTTTGCTCGTTCTCTTATATTCAGTGCAAGCCCACCACCAGCATCAATAGCAGCAGTGAGTGCAGCAATTGATATTATAGAAAATGAACCTGAAAGGCGTGAGAAACTCTGGAAGAATACAAGAAAGATGATAGAAGGATTCAAGAACCTTGGTTTTGAAATAGGACCTACTCAAACTCCGATAGTTCCTGTTATTGTTGGTGAAGATGCAACTGCCTTTACCTTTGTAAAGATGCTTGAGGCTGAGGGTGTTTTTGCAAATGTTGCAGTAAGTCCTGCTGTGCCACCTGGAAAGGCCCTTATAAGGACCTCTTATATGGCAACCCATACAGACGAGCATCTTGATATAGTCCTTGAGGCATTCAAAAAAGTAGGCAGGGCCCTCAGTCTTATAAGATGATAGAGGTCATAAGGGCTGAGGGCGAGAAGCTCCTTTCTGCCTTTATCCATTTACCTTTTGAAATTTACAAAGAAGATCCCTTTTTTTCGCCCCTTCTTATAAAGGATCAGAAGGTCTATCTTTCAGAAGAAAATCCCTTTTTCAGACTTGAGGATGTAAGGCTCTATATTGCCATGCGAGATGGAAAGGTTGTTGGAAGGATAGCTGCTATTATAAATCACAGACATATCTCCATTCACAATGAGAGGACTGGATTTTTTGGTCTTTTTGAATCAATAAATGACAGGGCTGTAGCAGGGGCCTTACTTGAGAGGGTAGCAACAGACCTCAAAGATGCAGGGCTTCAGCTCATGCGCGGTCCAATGAACCTTTCAACAAATGAGGAGTGTGGATTTTTACTTGAAGGTTTTCAATATCCTCCCATGCTCCTTACACCCTATAACCCTCCTTATTACAATGAGCTCATGGAGTCCTACGGACTGAGAAAGTCAAAGGACCTTTTTGCCTATATAGCTGATATCCCCCCTGAGCTTAATGAGAAGGTTAACAGGATTGCTGAGATAGCAGACAAAAGGGGAATTCGGGTGAGAAAGGTTGATATGAACAGGCTTGAGGATGACCTTCTTATGTTCAAGCTCATTTATAATGAGGCATGGAAGGATAACTGGGGGTTTATACCCTTTGAGGATGATGAGATAAGATTTATGGCACATCAATTAAAGAGCATAATTGTCCCTGAGCTCATGCTTATTGCTCATTATAAGGATGAACCAGTTGGCTTTCTCGGTCTCATTCCTGATTATAATGTGGTTCTCAGGGTGATGAAAGGGAAGTTAAATCCGTTGTCGCTTTTGAAAGCTATCTTTGCCATGAGAAAGGTAAAAGGATTGAGATTGCTTCTCCTCGGCATAAGACCGGGATTCAGACAGAGGGGAGTTGATGCACTGTTATTCAGAGAAGGGTTCAAAGAGGTAAAGAGAAGGGGATTTAAGAAGGTGGAGTTTTCATGGATACTTGAAGATAATATTCAGGTGCAGAGGCTTGTTGAGATGGCAGGAGGTGTACTTTATAAAAAGTTCAGAATTTATGAGAAGGATTTGACTTTTTAAATTTATTTATGTGATTATTATTTATGAAAAAGTCAGCAGCAAAACCTCTTACAAAGACAGAGCTAAAAAGGATTATCTTCCAAGAAGTACCTCGTTTTGTTAAAAAGGATTCAGAGATAAGGGAATTTATACTCAAGATTTCTGCTGAAAAATTTGCTGACAGGAAAAAGACAGAGGATAGATTTGAAAGACTTCTTGAAGAATTAAAAAGAGACAGAGAAAAATACGAAAAGAGGTGGGAGGAGAACCAGAAGCATCTTGAGGCTCTTGAGAGGGAGTGGAATAAGAGGTGGGAGGAGAACCAGAGGCGTCTTGAGAATCTTGAGAGGGAGTGGAATAAGAGGTGGGAGGAGAACCAGAAGCATCTTGAGGCTCTTGAGAGGGAGTGGAATAAGAGGTGGGAGGAGAACCAGAAGCATCTTGAGGCTCTTGAGAGGGA
>JBKBPW010000053.1:0-11668 GCA_046292975.1 Thermodesulfovibrionales bacterium
AAATTCTTAAAAGACATTAAGAAGGCGAATAAAAGAGGTTTAACCTCTTGGGTAAGTCTTCTATCGGCAAATTACAGAAAATTATCTTAATTGAATTTTTTAAACTTAAATTGTAAAATAATATTTCCTGTCCCCATCGTCTAGCCTGGCCTAGGACATCGCCCTTTCAAGGCGGTAACAGGGGTTCAAATCCCCTTGGGGACGCCAATTCTCATACTTGGTAACAAACTGCTTATTTTCGCTTCAATAAGCCTTTATTCTTCTTTTTTTATAAAAATCTGGAGCAGCTTCATGACCCCCTGTTACAGTAGCCTGGTAATTTGTATTTGGAGTCTGGCAGATTTAATACCAAAAACAGACAGTTCAATATTGAAGAGACCTTTTGTTGCATAATGGATAAAAATCGTCATTGTAAAGTGAGTGCAACCGCCTTTTTCTAAAAGCAAATCGCATGGTAAAGTAACAACTCTGTTCATTTATAATAGTTAGATGGCAAAATTTGTTGATTATGCAGAGATATATGTGAAGGCTGGAGATGGTGGGAATGGCTGTGTGAGTTTCAGAAGGGAAAAGTATGTTCCAAAAGGTGGACCTGATGGTGGTGACGGTGGAAGAGGTGGACATGTGGTTATCAGGACTTCTGCTGACCTTAACACCCTCCTTGACCATAAGTATAAAAAGACTTATAAAGCAGAAAGAGGAGAGCATGGAATGGGTAAGAAGATGCATGGCCGTGATGGAGCTGACACTGTAATCCTTGTTCCTGTTGGCACTGTAATAAAGGATGCAGAGACTGGTGAATTCATTGCCGACCTTGATTCTCCTGGAAAGGAAGTGATAGTTGCAAGAGGTGGAAGGGGTGGTCTTGGAAATGCCCATTTTGCAACTCCCGTAAGACAGGCACCGCGGTTTGCTCAGAAAGGTGAAAAGGGTGAGGAAAGAAAACTTATCCTTGAACTGAAGCTGCTTGCTGATGTGGGACTGATAGGGCTACCAAATGCAGGCAAATCCACATTCCTTAAAGCAGTTACATCAGCAAAACCAAAGATAGCTCCCTATCCCTTTACAACCCTTACACCAAATCTCGGAGTTGTAAAGACAGGAGATTATAAAAGCTTTGTAATAGCTGATATCCCAGGAGTTATTGAAGGTGCTCATGAAGGTGCGGGTCTCGGTTATCAATTTCTTAAGCATATTGAAAGGACAAAGATATTACTTCATCTCGTTGATATATCAGAGGAAGCACCTGATCCAGTAAAAAGCCTGGAGACTGTAAACAGAGAGCTTGAGCTTTACAGTCCATTGCTTCTTGGGAAACATCAGGCAATACTCGGGACAAAGATGGATATAGCAGGGAATAAAAGAAACCTTTATAGATTAAGTTCCTATTGCAAAGAAAGAGGTCTTGATTTCTTCCCTGTCTCTGCCCTAACCCACAAAGGTCTTGAATCTGTTATAAAATATGTAATCAAAAAACTCTATGCGGATAGTAATTAAGTTAGGCAGTAACATTATCACAAAAAATCTTCATCTTGATGAAGAGCGAATCTCCTCTATTGCAGGGGAGGTCTCTGAGCTATGGAAGGAAGGTCATGAGGTTGTTATTGTTTCATCCGGTGCTATTGCTGCAGGTATGGGAAAGCTCAATCTCTCTGAAAAACCAAAGGAAATAGAAAAGAAGCAGGCTGTGGCAGCTGTTGGTCAGTCTGCCCTTATATGGGCCTATGAAAGGGCATTCTCAAGATTCAGCCTTAAAGTAGCTCAGATACTGCTCACAGCAGAGGATTTTGCTGATAGAAAAAGATATATAAATTCAAGAAACACTATACTTACACTACTTCAACTCAGGATAACGCCAATTATAAATGAAAACGATACAGTTGCAACAGATGAGATAAAATTCGGTGATAATGATAATCTCTCAGCACTTGTAGCAGGGCTGATAGGAGCTCAGAGGCTTTTTATACTATCCGATGTAGATGGACTCTATGATAAAGATCCAGTCATCCACAGAGATGCCGTACTTATAAAAAGGCTTAGGGCTCAGGACTTAAACCAGAAGGGTATATTGAATATGGCAGGTGGTAGCTCCACAAGAGTTGGGACAGGCGGTATGTATTCAAAACTTCTTGCTGCAAAAAAGGCTGGAGGATACGGGATTGTCGTGCACATAATCAACGGGAAAAAGGAAGGGCTTGTTAAGAAGATATTACAGGGTGATGAGATTGGAACAATCATCATGCCAGGGGAAGAAAAACTTTCTTCAAGGAAGGGATGGATTGCCTTTGGTAGTCGTGCAAAGGGAAGTCTTACCATAGATGATGGTGCTGTACAAGCCATAAAGGATATGGGTAAGAGCCTCCTGCCTTCAGGGATTGTAAATGTTCAGGGGAATTTTAATATTGGTGATGCAGTTTATTGTGTTGACAGGAAAGGCATTAAGATAGCAAAGGGTCTTACAAATTATTCTTCCTCAGAGATAAAGAAGATCAAAGGCAAGAAGAGCACGGAGATTGAAGAAATCCTCGGATATAAGTATTCAGATGAAATAATTCACAGAGATAATCTTATTATTTTAAGTTAGTCAGATAGCAGGTCTCCAAAAAATCTTTAGATTGTTTGGGAGTGCTTAGAAGCGAATGTCAAGGAAGATTTTATCCTGCCCGAAAGATCAGGATATCCATTATAATCTTTCTCTTTATAGAGAGCCCTGATAAAGGCATCTACTGTAGCAGGATCAAACTGTCTTCCTGAGCAGGATTTTAATTCTTCTATAGCCTTATTAATCCCAGGGATCTTCCTGTAGGGTCTTTCAGAGGTCATGGCATCAAAGGCATCTGCCACCTGAAGTATTCTTGAAAGAAGTGGTATACCCTCACCCTTAAGACCATCTGGATAACCGCTCCCATCATAGTGTTCATGATGATGGGATATTACCTTTATTACCTCTTGAAGATGACTGATGGGGCTGAGGATTTCAGCCCCTTTTGCAGGATGCAATTTTACAATCTCAAATTCCTGGGGTAATAATTTATCGGGTTTATTAAGGATATGATCATACATGCCAATCTTACCTATATCGTGAAGAAGTGCAGCCATCTCAAGAGTATTCTTTGCTTCTGCATCAAGACCCATCTCCTCTGCAATCATAAGGGCATACCTGCAGACCCTTTCTGAATGTCCCTTTGTCCAGGGAGATTTTGCATCAAGGGCATTGCTGAGGACCTTTATTATATTGAGTAATAAATCTTCTACCTCCCTGATCTTATTTTTAAGATCTTTGAAAAGAAGTATATTATCAATCGTGATTCCCAGGATACGGCATATAACAGCTACAGCCTCAGTATCAGCTGAACCAAGTATCCCGTCTGAGTACTTCAAACCAAGCACACCAAGACCCCTCTTCATTGAACCAATTGGGGCAGTAACTACTCCTTCACCAACAATGGGGATATTGGATTTAAAAGCCTTTTCCAGAAGATGCTCAGCTATCTCAAGTTCCTCAGGGAGTGAGTATAATTTATTGAACCTTCTTGAATCAGGTTCGTATAAATAGATAACTCCTTCTGATGCCTTTGTCTCCTTCAGGGCATTTTCAAGGCCGAATCTTGCAGCAGTTTTTATATCAAAGGTATGCATTATCTCATTACTTGCCATATGAAGCCTTGTAAACATCTTCAATCTATTAATCTCATTAAGAAGTTCTAATTTATACATCACATCCCTTACAGTCATCTCAAGGCTTCTCTCCTGAAGGGTTTATTTATGAAATCATAGACACCAAGTTTTATTGCCTCAACTGCAAGACTGTAGTCTCCATGACCTGTAATCACAATAAAGGCTGCATCAGGTGATTTTTCTTTTATCCTTGCCATCAGATCAAGACCACTCATTACAGGCATCCTTATATCTGTGATCACAAGGTCAAAAGGTGAGGTATTCCACAGATTAATAGCCTCAAGAGGGTTACCGGTATCAATAATCTCCAATCGAGACCTTTGAGGATGTCTCTACAGAGCTGTCTTATCAAAGGGTCATCATCAACGACAAGTATCTTCTTCATGAACTATCCCACTAATCTTTTATTTTTGTCCCTGGTGCCTTGAGCAGGTCTTTTATCATCTGCCGAACTGTATTAAAGGTAGAGATAGTCTCAGCAGTAGCATAATCCCTGTAGGTAAAGATGTGAGGTTTAAAGGAATTATCCTTATAGTAAAGGGTTATCTCTGCATATATGCCTTTACCAAGATATATCCTGTGACAGTAGTTTTTTGTTGATGCAAGGACAACCTTTGAAGGAGTTATGTACCCAGGGTCAAGATTTATCCTTCTCTTATTACTTACAGAAAATCTTTCTTCTATTTTGTTGGTCTTTAATTTAATTTCAGGAAGCTCTGAGGGATCTATAATATTTTTAAAAAAAATAAAGGCCCTCTTAAGGCCCTCTCCCATCTCCTCTTTATAATAATCTGTCCAGTTCCAGTCCTGAAAAAGGGTTTTAAAGAGTATCTCTCCAAATTCCTTCTGAAAAAGGGAATTTATCTCCTCAAAAAGTTCTTGGTCATTCAAAAGTATGGCCATAAATAAAACTGCCTTTTCTGCTTGTCTGACCTTTCCCAAACCAATACCACGGAATATCAAAGATTTTCGGGAGACCCCAATTTGTGTTCCAAAGTCAGAGACTTTTTGAGGACCCTGTTTCTGATAAAAGACCCTTTATGTATTCTTTAAAATCTGGAGAATCCCAGTCGAAGGGTCCAATAATCCTGTTTAAAAGTGTACCATCCTTCGCAATTATATAAGTTTCAGGCACACCTGTGAGACCAAAAATCTGGGCTGCCCTGTATTCAGGATCTACAAAAACAGGAAAGTCATAGCGCATTTCCTTCATAAAGCCCAGGGCTGAAAATGGATTATCTCTGTACAATACAGTAATCATTTTTAAGCCATTTCCATTAAATGTTTTATAAAATTTCTGCATCGAGGGCATCTCTTCTCTACAGGAAGGACACCAGGTGGCCCAGAAATTAATGATCACTAAAGGGCCGTTATTCTTTTCAAGGCTCCATATACCCGTGCCATCTGCTGACTTAAGCGTAAAGGCAGGTACCTTTGAGCCCTCTTTGAGAAACTCACCTGTCTCCTTTTTCTGACAGGAATAGAGAAGTATAGCTGCCGCGCAGACCAGTAAATAAATAGAAATGCTGAATAGTTTAATCAAACCTCTACTATGACTTTTGAGCACTGTCTTCTATCTCCCTTCTTTTGTCTTCAATCCTTATTCATCCCAATTTTATCCTGTCTCAACAAGACTTTCTTCTTCAGCCTGGAATACAGGACTATCATTTTCTATGGTTACCTTTATTTTTTCAGGTTCAGTGAATCTTCCTTTTATAAACTCCTCTGCAAGAGGTTCTTCAATAACCTTCTGAATAGCCCTTTTCATTGGTCTTGCTCCATACATCGGCTGATAGTAGTGTTCAAGTATCCACTCCTTAACCTTTTCATCAACATCAAGATACAGACCTCTCTGAGAAAGTTGATTATTCAACTGACCTATGAGCATATCAAGTATCTCAAGGAGATGTCCTTTCTCAAGAGGATGGAAGACCACTATCTCATCGACCCTGTTTAAAAACTCAGGGTTAAATACACGCTTTAATTCATTGAGGACATGTTCTTTTATTCTCCTGTAGCGATCTTCTGAATCAGCCTTCTGGAAACCAAGCGGGGTCTCCTTCTCTATAATCTTTGCCCCTACATTGGATGTCATGATGATTACTGTATTTTTAAAGTCAACCTTTCTTCCAAAGCTATCTGTGAGTACACCTTCATCAAGTATCTGCAAGAGGATATTGAATACATCAGGGTGTGCCTTCTCTATCTCATCAAAAAGGACCACTGAATAAGGCCTCTTCCTTATCTTCTCAGTAAGCTGACCACCTTCTTCATACCCAACATATCCTGGGGGAGCTCCTGTAAGTCTTGACACATTGAACCTCTCCATATATTCAGACATATCAATCTTTATAAGGGCATTCTCATTATTGAAGAGAAACTCAGCAAGTGCCTTTGCAAGCTCGGTCTTTCCAACCCCTGTAGGACCAAGGAAGAAGAAGGAACCAATAGGCCTGTTCTTGCTCTTAAGGCCTGCCCTTGACCTTCTTATTGCCTTTGAAACAGCCTTTATAGCCTCTTCCTGAGCAACTATCCTCTTATGCAACTCTTCTTCCATTCTGAGAAGCTTCTCTGATTCCTTTTCCTCAAGTTTCAGTAATGGTATGCCTGTCATCATGGATACTGTATAAGCTATATCCTCCTCTGTCATAATTGGTATTTCATTTGAAAGCTGCGAGCGCCACTTTTTGGAAAGTATATCATATATCCGTCTGAGCTTATCTTCTTCAATTTTGAGTTCACTTGCCTTTTCATAATCGTGAAGCTTCATATATAAATTCTTTTCCTTAGCAATTCTCACAAGGTCAAGCTCAAGGTCTTTCAATCCTTTTGGTGGTGTGTTCTTTTTCAATTTCAGTCTTGAGCCTGTTTCATCAATTACATCTATAGCCTTGTCAGGAAGGTAACGATCTGTTATGTATCTTTCTGATAGCTCCACAGCTGCCTGGATAGCTTCATTGGTTATCTTCACCTTGTGATGACTTTCATATTTAGCCTTAAGCCCCTTGAGTATCTCCACTGTTTCCTCTGCAGTTGGTGGCTGAACATAGACAGGCTGGAATCTCCTTTCAAGTGCTCCATCTTTTTCTATATATTTTCTATACTCATCAAGGGTTGTTGCTCCTATACATTTTATCTCACCACGTGCGAGTGCAGGTTTGAGCATACTGGATGCATCTACAGAACCCTCTGCAGCACCAGCACCTATCAGGGTATGAAGCTCATCAACAAAAAGTATTATATTGTCTGACTGCATGATCTCCTTCATTACGAGCTTTACCCTTTCTTCAAACTGACCCCTATATTTTGTGCCAGCTATCAATGCACCGAGATCAAGAGAAACAATCCTCTTTCCTATGAGATGCTCCGGCACATCTCCTGCAACTATTCTTTGAGCGAGACCCTCAACAATTGCTGTCTTCCCGACTCCTGGCTCACCTATAAGAACAGGATTATTCTTGATTCTTCTTCCAAGTATCTGCAATATCCGCTCTATCGCTTCATCCCTTCCAATAACAGGATCAAGCTTCCCCTCCCTTGCCATCTGGGTTAGGTCTCTACCAAATTCGTCAAGAACAGGTGTATGATGCCTCCTGTCCTTTGTAACCATGCTGGGCCTTACAGAAAGATTTATGGCAAGTTGTCTTGCTCCAAGAAGGTTTGCACCAAGACTTCTTAATATCTTACCTGCTATTCCTTCTTCTTCTCTAAGAATCCCAAGTAATAGATGTTCGCTTCCAATATAGTTATGTCCAAGCAATCTTGCCTCTTCTATAGCAAGTTCAAGGACCTTTTTTGCCCTCGGAGTAAAGGGTATCTCTCCAAAGGTGAGGACATTTGTACCAACAGGCAGGGTTCTTTCCACTTCCATCCTGATTTCCTCTATAGAAAGCCCCATCTTCTTCAGGATTAAAACTGGAAGGCCATCCTCTTCTCTGAGGAGTGCAAGTAAGAGATGTTCTGTCCCGAGATAATCATTATTTCTTTTTTCCGCCTCTTCCCTTGCAAATATTATGACCCTTCTTCCCCTCTCTGTAAACCGGTCAAACATATTTCACCCCAATTTTTCCTTTATCAAGGTTTATAATCCTCATATTCATATCCTTTTTCATAATACTTCTTTTATGCCAGAACTGTCAATGACCCGCGTTTCCTCAAAAATAATCTCTTCGAAAAGGTATTGTTTCCTCATAATTGACAAAAAGGGCAACCATCCTTTAAAACTCCTTGATACGATTATCAATTTTTCTTTAAGGAGGTTATCAGAATGGTTGCCGAGATACCAAAAGGAGTATACACCATGCAGAACAAATTAGTCATCATCAATCACAATGCAAAGGCCTATCAGAAGGCATCAAAGAAAATCAAGAGCCAGATGCTTAAGGAACTCTCAGAGATACTTCACATGAACAAGCAGTATCTTGCCTCATTATTAAGGGCATCTGGCAAGGTTCTGGTTGATTCAGGGTACTATCATATGTCTGATCCTGGGGTCAGGACAGAGCGCAGTGGGTCTCTTGACCTTCTATCCGAATGAAAGGTTTATAATTAAGTATGAAAAAATTTTTTTGGAGACATCGCTAAAAATTTGAATTAAATCCACGGACCATCAGATACTACGAGACTACCATACTTTCTATCGTGGGCACTGTCAGTATCACGCTCCAGATTATCGCTACTGCAGCGATTCTTGCGGCAGCCTTCTGGGTCATCAACATTGCTAAGAGCCAAGCAAATCACCCTTAACACCAACAATTAGTTCTTTTAAAGGAATGTCTTTGCCTGCCCTCTTTATTGCCTCTCTGAGGACAACGGTCATCCCCCCGCAGCAAGGAACCTCCATCCTTACACAGGTCACATCCTTTATCGGAATATTAGAAAATATCTCTGTAAATTTCTCAAGATAGTAGCTGGCATCATCAAGCTTCGGGCATCCTATGAGGAGTTTTCTTCCTTTAAGAAATCTTTCATGAAATCTGTCTGCAGCAAAGGCTGTGCAGTCTGCTGCAACAACAAGTTCAGCATTATTTAAAAATGGAGCAACTGTTCCGATGAGTTTGATCTGTATAGGCCAGTGTGAAAGCCTGTGGAGATTTAACTCCTCCTCAGGAAGATTAATTGATGAACAAGATGGGCATTCAATATCACCTTTCATGATAAACCTCCTTGAGTTTTTCTTTAGAATATCAGGGAGGCATAGAAGAAAGGTATGATTTAAGTCATATTAAATCACGAACTGATGAAAAAATGGCTTCCCACTGGAATGGACAATAATCAGTCAGGAATAAATCTTCTTCGATCTGCCATTAGAAATAGCGGGTATGCCGAAAAGCCTTTATAGCGACACCTTTTGAGGCATACTTATGCTATTTCAAAAACATCCTATCAGCAAAATGCAAAAATCTTATCAAGTGTCTCCAGAGCAATCAAGCAAAGCTTCTTATTACCTACTGAGTCATTTTCATAAATCCAGGCTTCTCTGCTATCATTAAGAAATCCTTTTATCTTTTCAACAGCCTCTCTTATACTGAGCTCTCCTATTGCCCATATTGCCTGACCAGTAAGACAGGGTTCTTCTGAATCAAGAAATTTTATAAGTTCAGGAATCAGAGATTCTATCTTCTCCCTGTCAACCTGTCCAATCCTCGTGATGGCCCAGATAAAACCCTGACAGCTTATCTCATCCTTTTCAAATTTTCTCAAAAATAATACAATCCTTGAACGCATCTCTGGAAGATTTCTTCCTATCTCACCGAGCGCCTCTGCAGCACCCCAGCAGCTCATGGTATCATCAAAGGCATAGAAGATCCTGTTCCATCTCTTCTTTATTGATTCAGGGTCTCTTTTTGCAAGCTCACCAAGTGCCTTTGCACCAAGAAGCCGGTTTTCCATCTCAACATCATAAAGAAGTGAAATTATCCTTTTTAAATTCCTGTGGTCTTTAAGGGCATCATTAACAAGAAGGTCTATTTTTTCTGAGACAGTGGCCATGGAGATTTATCCTTTACCTCCACTACCTTTATGAGATAACCATAGGGATAGTCAGGCTGGTAGATATGGAATCTGTCAAATTCAAAGAGCCTTCTTGCTGCAAGGAGGTATCTATAATAAATATTATCCTTTTTGAGTATCTCGACCCTTCCATTTATCTGAAAACTGATATATTCCACTGCTACAGGTCTCTGAGGATCAACTGTCTTTACATCTTCAGGAATAGCTGATACACCCATGTACAAAAGGCTTGCCACGGAATTGTCTCTCATATTCTTAAAAGCCGTCCCTTCAAAGATCTCGAGGCCTCCGAGAAGTTCAGGATCAAGGTTCTCAATATCAGAGTAGAGCCTCTCCATCACCTCTATCCTCATTGAAAGGCTCTCCGTCCATGGCATTGTCCTTGCCTCAGCGATGGTTGCCTCAAAAAGGTCAATATAATCAGAGAGAATATCTTTTTTGGGAATCAATCCTATCCCCTTAACTGTAAGATTGACAGGAAATTCTTCTCCTTCCTTCCATGTTGCCATCACAGGTAGATGGGCAGAGAAATAACGCATAGGTCTACCAGCCTTCATACCCTCGAGGAACCTTATCCTCGATGTAACAAGCCACTGAAGAAAATAAGTCGGAATACCATGAATCGCTTCTGTTTCTCTTTCCATCGTCTCCTTCATTCCATCATCTCCTATCTTCGATTTTTTTTATGGCCATGAGAATATCTCATACTTTTGAGTTCATCTATGAATTCAGAGGTAATAGTATCTATCCCCTTTTCCCTGGCCTTTGACTCTATCATCCTTACAATCATATTCTGCATAAAAGTCGGAATATTCTTGATTCTTTCCTTTGCCCTTTCATCCCACATGAGATCAGATCCAATCTTCATCTCAACGGCAACTTTTTCTTTTCCTTCAGGAATATAGCCACAGAGACTGTCCTCATCCATCATGTCACCACTTTTAACAAATGCCCTTGCCCTGCAGCCACCGCATATCTCTGTATACTCACAGATACTGCATCTTCCCCTATAAGCTCCCTCTCTCAGCAACTTCAGCAAGGATGATTCATTCCATATATCCGAAAGAGAAGACTCCCTTATATTTCCTATAACCAGAGGCATATAAGGGCAGGGTGTTACATTTCCCTCAGGATCTATCCTCATATAGAATCTTCCAGCAAGGCATCCCCTTGTGCCAGATGGGATTGAATACCCATTATCATAAATTACCCTGTAGATATGAGGGGCGCATCTTGCCCTCACCATGAGTCTTTTCTCCTTAAAAACCTTGCTTGCCAGATGCCGAATTGCAGATTCATAATGATCCGTTGATATATCTGTCTTCATAGCCCTTCCTGTGCAGATGAGAAAAAAGAAATTAATGGCCTTAACTCCAAGACCAACTCCGAATTCAATGAAATGATCTACCTCCTGATAGTTTCTGTCAGTCAGGGTTACATCTATCTGTGTCTCTATCCCTGCCTCTCTGGCATATCTCAGACCACTTACAGAGAATTCCCAGGCACCTTCGAAACCCCTGAATCTATCATGCTCCTCTGGATTAACAGAATCTATGCTGACCCCAATTCCCTTGAGGCCCGCATCCTTAAGGAAACCAACAACCTCTTTTGTAAGGAGTATCCCGTTTGTCCCAAGCACAGGGATAAACCCTCCTGATGACGCATATTCAACAATCTCGTAAATATCCCTTCTGAGAAGGGGCTCACCACCGCTCAGGACAAGCATCAATCTATCGTTTATATAGGAGAGTTCATCAATAACGAGCCTTGCCTCTTCCGTTGTAAGTTCTGAACTATCCTGTTCAAGCCTTGCAGTGGAATCGATATAGCAGTGAGGACAGAGGAGATTACATCTCTTCGTCACATTCCATGAGACTATATAAGGTTTATAATCACTCATAACTTATAACTCCCATCCCTTAAATCTCTCGGATCGCGATATAAAGACACTGCAAGGAGCAAATCTCAAGACATTCTC
>JBKBPW010000054.1:0-11588 GCA_046292975.1 Thermodesulfovibrionales bacterium
CATATTACAACAGGTATGCCCTTTGTAATACTTAAGGTTGCCATGACCCTTGATGGAAAGATTGCCACTGAAAGCGGTGATTCAAAGTGGATAACCTCCCTGGCTTCAAGAAGATATGTGCATAGACTTAGAAGCAGGGTGGATGCTGTGCTTACAGCTATTGGCACTGTAAAGGCAGATGATCCTCAACTTACTGTAAGACTTATAAAGGGTAGAAATCCTGTGCGGGTAGTTATTGATCCAGAGTTTGAGATTCCACTTACGGCAAATCTTCTTAAGACTCCTCCACCAACCATTATATTTACAAAGAATAAGGCCCATTCACCTTTGCCTGAGGGAGTTGAGGTTGAGTATTTTGATTCTGAAAGGCTTGATCTCGGAGATGCCATGAAGAGACTTTATCAGAGGGGGATCACCTCTGTGCTTATAGAAGGAGGCTCATCCCTGAACTATTATGCCCTTAAAGATGGCATAGTTGATAAGGTTCTTTTTTTTATAGCTCCAAAGATAATGGGTGGTAAAAACTCCATTCCCTCAGTTGGAGGGATTTCCCCTGGTCTTGATTATGCCTGGAGGATAAAGGATCTAAAGACAAGGAAAATCGGAGAGGATTTTCTTGTTGAGGGTTATGTGGAGTCAAGCTCTTTAAGGCCTGAGTTCAGCTCATAAAGTATTATTCCATTTAATAACTGCCTTGCAAGGGGATTATTCTTTTTGAGCATCTTTTTGACAGTCTCTATCCCGTAACCAAGGGGTTCAATAATACCATCATGGTCAAGGTTTCGGAGTTTCAGATTGTTTTTTATGAATTCTATTTCTTCCCTGTATATTACTGCCACATATAAGGGAGGGTATTTTGGTGGCAGGGGTCTTCCCCAGGGATCAAAGAGTATCACGCCTGTGAGTGACCTCTGTCTTTCTTCATGAAGTCTGCTCAGAAAAAGGCTCAGGCTATCAAAAAAGAATAGATTACCCCACTTCTCTTTTAACAAATTCCATGATGGCCTTTGCATGCCTTAATGCCTCCTCTGCCATGGCCTTATCAATGTAATCAGAGGGAACTCCCTCAGGAATGGATGAAGGGATCCTCAGAACAAGACTGTAGTTTTCAAGTATCTTTGCTGAATGAAGGACCTCTGATGGAGTATCAGGATATTTTTTAAGGGAATAAACAAGTGATGGAGCTGACAGTAACTGTTCCTTCTGCTCAATCAACTGGTAAAGGGATATGGAGGCTCCAATATAGCTTATAAGACAGGAGCTATCATAATAGCCTTCTTTTAAAAGGAGTTCTGCGGTCTTTAATTTTCTTTCTGCTTCCTCAAGCCATTTCATATTACACCTCAAATCTGAGTTTACTGCCTAATACCTGTCCAATGATTGATGAGAAAATAAAAAGCGGTATATATTTAAGCTCCAGATGGGAGAATATCCTTGCAAAGGCAATAAAAGGTATAGGAAGGTGGATGAAGAAAAACCATTGGGGAGAGAATTTTTTTGCCCTGCCTCTCAGAAAGCCTGAGGCAAGGTTCAGTATAAAGGCAAGATTGAAGAGTCCGGCTATGAGGCCAAGTTTTTCCATAGGATATTATAACTGAAAATGAGTTTATGGTGCGAACTATTCAGACAATAAGATAGCACAGGCGTCTCGCCTGTGACTGCATTATTGACCTGAAAAAGAATTATAATGTAAGCTTTTAAAATAGACTTAGAGGGTCTCATATCACCTGCTATGGCAGAGAAGAAGGAACTTATTACAGAGGATATAAAGAAGGTCCTGAGGGATGCCTTCAAGGACCTCAAAGAAGATGTCATTATTGAACTCTTCACAAAAGAGGGTGTTAATGATGCCTTTAACAATGCTGCAAGGGAGTTGCTAACAGTCCTTGGAGAACTTTCTCCGAAGATTAAACCAGCCTTTTATACAATTGGTGATCAAAAGTCAAAAGAAAGAAATGTCCTTCGCTCACCGACCCTTCTTATAGCACCTGATAAATATAATATCCGCTTTACAGGCGCACCTGTAGGAGAGGAAGGTCGTTCCCTTATAATGACCATTATTATGGCCTCCACTGCAAGCACTGTGCTTTCTGATAAATCTCTTAAGAAATTGATGAAACTTGAGGAAAAAAGAAATATAAAGGTCTATGTCAGTCCACTCTGTCCTTACTGCCCCCAGCAGGTCAGTTATGCTGTCTCTGCTGCAATTGCAAAAAAAGAACTCGTGGATGTGGAGATTATTGAGATATATGAAAATAAGGATATTGCCCTTGAGCTCGGTATAGTATCTGTTCCCCAGACCTATATAAATGATATCCTTACAGCCCCAGGTGTTGAGTCTGAGGATGATTTTATAAACTCCCTTCTTAAACCAGAGGCACCTCTTGAGGGAGTCAGGTTTGAATACACAGAGGTTCCATCAGAACCCATAAGGAAAGATCTTGTAATAATAGGTGGTGGTCCAGCAGGCCTTAGTGCTGCTATCTATGCAGAGAGGGCAGGTTTGAGGACAGTTGTCCTTGAAAGGGCAGTCCCTGGTGGACAGGTAGCAATAACACCTATTGTAGAGAATTATCCGGGTTTTGCAAGGATACCAGGCAAGACCCTTGTGGAGCTTCTCATACAGCATGCTGCCCAGTATGCAGAGATTCACGCTGGAGAAGATATAAAGGATATTCAGAAAAAGGATGAAGAATTTCATATTAAGACAAACCGTGCAACTTATATTTCAAAGGCAATAATCATTGCAACAGGTGCCTCAAACAGGAGGCTTGATGTCCCTGGGGAAAAGAGATTTTATGGTAGAGGTGTTAGTTACTGCGCTGAGTGTGATGGTTATCTTTTTAAAGATGGTAAAAAGGTCATAGTTGTTGGCGGCGGTAACACTGCGCTTACCTTCGCAATTTATCTCCATTCCCTTGGTGCAGATGTTACGGTTGTCCACAGGCGGGATCAGTTCAGGGCAGAGATGAGGCTGCAGGATAGCATTAAAAATGCTGGTATTCCTGTATTATGGAATTCAGAGGTTATAGAGATAATAGGTGATAAAGTAGTGAGGGTAGTGAAGATTAAGAATAATATTGATGGCTCAATAAAAGAGATGCCGGTGGATGGAGTTTTTATTGCTATTGGCTATGAGCCAAATAACAGGGTTGCAAATATGCTTGGCCTGAAACTTGATGAACAGGGATATATAGTGGTTGACCAGCAGATGAGGACATCAATGCCCTGTGTCTATGCAGCAGGTGATATTACTGGTGGTGTAAAACAGATAGTTGTTGCAGTCTCACAGGGCTCTATGGCTGCGTTATCAGCCTTTGAGGATTTAAAAAGCCCTTACTGGAGTAGAAAATAGCTTCATCCTTTACCATATCTTTGAAAAATCAAAGTTAATAGTGCATTCACTCAGGTCAAAATGAATCGTCTCATCCCTTGTTTCTTTTATCTTTGTATAATGTTCTTTTTTTAATTCATATATCTCAGCAATATTGAGCTCTATATCAATAATCACATAGTATTTTACCTTCATCGCCTCATAGATGCGGTATTTTATATTTCTGTCTTTGAAGGCCGTAGATGGTGAGAGTATCTCAAAGATCAAAACTGGTGGTTCGGTAAGATAATCACCTTTAAGTTCACCACAGTAAACAAGATTGTCTGAGTTGAGGACTGTATTATCATTAATCCTCCAGTCAACAGGTAAAAGGGCATAGCATCTCTCACATCCTTCAAGGAGTGTTTCAAGTTGTGCTGCGATCCTGTTACTTATCCTCTGATGCCTGAATCCTGCCTGTGGGGACATGGCATAAGCAATGCCCTCAATAAGCTCCCATCTACCTTCCCAGTGCTTGTAATCTTCGTAGGTGTATCTCGGAAGGTCTTCTATTTTTAATAACCTTTCCATGCTTCATTATATATCAAAAAAAACAGATTGTAACAACCTGGCAGGAAGCTATTTTTAACCAAAAATTAACACCTATTAACCCTAACTTTACTTTATTTTATGATAGGATTTATTAGATGCCCCTCGGGCAATGAAAAAGATCCTTTTTCAGGAGGTCCTATGAAGAGAGGTGTGTGGATATTTGTTGTTTTGACCTTATGTCTTGCTGTAACAGCCTATTTTGCAGGCTCAGTGGATGCAGTGAAGACAGCTCCAAAGGAAAAACCTGTTAATGTGGAAAACTGCTATATGTGCCATGGACCTATTAAAGAACTCCATACCACGGGTAAACATTCAAAGGTTAATTGTGTGAACTGTCATAGTGGACTTGAAAAACATCTTAAATCCCCTGGACCGGAGACAAGGCCTGTTACTGATATGAGCTGGGAGGCCTGCGGTCAGTGCCATAAGGAACAGTATGAGAGTTTTATGAAAGAGGCCTATCACAGACCAGCAAGGGATGAAAAATCACAGCTTACAAGCAGGTCACCAAATCCATTCTGGGACAAACTCATGATGGGTCATGGCTTTACAAAGGAGCATGCACTTACAAGGAGCCATAAGTGGATGCTCATTGACCATCTTGTAGTGGACAGGGCCTATGGTGGAAGGTTCCAGCCAAAGAATGGATGGCAGTATATCCTTGAAGGTGGAAAGGCCTGGGATGTCCTTGTTGACACAATGCCAGATGCAAAGGAGCATAAGGCGTTCCTTCCACAAACTGCTGCAGCAGCAAACCCTGTTTGCCTGAATTGTAAAACTCAGGACCACATCCTTGACTGGGCATATATGGGAGACCCTGACAAGGGTGCAAAGTGGTCAAGGACTTCTTTTGTTCCTGAGTTTGCAAAGAACCTTCAGCACGGACTGAATTGCTTTATCTGTCATGACCCCCATGCTGCAAAGCCCAGGATTGTAAGGGATGGTCTTATTGATGCACTTACAAGGCCTGATGGAGATACCCTCTGGCATAAGGATCCAAAGAGGACAGGGATAAAGGTTATCGATCTTGGTGTAAGGGGTTATACAAGAAAAATCGCCCTTCTTGACAAATATGATACAAGGCTTCAGTGCGGACAGTGCCATGTTGAATATAACTGCAACCCAGGCATTGACACCAAGACAGGCGAAAAAGTTACCATGAAAGATAGAAGGACAAATCACTTCCCCTACAAAGATGTCTTTGAACTTTATGACCATTATGTGAATAAGGTTAATTTTCTTGACTTCAAGCATGCCCTGACAGGTGGGCTCCTCTGGAAGGCACAGCATCCTGAGGCAGAGGCATTCTACAACTCAAAACATGCAAAGGCTGGTGTTGGATGCAATGACTGTCACACACCAAAGGTAAAGGATAAAAAGACTGGAAAGGTCTATACCTCTCATTTTGCAGTAACTCCAAGGGTTCAGCTCAAAGAGACCTGTCTCAGGTGCCACGATAAATGGACAGAGGAGCAGGCTAAGTATGTTATTGACTCAATCAAGGCATATACAAAGGGTAGAATGAGGAAGGCAGAGTTCTGGCTGTCAGCCCTAATTGATAAGATAGTCGAGGCTAAGAAGGCAGGTGTAGATGAAGAGACCATTAAAAAGGCGCAGGATCAGCATCTCAGGGCACATATCCTCTGGGAATTCTGGACAGCAGAGAACTCAGATGGTTTTCACAATCCAGAGATGGCGAGGGAATCACTTACAAGGTCAATGGATGAGTCACAGAAGGGTATAAAGCTCCTCAATGAGGCAATAGCAGCAAGGTCTCAACAGAAGTAATAAATCAGGGCGGTGCTCAAGCACCGCCCTTTTAAAAGGAGAAGGTCATGAAGGGATTGATAATTTTGCTTTCCAGCTTTCTTCTTTCTGGCTTAATTATCTCATACAGTTATGGTCATAGAAACAGCTCTCCAAATATGGAATGCCTGAGCTGTCATGAAGGAGAGATGGTTCCTGAACTTGTAAAGATTGAAGGAATCCCCCAATCCTATGTTCCAGGAAAGACCTATACAATGACAGTTATTGTAAGCACAGACCTTGAAAGCATGAGCGAAAGTAAAGGTGGCTTCAGCCTTGAGGTATCAGCCGGGAAATTACTTGTTAAGGATAAGAAGAATACCCAGCTTATTAATGGTTTTCTCACCCATACACAGGAGGGAAATGAATTGAGAAAATGGGTTTTCCAGTGGCATGCTCCCTCTGAAAAGACAGAGGTGGTGCTTACAGTTATGGCAGTGGCTGCGAATGGAGACTATTCACCTTCAGGTGATAAAGTTGGTGCAATGAGTTATTCAATAAAACCTTCAACCAGGGAGGTAAAGAAATGAAACTTACCAGAAGAGATTTTCTTAAGACAAGTGCAATAATAGCAGCTGCCTCTGCAGCAGGCATTGAGGGCCCTTTAAAAGTCCTTGCAGCTCCTTTTTCTGTAAAGACAATACCAGTTGGTCAGTGCAGGTTCTGTGCTGTAGGTTGCACAATAGTGGCTGATTGCGAGGTTGATGACTCTGGAAAGGTCATAAAGGTTCTCAGCCTCAAAGGTGACCTCAAGAGTCCTGTAAACAGGGGAGTGCTCTGCACAAAGGCATTTTATCTCCATAAGGCAATTGCCTATAAGGATAGGCCAAAGGGTGCCCTTATTAGAAAGGAATGGATCAATCCAGAGACAGGAAAACCTGACCTCAATAATTCTCCAAGGGTCCTTCAGGGAAGGACCACAAAAGACCCGAGGGGCCTTAAGCCATCAGAGGTTGATCTGAAGGAGAATTTTGTTGAGATCCCCTGGGAGGATGCAATAGAGTTTGTTGCCACTGCAGTAGAAAGGGCAATCAAAGAGCATGGCAAATTCAGTGTAGCCTATTATGGAAGTGGTCAGCTTGGCACTGAGGAGACCCATGTGATGAATAAGGTCTTAAAAGGTGGAGGACTTCTTGCTAATAATTCTATTGAGGGTCAGCCGAGGATGTGCATGGCCTCTGCAGTGGTGGGCTATCTTTATACCTTTGGTAAGGATGAGCCCTATGGTTCTCTTGATGACATAGATGTGCCTGACCCTGACTCTGGTAAACATGCAGATACCTTCTTTCTTATTGGCAACAATACAGCAGAGGCACATCCAATAATATTCAACAGGATGGCTGCATTAAAGCAGAAGTCCCCTGATAAAGTTAAAGTCATACTTGCTGATCCAAGAAAGACCCGTTCTGGCACAATAGCTGACCTCTGGTTGCCCTTTGCAAGTGGTAGGGACCTTGTGCTTCTGAATTCTATTGCCTATGTTATTACCCATGAACTTGATGAAGCAAGATATGATCTGGAAAAGGGCACAGTGGAGGCAAGGTGGAAATATCTTGATAAGAAGTTTATTGAAAGACATGTAAGCTTTGGGATTCACGAAGATGTAAAGAAGAGATGGATAAAGACTATCTATGGAGGTACACGGGGTGAGGCCTGGGATCTTACATATACAAATACCCCAAGAAAGGTCTATCCTGATCCAAAGAAGAAATACGCTTCAGATGAAGAGATAATAAAGGACCTTTATAAAGGATTTGCCATATTCCTGAAGTTCCTTGAGGATTATAAACCAGAAAAGGTGTCAGACATAATATTTGAGGGTGAATTCCCTCTGCTTTATGACAGGCAGGCAAAGACCTGGAAGAAGCTGAGTGGTCCGGAGGCAATAAGACTTGCAGCAAGATGGTTTGCTGAGGGATATACACTTTCTGCCTGGTGTATGGGTGTTAATCAGAAACTCCAGGGTACATGGGTGAATGCCACACTTCATATGCTCCATTTAATAACAGGTAAGGCTGTAAAGCCAGGAAGGCATTCCTTCAGCTTTACAGGGCAGCCAAATGCCTGTGGTGGGATAAGGGCACCAGGTGCCCTCTGCCATGCCCTTCCCTATGGAAGACTTGTTGCAAATCCCCTTCATAGAGGAGCAGTAGAAAAGATATGGAAGGAAAGGGCTGCTGAATACCTGAAGAAGAAGGGATTTTCAGAAGATGAGATAAAGGCAGAGATAGAAAGGATAAAGATACATGACAAGCCAGGTCCTCATACTGTAGAGATGTTCAGGAGACTTGGTGCGGGTCAGATAAAAGTTCAATTTATCTCCACTGTTAATGCAGGTCAGAGCCTTCCCTATGCATGGCCCTACAGGCTTGCAATGGCTGGTGCAACTAAAGAGCAGCCCTGGCCTCTTGTTGTTACACTTGAGGCCTTCCCGAATGCAACGACACAGGTCTCTGACATTGTGCTTGGTGCTTCAAGCTGGTTTGAGAAGGAATTTATATTTGGAAATCTTGAGAGAAGATATCAGGTTATAAAACAGGTTATTGAACCTTACGGAAATACCCTGCCTGACCACACCATATTTGCCTGCATTATGAGGAGGCTTGAGGAAAAGGGGATTGTTCCAAAAGGGCATGTCTCACAGTTCTGGCCTGAGGAGTATGATGGAAAGGACTGGCTTAAGAAGACTATTGAGGCAGCTAAGAAAAAGGACTGGAATAGAAAGTTCACCTGGAACATCTGGGATGAGCTGAGGCAGCTTTCAAAAGGAACTGGCTATGACTTCAGTGGAATGAAGAGAGACCTCCTTCTTGAGAGAAATTGGGGCTATAGGATACCATTCCCTGAAGAGGTTCACAAAGACCCTGAGATCAAGAAGAGATATGATAAATACAATTCAAGGATTCAGTATGCCTATCCCTATGATCCCCATATAGAGTCAAAGACTCAGTTCTATCTTAAGAATATGAAGGCCTTCAATCCTGTTTATGGTGCATGGCTTGAGAAGAATATCAATGAGATGAAGGCAGATGCTGAGTATCATAGAAAGGAGGCATTGCCAGAGGGATGGTATGCAAGTTTCTACAATTCCAATGCCTTTATTCATGGCATGGTTGATTTACCAGATGGTAAGAAAGTCCCCTGCTGGGATGGCCGTGCAATTGCCTGGGCAAATCCATGGTGGGCCTGCAAGTTTGATGGAAAGGGATTTGTAAAATACAGGACAGTTGAGGTTGTAGAAAGGAGATTTAATCCACAGAAGGTAAATGAAAATAGCACCCTTCCATTTGATGAGGTGGCAAAATATACTGCGAGCCTTACAGAAGACCCTGATTCTGACAGGAATAGCCTCAAGCTCATAGCCCTGAGTCCAGCAGAGTTTCCAAATCTAAGACATGCTTACAGAAAGCCAGATGGCTCGGAACTCCTTATAATTGATACAAGGGGTTATGAATATGGTGCGTGCACTGGAAGGGTTATAGAGCACTGGCATTCTGGCAGTATGACAACAAGGGTCTCTGAACTGAGCAGGGCAATGCCAGGTGCCTATGTAGAGCTTAGCGAGACTCTGGCAAAGAAGCTTGGCATAAAGAATGGTGATTCTGTTATTGTGGAATCTCCAAGGGGAAAGATTGAGCTACCAGCAAAGGTGCTTGATGTTACAAAGGCTACAGGTGGTCCAAGGTGGGACTATGTATTCATCCCTTGGTTTGATGAATACAAGCTTATCAATATGATAATGCGCGATGCCTTTGATCCCTTCAGCTTCCAGGCAGATTACAAGATGTTTGCAGTGAAGCTTTACAAGGGTAAGACAAAGACAAGACAGGCTGAGCCAGGAAAGGTGATTGCATAAAAACAGAGAAGGCAGGGCAGTAGTCTTAAGCTGAAGGCCTTGTTGCTACTGCCCTGCTGTTTTTTTGTTAAAAGATGAAACTTACAAGACGGGAGTTTATAAAGGCAGTATCAATAAGCCCTGCTTTAATAGCAGGCAGTGGTCTAACTGTCTTTAAGCAAGCCCTTGCAGAAGAGGAAACAGGTCCACTCCCAGATATTGATGTGGGTGGGCTCATAAGGCCTCCAGGTGCCCTGTTAGAAAGGGAATTTCGTTCAAGATGTATAGGCTGTGGTATCTGTGTAAATGTCTGTCATGTTATGAAATACGATGCCATTGCAATAGCAGGCTTGAAGGATTTTAAAAACTTCGGGACACCCTTTATCAAGGATATGAGGGATTTTCCCTGTGGATTGTGTATGGAATGTCCTGAGAAATGTCCTACAGGTGCATTAAGACCTCTAAATAAAGAGGATGTGAAGATGGGAATGGCCTTGATTGATTTCAGTCTCTGTTTCGGCTGGAATGGAGATGTCTGTTTGAGTTGCAGTAAGGCTTGCCCCCTTGGTGCAAAGGTATTTGAATTTTTTAATGGTGAATGGGGAAATCAGCCCTATATAAATGAAAATTGTGTTGGCTGTGGTCTCTGTGTGAAATACTGTCCCCTTGGAGGTTCTGCTGTAAAGGTTATAAGGCGGGAAAGATATGCAGAGATAAAAGAGAAATATACAGGAGAATTCAGGAGACTTTTATCCATGTCTCTTGAAGAGCGATACAATATCGTCTATGGTGAGAATATACCAAAGATAATGGCAAGAGGTAAGGTGGTTGAGCGTGAATACAGATAAGGGTAGTATAGAAGGGCCGAGGCTTAGAATCTGGAAAAGGATACCATTGTCAAGGCTCAGGCGCTTTGTGATGCTTGGGATAATAGTCCTGTTTTTATTGCAATTCTTCAGGGTAAAGGTTCTTATTGGCGGGCTGACAGGTTCTCTTGCCCTGTGGTTTGTGAATCTGATAGATATCTTTGCCTTTCTTGAAAACCTCTTTTCATCAAAGGACTTAACATTTACAGCGATAATATCAGTTCTACCTGTAATTGGTATTTACATTATCACTGGTAGGGCCTTCTGCGGGTGGGTCTGTCCCATGGACTTTTTATTTGAGATAGTGGACAGGGCTAAAGGCTTGAGGTTGAAGGCAGGGCAAAAAAAAGAGACTGGATATGTTGTTGCTGCGATACTGCTTATTATTTCTGCCCTTATTGGAATACCCCTTTTTACGAATTACCTTTCCCATTTAACAAATTTTTTCAGATTCCTGACAGGGGGTGTCTTTCTTCTTTTAAGGCTACCTGTTGAGAAAACAGTAATAATATATTCAGGTGGAATAATAGTTTTACTTTTGATTCTTGAATATCTTTTCCCAAGGCTCTGGTGCAGGGTCTTCTGTCCTACTGGAAAGGTCTATGGATTATTTAACAAGGTCAGCCTTATCAGATTAAAGTTTCTTGAGGGAGAATGCGGTGAATGCCATTACTGTGAAGATCTCTGTTATATGAGTGTAAAACTCACCCCCTATCTTGACCAGAAGTCCCTCAGAGATTCAAACTGCATTTATTGTGGAAGGTGTGTGGAGGCCTGCAATACAAAAGGTAGGCTTATAAAGATAGGTTTCAGGAGGAATAGATGATTATCGTGAGTGGATTTATTGAGGTAAATGACAGGGAGGCAATACCATCAATTATTGAGGCATTGAAGGAAAGAAATCTGGAGGTCCATGATGTAAAGGAACAAAAAATAGTATTCCTTATGGAAAGAGATCTTGATGGTATGCCCGGAATAGAAGGAAGAATAAGGAGAGAAATTGAGGGCCTTAAAGAGATAGATGGCATAAGTAATGTCTATCTTGCCTATTTCTGCTATGATGAGGAATGATTTATTCCCTGTAAATTGCCGATAGAAACATGCATTAAGATAGGGAGTATGCCTCAAGGCCTGTATAAGGGCGACAAAAATTTAT
>JBKBPW010000055.1:0-11316 GCA_046292975.1 Thermodesulfovibrionales bacterium
TTTTCCCTATTTCCTATTCCCTATCTCCTATTTCCTGTAGTTAAGCCTATTTCCTAATATCTGCTGTATATGGTCTGTCTTCTGTCCTCTGTCCTCATGCGGTCGCACTATCGCATAGCCCTGCCCCCTGTCTTTTTACTTCACCTCCACCTTTATCTCTTTTGGTTTTGCCTCTTCCTTCTTCGGAAGGACTATCTCAAGGATACCATTCTTGAATGTGGCCTTAGCCTTCTCAGAGTCAACCTCCACAGGAAGGGCAATCGTTCTTGCAAAGCTTCCGTAACTTATCTCCCTTGCATAGTAGTCTTCCTCCTTTACCTCTTCATCCTTCTTTATCTCACCCTTTATAGTAAGGGTATCCTTTGTAATCGTTATATCTATATTGTCTTTTTCCACTCCTGGAAGCTCTGCCTTTACAACCACTTCACCTTTTTTGTCATAAACATCTATATTTGGAACCACCATGCCCTCTCTACTCCACCAGCGACGCCTTCTCCTTGGAAATGGCTCAAAGAACTCCTCAAACATCCTTTCAATGTCCTTCCTCATGTCTTCAAGCTCTTTAAAGGGAGACCATTTTACAATAGACATGGCAAGTACCTCCATAATGCGAATGGCCGAGCCATTCGCAGATTAGAGGAGCCAAAGGCTCCTGGTTTTTTAAGGCCATTAAGACACAAGCTCTGCTTCAGCCACCCTGGTGAATTTAATCTCTCCTGCCTCATAATCAACCTCCACAGTATCTCCTTCTCTGATAGATCTCTCAAGGAGCTTCATAGCAAGTGGATTAAGTACCTCTCTCTGTATAAGCCTCTTAAGGGGCCTTGCACCATAGACAGGGTCATATCCTTCCTGAGCAAGATATTCCTTTGCCCTCTCTGTAAGGACTATATCAATATGTCTGTCTTTGAGATATTTCTTCATCCTTTTTATCTGGATATCCACAATCTCCTTGAGCATCTCAGGAGTGAGCGGATTGAAGATAATTATCTCATCCACCCTGTTTAAGAATTCTGGTCTGAAGAAGTTTTTCAGGTCTTCCATCACCTTTTCCTTCAACTCTGTCTCATCGTCTCCACCCCAGTAGACCCTCGGTCTTCTTTGCCTCTGCTCCATAAGCTGCTGTATATGAGTACTTCCGATATTGGAACTCATTATTACAACTGTATTTCTAAAATCCACAGTCCTTCCATGACCATCTGTAAGTCTGCCATCATCAAGGAGCTGAAGAAGAAGATTAAAGACCTCGGGATGGGCTTTTTCAACCTCATCAAATAGAACCACTGAATAGGGCCTCCTTCTTATAGCCTCGGTAAGCTGACCGCCCTCTTCATAACCAACATAGCCTGGGGGGGCTCCTATAAGCCTGCTTACTGTATGTCTTTCCTGATATTCAGACATATCTATTCTTACAAGGGCATTCTCATCGTCAAAAAGGAATTCTGCCAGTGCCCTGGCAAGCTCTGTCTTTCCAACACCTGTAGGTCCAAGAAATATGAATGAGCCAATTGGTCTGTTTGGATCCTGGACCCCTGCCCTTGCCCTTCTTACTGCATTTGCTACTGCATTTATTGCCTCATCCTGACCAACCACCCTGAGTCTTAATCTCTCTTCCATGTGGATAAGTTTCTGAACCTCTGTCTCAAGCATCTTGCTTACAGGGATACCTGTCCATCTTGATACAATCTCTGCCACATCCTCCTCATCAACCTCTTCCTTTAGCATCTTCCTCTGGGACTGTATCTGTCTCAATCGCTGATTCTCTTTTTCAAGTTCCTTCTGTAGTTCAATAAGCCTTCCATACCTCAACTCAGCTGCCCTTGTGAGATCACCTTCACGCTCTGCCCACTGAGATTCAAAGCGCGTCCTTTCTATCTCTTCTTTAAGATTCCTGATCTTAAGGATTACCTCTTTTTCCTGTATCCACTGCGCCTTCAGTTCATCCCTCTTTTTAGAAAGTTCCTCAATCTCCTTAGTGATCCTTTCAAGCATCTCCCTTGCGTTACCTGTATCATCCTTCATCACTGCCTGTCTTTCTATCTCAAGCTGTCTCAATCTTCTTTCAATCTCATCAAGTTCAGCAGGCATGCTGTCAATCTCCATCCTGAGTTTTGCCGCTGCCTCATCAATGAGGTCTATTGCCTTGTCTGGAAGAAACCTGTCTGTTATGTATCTATGAGAAAGCTGGGCAGCTGCAATCAATGCAGAATCCTTTATCTTTACTCCATGATGGACCTCATACCTCTCCTTCAGACCCCTGAGTATTGAGATGGTATCCTCAACAGTGGGTTCCTTCACATATACATGCTGAAACCTCCTCTCAAGGGCAGGATCCTTCTCTATATGTTTTCTGTATTCATCAAGGGTGGTTGCACCAATACACCTCAACTCTCCCCTTGCAAGGGCGGGCTTAAGCATATTGGATGCATCTATTGCACCCTCTGCAGCACCAGCACCAACAATGGTATGGAGCTCATCTATGAAGAGGACTATCTTGCCTTCTGATTCCTCAATCTCCTTAAGTAGTGCCTTGAGCCTCTCTTCAAATTCACCCCTGTATTTTGAACCAGCCACAAGGGCACCAATATCAAGGGCAATTACCCTTTTGTCCCTTAATGTCTCTGGAACATCACCAGCCACTATCCTCTGGGCAAGGCCTTCTACAATTGCAGTCTTTCCAACACCGGGCTCCCCGATCAGAACAGGATTATTCTTTGTCCTCCTTGAAAGAACCTGTATCACCCTCCTTATCTCCTCATCCCTGCCTATGACAGGATCAAGCTTCCCGCGTCTTGCAAGTTCTGTGAGATCACGACTGTATCTCTGGAGTGCCTGATATTTGTCCTCAGGATTTTGGTCTGTCACCCTGTGAGTGCCCCTTATCTTTTTTATCGCATCTATAACCTTTTGCCTTGATGCACCCTGTCTCTCTAAGATCCTTGCAGCAGGACCACCCTCTTCAATTATTGCCATTAAGAGATGCTCCACACTGATATATTCATCCTGAAGATGCCTTGCCTCTTCAAAGGCCCTTTCAAGAACCTCTTTTAACCTTGCGGATATATACACCTGACCAAGTGGGGTTGCACCTGATACCTTTGGAAACTTATCTATCTCCCTTTCAAGTTCTTTTTCAATTGCACTTATATCACCACCAGCCTCCTGAATGGCCCTGTAAGCAATGCCATCGCTATCTGAAATCAAAGCCCTCAATAGATGCTCAACCTGGAGTTCCTGATTTCCATGCCTCTCAGCAATCCTTTGGGCCTCCTGGAGGGCCTCCTGAGATTTTATTGTTAATTTATCAAGTCTCATCTTACTCCTCCTCCATTAATAATCTTTTTAATCTCTCTCTGAACCTGAACCTCAGGTCTTCATCAAGATAAAGCATCATCTCTTCCACAAGCTCCTGAAGAGATGCGAGTCTGTTCCTTAACCTCAGTATAATGTCCACACCTGCCTTGTTCACACCAAGTTCTCTTGTCAGTCTCAGGATTAAATGTAGTCTTTCCACATCCTCATCAGAATAATATCTGAATCTATTAAGCCTTTTGGGGACGACAAGACCTTCCCTTTCATAAAGTCTCAATGTCTGTGGATGGACATTGAGCATCTCTGATACAACCCTTATCATATAAATAGGTCTGCGTCTATCCCGCATCCAATCCTCCTGTTATTTTCTAATACCAATCTTCTGTCTCGGATTCTCACTATAAAAAGTTCCCAGTTTTCTTATAAGTGCCTCTGCCTCTGGTGTTAGCCTGTCAGGTAGAACAACCTTAATAATTGCATAAAGATCTCCATAACCTCCATGGGCTCCTGGCATACCCTTAGCTTTTAATTTAAATTTCTGACCACTCTGCATTCCTGCTGGCAGGTTCATCACAGCAACCCCATCAGGTGTTGGAACCTCTATCCTTCCGCCGAATACCACCTCTGGAATTGTAACCGGGACCTCCACATAAAGGTCCTTGCCCTCCCTCCTGAAAAGTGGATGAGGTTTAACACTGACTTCTATATAAAGATCTCCAGGTGGTCCTCCGAATTCACCAGCCTCGCCCATACCCCTTACCTTTACCTTCTGACCATCTTCAACACCTGGGGGAATCTTTACATTAATGGTCTCTACTGAGCTGAACTTTCCTGTCCCTCTGCATTCTGTGCATATCCTTGAGACCCTCTCTCCAGCACCCTTACAGGTAGGGCATGTCTGTTTGAATGTAAAGAATCCCCGTGATGTGCTCAATGTCCCGCTTCCCTTGCAAGTAGGACATGGCTCGGTTGATTCTGCACCTCTTCCTCCACACCTTGAACAGTTTATATGCCTTGTGACTGTCACAGGCTTTGTTACTCCCTTATAGGCCTCTTCAAGGGTAATCTCTGTTTTTGTAAGGATATCACTACCCCTTGCTGGTGAAGGTCTGCGTCTTCCAAAAAATTCAGAGAAGATATCACCAAAACCAAAATCAAAGATATCTGCAAAGTCAGGCCTGCTGAAGTCAAACCCCTCAAAGTTAAAGGTCTCTCCCCTGTCATACTGCTTGCGCTTTTCAGGGTCTCCAAGAACTGAATAGGCCTCGTTTATCTCCTTGAATTTTTCCTCTGCCTCTTTATTGCCTGGATTAAGGTCAGGATGATATTTACGCGCAAGCCTCCTGTATGCCCTCTTTATTTCTTCATCAGAGGCATTCTTATCAACACCAAGAATCTTATAATAATCTTTAGTGCCAATCATGTTATACTCCTTAAGTTAAATATATTATAACAATTGATATGAATCATGTCAATATATTAAAAATATATTTGAATCAAATAGTTATAGAAACAAAAGCCTAATAACAACAAGGAACATGAACATTAAGGGCTAATAACAGGGTTTTTATTATCTCCAGGCTGATGGCTTAACCTTTATAAAATTCAAAGCCTTGCCATTGCTGATTTAACTGTATTTTCAAGTAGCATGGCTATGGTGACAGGTCCAACTCCACCTGGCACAGGAGTTATATAAGAAGCCCTTTTTGAAACCTCCTCAAAAACCACATCACCTGTAACCCTTCCATCAGGAAGGACATTTATTCCGATGTCCACAATCACCGCACCTTCCTTAACCATATCACCAGTTACAAGTCCTGGTTTGCCAGCAGCAACACAGAGGATATCAGCCTGCCTTGTTATCTCTTTAAGATCCGCTGTCTTTTTATGGCATACCGTGACAGTTGCCTCTTTTGCAAGAAGCATCAATGATAAAGGTTTTCCAACGGCAAGACTCTTTCCTATAACAACTGCGTGTTTCCCTTCAATAGTAATATTGTAATATTCAAGAAGTCGCAAAACACCAAAGGGTGTGCATGGTAAAAAACCGAACTGCTTTGCAAGGGCAGGGTCAAATCCCTCTTTATAAAGCTGGAAGGTAGATTCCTCTGCAGCAAACTTTCCTATAGCCACAGAACCAAGACCATCTACATCCTTCTCAGGGACAATAGAGTTTACAATCTTTCTTGAATTTAATTTCTTTGGCAAAGGAAAAAATACAAGGAGTCCATGTATCCTCTCATCATTATTAAGACTATGGACAGTATTCAGTATTTCATTCAGGCTCACATCATCTGGAAACCTGAATTCATAGGGTACAACCCCTGTCTCTCTGCATGCCTTTATGGTTGCCTTTAGATATTGCTGAGAAGCTGGATTCTCTCCAGCAAGGAGCAGACCAAGACCAACACGAATACCCTGCTCGCCAAGCTTCTGCACATCATGGCTTACCTTTTCCTTAATCTTCTTAGCAAGACTAAGACCTTCCATGAGCACCATAAAATTTGCCTCCTCCTTGCTCTGCAGGCATTATATCAAATATTTTTTAAATCTGAGGCCTTCCACATTGCTACAGAATAATATCTTAAAATTGATCTTACCACAACAGGCTGCAGGGGATATTCGCTATCCATTTAAAAATTGAATCTGACTCACAGCCTGAAAAACAGGTCAACTCTTAAAATCTATCCCACAAGCGTAACATCTCTCACAAAGGACGCAATTACAAATATCTTTATATTATTACTTTCACTATCAGTAGGGAGGAGAAAGAATCCCTTTTTTCTTCCAGATTCAAGGAAAAAGCCTTTTTGCCAGGGCAGCTCCCCTTCTATATAACCTGTTAAGGACTCACCATCTTTGAATTTAACAAAGACCCTCTTTAGTCTTGTATTCACTCCAGAAAAGGCCTTTCTCTCATTATAATCCTTCTTACCCTCAAAGGTTTTTACAAAAAAGATTGCCTTGAGTTCATTTATATTTACACTTTTCCGTTCACCAGAGATCTCATTTATGCTCACAATCTCATCATCCGGAGAGAAATGCTCCAGATAACCTTTAAGGACCTCACCTCCAGAAAATCTTAAAACCACCTTATCCATCAGAGCCTCATTTCTTATAAAGTATCAGACTTGCCCGAAAGTGTCAAGTTAAGTGGAATCGGGAAATTTCGGTGAAATTTTAATATAAAGAAACCTAATTCGGGTTGACGGAAGCAAGGCTTTTTTGTTTTACTATATACTGTGGGCCGTTAGCTCAGTTGGTAGAGCAGCTGACTCTTAATCAGCGGGTCGGAGGTTCGAATCCTCCACGGCTCACCATTAGTGCCACACCACTGGCTTACCATCTTTGTTGAATCCTGTTGAAACCTCCTCTTGCTCTTCCTGTTCAGTTAGGAGCATCTCTGTCACAAGTGCCTTGAGACCTTCTGTCCTTTCAGGAGGTATATGGTATTCTTCTTCAAATCTCCTTATCTCAAATAATAATAGTCCAAGATAACCATCTATGCCTCTAAAGATTGCCATTTCCATTACCTCCTTTAATGTTTTTGTTTTTTATATGCACATACTGTGCCTACAGATCAATTTTCATAACTATTTATTTTTAAAAATAATTTGTATTCTCCCCTGACATTTTTTGACATATTTTAATGCAAAATTTGTCCTTTGAAGGCAATCTTTACACATTAACTGCTGTGAAATCACAGAGTTATAAAACACCTAAATCTCAGGCATATTTCCCGGTAGAAACCTGTCAGTAAAAAATAAGATAACTAATCCCCTCCCGAGGCATGGCATTTCATGCCCTGCCTTGCTCGTACCCCAAAAATCTTGCGACTTTTGGGACCTCTTATTTTTAATTTTTTGATATAATTGAATATGAGATGGGGGACGCTCACAGGGAAATTTATCTTTTTAAGCAGTTCCTTTGTACTACTCCTTGCCCTATTTATATATGCTGGGTTCAGATTCACCCACCACATCTATGATGAGGCAACAAGGATTAACCTCGCAGGTCAGATAAGGTATATAACCTTTGAAACAGCCTGGCTTGTAAATAATCTTGTTGAGAAAGAAATAAAGAAAAACCCAGAAGAATGGGCTTTTTATAGGAATGAGCTTGAAGCTGAGATAAAAAGGCTTGAAGATATAATAAGGGTATTAAAAGAAGGCTCAAAGGAGTATGGTATAAGAGCCCTGAGATATAGAGGGCCCCTTCAGAGGCTTGAAGAGATATCAAGTCAGTGGCAGGAGGAACTAAAGCCGGTTCTTCTTAATATCCCTTCCCTCCCAATTAATTTTCCTGAAGAAAAGGCAAGAAGTATTCTCATACCCTTTAATAAGAAAGTTCATAGTTTTGTATATGAGGTAGATGGTTTTGTCAGGCTCCTTGAGGATGACTACAGGAAAGAGATAAGGGAGTTTGACAATATCAGACTAATCGTCCTTGGTTTATTTGTGATAGGAGGCATATTTACTGTTGTGTATCTGAAAAAAGCGATACTCAGGCCAATCTGGAGGCTTAAAGGGGCGACTGAGGAATTCGGAAGGGGAAACCTTGATGTGAGGGTTTCTCCTGAGGGAAATGATGAGATTGCCTCTCTTGGTAAGTCCTTCAATAAAATGGCTGAGTCCCTTAAGTCTATGATAGATGAAACAAAAACCCAGGCAGAACAGGTTAAGGGACTCTTTAATGCATCAAATTCTATTACAGGGATTAGAAACAGAGAGGCACTTTACAGGGCTCTCTGTGATAATGCCTTAAAAATAATGGACATAAAATTTGTATGGCTCGGCATGAAGGTGGAGGGGTCTTTTGATGTGAGGCCTGTTGCATGGTCAGGAGATGAGCAGGGCTATCTTTCTGAAATAAAGGTCAAATGGGATGATTCTCCAGAGGGGATGGGTCCAACAGGAATGGCCATAAAAACAGGCAGACCTCAGGTAAGAAATAACATTGAAGACCCCTCTTATAGACCTTGGTCTGATAAGGCACTCAGGAGGGGATTCATGTCATCAATGGCAGCACCACTTATAACACCTGAAGGAAGGGTTATAGGTGCAATTAATCTTTATTGTGGAAGGCGAGATTATTTTACACCTGAGAGAGTCCAGATTATCCAGGTCTTTGCAAATCAGGCAGCAGCCTTTATTGAGAACATTGATATGATTGAGGACCTTGAAGGAAGGATAAGGCAGAGGACAAAGGAGATTGAAGATGCCATGGAAGGACTCAGGCAATTAAACAAAGAGCTTGAGATTGCAAAAGTCCAGGCAGAGGCAGCCACAAGGGCAAAGTCCGAGTTTCTTTCAAACATGAGTCATGAGCTGAGGACACCTCTTAATTCTATTATTGGATTTACCGATCTCCTTTTAAGAGAGATACCAGGACAATTAAATGAAACACAGAAGGAATACCTGACAGATATAATTGAGAGTGGAAAGCACCTCCTGAGCCTCATAGATGATATCCTTGACCTCTCAAAGATAGAGGCAGGAAGGCTTGAACTTGAGTTGAGCAGGTTTGAGCTCAGGGAACTTATAGAAGGCAGCCTTTTATTTTTCAAGGAAAAGTCTATAAGACACAGTATCAGGCTTAAGAAGATTATAGATGAATCCATTGGAGAGATAGAGGCAGATGAAAGGAAACTCAAACAGGTGATGTTGAATCTCCTGAGTAATGCCTTTAAATTCACACCTGATGGTGGCTCTATCAGCCTTGAGGCAAAAAGGATAGATTCTGAGATAATGATCTCTGTTGAGGATACAGGTATTGGTATCAGCAAAGAAGACCAGGCAAAACTCTTTCAACCCTTCCAGCAGATTGAGCATCCCCTCACAAAAAAGATTAAAGGGACAGGTCTTGGACTTTATTTATCAAAGAGGCTTGTTGAGCTTCATGGAGGAAGGATATGGGTAGAAAGTGAGCCTGGCAAAGGAAGCAGATTCAGCTTTACCATACCATTGAAGAAAGAATAAAGAATTTTCAGATATTATATGGCAAGGATATTAATAGTTGATGATGATGACAGAAACAGAAAGCTCCTGAGGATAATATTGTAGAATAAAGGGCACGATACCTTTGAGGCAGAAAATGGTCTTGAGGCACTGAACACCCTGAAGAGCCAGACACCTGACCTGATACTCATGGATATAAGGATGCCTGTCATGGATGGTGTAGAGGCAACGAAGAAGATCAAGCAAAACCCAGCCCTTTCAAAGATACCAGTGGTGGTTGTCCTTACAGCATCAGCTACACAGAAGGAGAGAGAGAAGATTGAAGCACTTTCCATCTTTGATGCTTACATTATAAAACCTATAATAGATTTAGATGAATTTATAAATAAGGTAGAATCACTTCTCAGGAGGAAAGGTAATGGATGAGAAGAAGAAATCAAGGATACTGATAGTTGATGATGAGGAAAGGAATCTCAAGCTAATGGGAGCCCTCCTTTCAAGTTATGGCTATTCCTTTGAGACAGCAAAAAATGGTATTGAGGCAATTGAAAAGTCAAAGGAATACATGCCTGACCTCATATACCTTGACATAATGATGCCAGAAATGGATGGCTATGAGACATGCAGGCGCCTGAGGGAGGACAATAGATTCAAACAGATTCCTATAGTAATGGTCACAGCCCTTACAGACAGGGATTCAAAACTCAAAGGCCTTGAGGCAGGTGCAAATGACTTTCTCACAAAGCCCTTTGATGCCTCTGAGCTCATAATAAGGACAAAGAACCTTTTAAAGATAAAGGAATATGAGGACTTCTTAAAGGATTATAATGAAAGGCTTGAGCTTGAGGTGAGAAAAAGAACAGAGGAATTGAGGATGAGTTATCTTGATACCATACAGAGGCTTACCCTTGTGGCAGAATATAAGGATGAAGAGACAGCAAACCATATAAGGCGTGTTGGCCATTACTGTGCAATTATTGCAAAGAACCTTGGCTGGCCTCAAGAAAGGATTGACCAGATACTGTATGCTGCACCAATGCATGACATTGGAAAGGTCGCAATCCCGGCAGAAATACTCCTTAAGCCAGCAAAACTTACACCAGAGGAATATGCCCTCATGAAGACCCATCCATTAGTTGGAGCAAGGATACTCAGTGGCTCTCCTTCACCAATACTGCATATGGCAGAACGCATTGCCCTGAGCCATCATGAAAGATGGGACGGCTCAGGGTATCCAGCGGGTCTTAAAGGAGAAGAAATCCCTCTTGAGGGCAGGATAATGATTATCGCAGACCAGTATGATGCCCTGAGGTCAAGGAGACCCTACAGACCTCCCCTTCCCCATGAACAGGTCTTCAAGATCATTACAGAGGGTGATGGAAGGACAATGCCAGGACACTTTGACCCGCAGATACTTGAGATTTTCAAGGACAATCACAGGCTCTTTGATGAGATCTATGAGGAGATGAAAGACTGAGATACCGAGATGAGAGAAGCAATCTTTTGGATGAATGGGTGAAGAGGAAAATTAGTGAGTATACAACACGCCAGAAGGCGTGCTGTTGACGGTGAACGGTCGCACTGTGGTGTGATATACTAAATGTAAGCTAAAAATGAAGATATCAAAGGCTAAAGGTAGCAGAATACCTCCCTCTCTGAGGGCAGAGATTATAAAGATCGTGGAAGAAAGACTGAAATTCTGGGGGTATTCAGTCAAAAAAGACCGTAAAGCAAAAAAGAAAAAGCTAAGGGGTTAGAGATGCAGACAGAAAAGAGTAAAAAAAGCAAAATAACCTTACCCCTAAAAAGGGAGATTATCAGGATCGTAGATGAGCGACTGAAAGATACCCTCGGTCGGGATATAAAGGAACTCAGGCTCGTTGTATATGAACTTGCTCAGGCACAGAAAAGGACTGAACAGAGAGTTGAAGAGTTAGCTCAGGCACAGAAAAAAACTGAACAGAGACTTGAAGAATTAGCTCAGGCACAGAAAAAAACTGAAGAGAGGCTTGAAGAATTAGCTCAGGCACAGAAAAAAACTGAACAG
>JBKBPW010000056.1:0-11302 GCA_046292975.1 Thermodesulfovibrionales bacterium
CATATCTTATAAATGGGCTTAAGAGGGTATCAAAATTTGAAAATGCCTGTGCACCTGCGGCCTCGCCCTGAAGGGTATAGAAGAAATTCACCACCTGGCCAAGGGCACTCCGGAAATGTCTGGCAGGCCTGCTCTCAACCTTTCCCGGTGCACCCCTGAATCCCACTGTCAGCAGGTCGTAAAGATCCCATCCAACGCAGTAAACAGAAAGGATGTTCAGATCATGGATATGGAAATCACCATTCAAGTGCGCATGCCTGATCTCGGGCGGGTAGATCTTGTTTAGCCAATAAATCTTGCTGATTTCTGAGGAGATGTAGTTGTTCAGTCCCTGTAGAGAGAATGCCATGTTGCTATTTTCATTTACCTGCCAGTCAATCTGGTTTAAGTATTGATCCACGAGGTCAACATTAGCCTTTGTGGTGATCTCCCTGATTTTTGCATGCTGGTCACGGTAGAGGATATATGCCTTCGCAGTCCTGCGATAAGGAGAAGACAAAAGGACTTCCTCCACAACATCCTGTATCTCCTCGACCGTAGGAATCTTACGGCGGATTGCCTGTCCTGCTAAATTCAAGACCTTTAGGGTTAATCTTTTGGCTGTCTTATAATCAAATTCACCTGTTGCAGCACCAGCCTTGGCAATTGCATTAGTAATCTTTTCTGGATTGAACTTGACGACTTTACCGTCCCTCTTTTTAATCCTCTTAAACATTGCGACTCCTCAACAATTCCTCAATTTGTTTTATCCTTTCTCTATACTCCCGGCACTTTTCCTCATGCTCCTCCTGTATCGCCACAGCCTGTTGTGCTCCAATATGCAGAGAACACTTACTGAAGGTAAAATTATAAAGTTCTTCAGCATCCCTCAGACATTCTTTTGTAAACTCAAGCTCCTTTTTGAGCTCCTCTACTGTCATATCTTCCAGCCTTTTACCTTTATTCATTCTTCCCTCCTTTAAACATGCCGATGTGGTGAGACCGTTCAAGACGGCCCGCACCACATCCATAATAAAAACAACCTGTCACTGCCTCATTTCCGCTGTCTGTTTTGGTGCTTTTTCGAGCATAAGCACCCTCCAATAATATCCTGCAACAAATCCTCCAATTGCACCTGCAATCAAAAACACAAAGAGAAGCAAATCTCCCTGGTCTGTGTTTATCAGTGGCTCTTTTGGCTCTCTTCCGCGCTCTTTTGCATATTTTTCAACAACAGACTCATCAACTCCAGACCACTTCCCTTCTTCTTCGGCAAAGGTAATGGCCGGCAGTAGGTTACTAACCATAATTAGCAGAAAAGCAAACAACAGAAGTATTCCCCAGACCTTTTGTCTTTTCATGATATTGCCACCTCCTTTGCTTTCAGCACCCCAATCTTTACAAGGAGATCAGAACGTTTTTTATAAAGCAGTACAATCATGCCTGCTGTCATAGCACCTTCAAGTATTCCAAGTGGAAACTGTGTCGGTATAAAGGCGATAAGTATCTTCCAGAAAAGTGGCATGAATGGAGAATCGCCTCTTATACCTGATGCAAGCTCAATAGATGTTGTGAAATAGGTTGCCCAGTCTGCAAACAACCCTGCCATGAAGCCTGCAATCCAAAGATTAGCCTTTAGTGCCCTCAATCCTTTGAAGGTAAGATACCCTGCAAAAGAGCCCATAATGCCCATTGATACGATATTAGCACCCCATGTGCTTAGACCTCCATGAGCAAGGAATAATGCCTGAATAAGGAGGGCCACTGCTGCAACCAATATGCTGATGGCCGGGCCAACGAGAATTCCTGATATTCCTGTTCCACAGGGATGTGAGCATGTGCCTGCCGTGGGCACGGGGATAGGCATACAGGAGATGATGAATACAACTGCTGCCACCAATCCAACAAAGGGTTTGAATGACAGGTCAATTGACGATAGTTTCTTGAGCTTATACAAGCCCCATGCCACAAAGGGCACTGCTATAACAAACCACAATGCTGCCCAGTTAAAAGGCAGTATGCCTTCTGAGATGTGCATTGCATATGCGTTATTGGTAGACACGAGACAACCAAACAAAACAAAGATGAAAAAATGAGATTTTGTTTTTAGATTTTGCATAATCATTCCTCCTTTTAAAATCTCATTGTTATACCCGCACGGATTGCGGTATCGGTTTCAGGTTTATTAAGACCACCCTTTACTCCCACATCAATATCAAGGTTCTCAGTGATCGAATATATCATCCCACCGAGGATAAATGCTGGATGTTTATTTGATGTCTTATCAGGATTTGTTTCTACACCTACATCTGCTACTACCTTCATGTCTTTTACAACCTCAACCTCGGTTGCGAGGGATGCATGCCATATGTCCTTCCTGTTTGCCTCTTCATCTGCCTCAAGCTTATACTCATTATGTGTATAGCCTAAATTCAGGTGAAATGCCCATGGCTCTACTTCCTTTGTTGTTATAAAGACAAGGCCATATGATGGCCTGCCATTACTAAGACCTTTCTCCTCATCACCTGTGGGAAGTGTAATGCCGGGTTTTAAAGCGAAACTCAATCCATCCTTTTCAAAAAATCTCCATTTAACCTCTAAAGACATATCCGATATCCCGTCCACATCCGATGTAACCTTGCCATCCTCTTCAATCTTTGTCCACTGATAGGGAACTCCAAGAATAATATCCACATTCTCGATTACACCCCAGGATAGAACAGTTTCAACTTCTCCACCAGTCTCTTTTGTAATTACACCTTTCTCTGTCTCTTTGTCATAAGTGAATTCACTATTCACCTCAAGCTGAAACCTTCCTTTACCCTGTGTGCCTGTATCATCTGTTACAAGTGGGTGGGCCGCAAAGGCGGGCGTAGAAAACACTAATACAAAAATAATCAGACTAAATTTTTTTAAAATCTCCATTTTTCCCTCCCTTCGAGGTTTTTGGGAATAAAAGGTCTTCCGGCTCAGGGCTTCTATTACTGACCTACTTGCCCGCCTTCCCAGAGAAACCGCCTGACCAGGTCAAACGGTTTTACTCCAGTGGCTTCTTTTGGGCTTTCGTTCCCTTCACGGCTGCGGGGCAGCAGGGGATTCTAACCCCTTTCCGCTTCTTATTCCCTCAAATATTGAATTATCCTACCAACCGGTTAAATCCCTTCCTCTACCACCTCCTTTCTACTATAAGTGAATTAATTTTATAACTTAATTAATTTCATGTCAAGGCGGCTATTTATATTAGTATGAGTGTATGTGAGTGCATTACTCTCACACAGATACTTTAACATAAATCACAGATTACTTGCTATTGCCTTTAAACAATATATAATTAGGTTCAACCATCTCTATCTCAGGGATCTTTGAAAACTCTTTTACCGCCTCTTTTACTTCCATACCCTCAGGTAGTTTGAGTCTGTATAGCCCTGTCTTTTCCATGTATTCAATAATGATGAGCTTATGTTCTTTCAATATCTCACCTATCCTCTCATCAGTTATTTCTTTTTTAAATTTTACAATTATCTCTCCCTCAACATATCTGTGGTTTGCCTGAGAGAACTCCTTCCTTTTTTCAGAGGTGAGTTTTTCAAGGTCTTCTGAATCTTTAATAATATGGGGTGTTATAAAGACAAGTAAATTTGTCTTTGCCTTCTGAACTCCTTTATATTTAAAAAGCCATCCAAGGATAGGAATATCACCAAGAAGTGGTACCTTTCTTTCAACCTCTTCCTGTTTTTCCTGCATAAGACCACTTATAACAACAGTTTGTTTATCCTTTACAACAATAGAGGTCTTTGTTGAGCGCTTGGTTGTGGTTGGTCCTATATTAATCAGTATATCTGCATTTGCCTCTTTCTTAACAGCAGATATCTCCTGATATATATCAAGTTTTACATGATCTCCCTCAGTAATATGAGGTGTAATCTTCAGGGTAATACCCACATCTTTTCTTTCTATGGAGCTCAGGAGGATATTCTGAGCAGAAGGATCCCTCTCCCTCTTTGATATAAATGGCACATTTTCGCCAACCACAATCTCTGCCTCTTTATTGTCAGAGGTCAGTATCCTCGGTGTAGAAAGGACATTCACACTATCCTTGAACATATCAAGATTGAAAAGGGCAGCAAACCCGGGTACTGTAAGTGTTGTTACCTCAGCAGTGCCATCAGGTTTTATCACTGATATGGGTATATTGAGAAAATTTCCCATTCCACCCGCGCTTAACCCGCTCAGACCGGTCACTATCTCGTAAAGGGTGGATGTATTAACAGTGCCAAATCCACCAATAGCAACTGGTTCCCCATCCTTTCTTCCTATTACACGCCACCTTGAACCAAGTTCCTGAAGCTTATCAATAGAGGCCTCCACTATCATGGCCTCAACAAAGACCTGCTTACGCCTTTTGTCAAGTTGCTTTATAACATCAACAAGATTCTGATAATCAGCGCTTGAAGCAACTATAACAAGACTGTTTGTAGCCTTATCAGGAGATATGGTTATAGCCACAGGAGATTCAAATACAGGAGGAGGGATCTGAGCCCCTGGTTGTTGTGGTCTCTGAACAGTACCCCTTATTATCCCCTCGAGGACCTTCGCAAGTTCCTCTGCATCTGCATTCTCAAGAAAATAAACATTTACCCTTCCCTTTGTTCCTTCTGGCTGAATATCAAGAAGCCCTATGAGTTTCTTTACAGCCTCTTTTGTATCACTTTCACCAAAGATTATCAAGGCATTGAGTCTTGGTTCAGAGGCAACCCAGAACTGCTGAACCTGTGGACCCCCGGGGGTACGGGTCTTCAATTTCCAAAAGCCCTCATTGATTATCTTTGCAACCTGATCAGAAGAGGCATATCTTAAAAAAACAATCTCTGGCTCAAGCTCCTTTGAAGGCTGGTCAATGAGTTCAATGAGGGAAAGTATCTTCTCTATATTTATCCCTGAGTCAACAACCATTATGAAATTCCCTGGTCCAAAGGAAGATATATATCCATCCCTTGATATCATTGGCTGAAGAAATCTCTGCGCCTCATCAGAGGTAATGTATTTAAGGGGTATGAGTCTGACAATATAACTTTCATTTACCTTCACAGGCTCTTTAATAATGGGTATGCCCCTCTGCTTTGCCTCAGAAACAGGAATAATCTTAAAGGCATCAACACCAGATGGAACCACTGTAAATCCCTTTAGCTCAAGGACAGACAAAAACAGGTCATAGGCCTCATCTATGCTTATCTTTGAAGGAGCTATAATGGTAATTTTACCTTTGACCCTCTCATCAAATATAAAATTCTTTCCTGTGATCTCACTTATAAACTTTGTAATAACAGGAAGCTCTACATCTACAAAATTGAAGGTAACCATTTTTTTAGTAGATGTTTCCTGGGCATAAGCACCTGGAAAAACATGGAGTAAATCTGCAGAATTCAGGCTTAGGACCAACGGCTGAAAAAGGAGGCTGAAGATTAAGCTGAAGACTACTGGCTTAAGGCTGAAGAATTTTATTCTCAAAACTGAAGCCGAAATCCTTAAACCTCTGTTCAAACCTGATAAACCCAGCCCTTCTTTCAAATCAACCTCCTCCTTATAATTTATCACTTTTCACTTTAATATTCCAAGGCAAATATCGGCATAAACTCACCTAATCTGATAGGTCATGCTTATCCTCTGACCCTTTCTCATTATATCAAGCTCTATCCTATCCATTCCTTTAAGGGCTGTAAAGGCCTGAAGTGCACTCTCAGGCCCTGTTATGGGAAAGTCATTCACCCTGAGAAGTATGTCTCCATCCTCCAGGCCGAGGCTCTCATAAACTCCGCCTTTCTTTAATTCCCTTACTATAAAACCTTCCTGCCTTCCATCAACAATATTAGGAACAAACCTCGCATCAGTCAAAATCTCCCTCGGATTCTCTATGGCCTGTCTCAATGCCTCTGAGTTGATTGTAAAGACATTCTGAGATAACCTTCCCACACCTGCTGGTGCTCTAAATTCTGAATCCTTTCTGACCTCTGGTCTCTGCCCTCTCACCTCTCTAATTATCACATCAGCAATCTCATAGACCTTATCACCTGAAGGGGTCTTTATAATAATTTTATCCTTATATACAGCCCTGAGCCTTCCGATACCATAAACGTCCTGACCTTTCTTAAATATCTCCTGTTTACCCGTTGAATCTGCAACTATAGCATAATTATGATCTCCTCCTGATACAGTCCCGATCAGTGTAATGGCATTATCATTTTGTGAACCCTCTGACTTTGTTAAGAGTCTGAACTCACCCTTTATCCCAAAAGGATTTTCCTTAAGAAGACCTGCGTAGTTATCAATGGAATAAATCCTTTGCGCAGAGGTTTTATTCTGCTGAATTTTTGTATCAAACTTTACCCCAGCAGGTAAGAGCATAACTCTTATTAAATAAAAGATACAAAGCAAAAGACCTGTTGCAAGGAGCAGATTTATCCATCTCAGTGCCTTTAAAAGGACAGAATAAAACATATGAAATTATACCACACCTTTATTATTTATCCTTCTTATTATACCTGCTGATATAAGGCCATTGACTGTGCCTGTGGTCGTGGAAAGAAGGATCAAAAATGGTGCAATCACAAGGACTGCCTCGGGTCTTTTGATAAATAAAAAATAGGCGATAATTACCTGGCCTGAGATATTAGAAAGTGCTGCTATAACGCTCAATCCTGTTATTCCCAGAAAGGGGATTATACTTGAAAACCACAGACCTGCAAGTCCGGTTAAACCTCCTGATAGGCTCAATACAAAGGCAGGACCAGGGAATGTTCCTATAAGCATGGATGAGACCGTAATTCTTATAAGTGTTATCAGCATGGCAATCCTTACACCAAATAATAAAAAGGCAATTAATGTGATGATATTTGATAGCCCGAGTCTTAACCAGGGAATAGGCATAGGGATTAAGTTCTCTATACTGTGAATTGCTATAGCAATGGCACTCAGGACCGCTATCTTCTGCTTATCCTGTAATTGCATCTACAGAGTTTACTCCAATGGTTATAATAACCCTGTTGGGAAGACATATTATGCTTCCTTTTTTAATAAATCCCTGATGAACACAGAGCTTATTTGGACAGGCAGAGCTAACAACCCTCACCCTCCTGTTTTTAATCTCTATCACGGTATCACCAATTGGACCATAAACAGTGAGAAGTCTGTCTTCAGAAAGGGGATAAATACCGTGGAGCCTTCCATCAACCTCAACCCTTACAGAGTCACTATCAGATAAAAATCTATCCATGAACATAAAACCTGAGATTGAAATAACAAACAAAGAACCAATGAGAACTCCGTCAAGTATAGAAAAGGCCTTTCTATTTAAACCTGATGCCATCAATATCACCTGTAAGAAATCTCTTACCGTCTTCTGTGATAAATACACCCTTTAGACCAAGTTTTCTCAGGAGATCTATCCCTTTTTCAGGACCCAGCAAAAAGACTGCTGTTGCAATACTGTCAGTGAGATAACCAGCATCTCCTATTACTGAGACTCCTCCGGTGGAATCTGCGGGATAACCTGTTAGTGGATTAAGGATATGATGATATCTTTTTCCATTCTTTATAAAAAATCTCTCATAGTCACCTGATGTAGATATGGCGGCATCCTTTAAAGGTAATGTGGCTATAAGGTCGTCATCTCCTTTAGCACGGGGGTGCTTGATACCGATCATCCAGGGATTTCCATTATTTTTAACTCCATAGGCCCTTATATCTCCAGCAATGGCTACAAGGGCCGCCTTCATACCCTCTGCCTTCAATATCTCAATTGCCCTGTCTGCACCATAGCCTTTAGCTATGCCACCCAGATCTATGAGCATGCCCTTTTTCTTAAAAAAAACAGTGGAATCCTTTTCATTAATAATAATATTTTTATAACCTACAAGCTTGAGCGCCTCTTTGAGCCTCCCTCTATCAGGGAGGTTTTTTTTATGAAAATCCCACAGTCTTGTAAGGGGACCTGTTGTTATATCAAAGGCACCTCCTGAAAGCTCAGATACATATATAGCCTTTTTTAAAATATCCATCATATCCTCTGAAACCTTAACAGGCCTGAGACCTGCATTTCTATTAATCATAGATAACTCACTTTCTTCAGAATAAAAATTAAAACTCTTCTCAAGCCTCTTTAATTCATTAAAGGCATGCTCAATTGCACGGTCTGCAGCTACCTTTGAATCGTTCACCACTGTAATGGTAACAATGGTATCCATCAGGATTGTTGTCTTTTTGTAGAGATGTTCCCTATGACAGGAGGTAAAGAATATAAGACAGCACAACAGAAATGTGATAATGCCACAACCGAAACTTGCCGATAGAGATAGGGGGTATGCCGAAAAGGCTTGAGGTGCCAGCTTAGTGCGACCGAGCGACCGTGCTACAGTGCGACAGTGCGACTGTAGGGGCAATTCATGAATTACCCCTACTACAGTGCTACGGTCGCACGGTCGCTCTATCGCTCGGTCGCACTTTATTCTGAAATCCCTCATCCTGCCTTTGCCTTTTGACCTGTCATAATCTTTTCCCTCAAAAATCTACCAGTCCATGATTCAGGATTATTTGCCACCTCTTCAGGAGTACCTGTGGCAATAATCTCTCCTCCTCTATCTCCACTTTCAGGCCCCATGTCTATTATATAGTCTGCTGATTTTATCACATCAAGGTTATGTTCAATCACTATTACGGTATTGCCATTATCAACAAGTTTATTTATCACACTGAGCAGTTTCTCTATATCCCTAAAATGAAGACCTGTTGTGGGCTCATCAAGGATATAGAGGGTATGGCCCTTTGATCTTTTAACAAATTCCCTTGAAAGCCTTATCCTCTGGGCCTCTCCGCCTGAAAGGGATGTAACAGGCTGTCCGAGCTTTATGTAGCCAAGGCCCACATCTTCAAGTATCCTGAGCCTTGAACTTATATGAGGTATATTCTTAAAAAACTCAACTGCCTCTGACACAGTCATTTCAAGGACATCAGCTATATTTTTATCCCTGAATCTAATCTCAAGGGTCTCCTTATTATATCTCCTGCCTTTACAATCATCGCAGGGGACATATACATCTGGCAGAAAATGCATCTCCACTTTCTTAAGGCCATCACCACCGCAGGTCTCGCATCTGCCTCCTGGTACATTAAAACTGAATCTTGAAGACCTGTATCCCCTCATGCGCGCTTCAGGCTCCTGTGCAAAGAGATCTCTGATTAATGTGAATAATCCAGTATATGTTGCTGGATTTGACCTGGGTGTCCTTCCAAGAGGTCTCTGGTCAACACAGAGTACCCTTTTTATCTTTTCAAGGCCTTTTATCTTTTTAAATTTGCCTGTCTTAAGGCCTGTATTATAAAGGGCATTCTTAGCTGCCCTGTAGAGGATATCTATAAAAAGTGTACTCTTGCCTGATCCAGAGACACCTGTAACACATAGAAATACACCCAGTGGAATCTTAATATCCAGATTCTTTAGATTAAACTCTGAAGCACCTGTAATCTCAATATAATCCAGTGGTTTTCTTCTTGAGGCTGGAACAGGTATTGATAACTCTCCTTTAAGGTATCTCCCTGTAAGGGAGGCAGGGTTTTTTATTATCTCCTGTAAAGTTCCTGATGCAACAATCCGTCCTCCATAGATTCCCCCTCCAGGACCCATATCTATGATATGGTCAGCCTGTCTTATGGTCTCCTCATCATGTTCAACTATTATGACTGTATTGCCAGCATCTCTGATAGAGGCTATTGTATCAAGGAGCTTCTTACAATCTCTTGGATGAAGGCCTATGCTCGGTTCATCAAGGATATAGAGAACACCAGTAAGCCTTGAACCAATCTGGGTGGCAAGCCTTATCCTCTGGGCCTCCCCTCCTGAAAGTGTTAAAGATGGTCTGTCCAGTGTAAGATAATCAAGCCCTACCCTTTCAAGAAAACCAAGCCTGTCATGAATCTCCTTTAAAGGTCTTGCTACAATGAAGGCCTCTCTTTTGGAGAGTTCAAGTTCCTTTAAAAATTTAATAGCATCCCTTACTGTAAGATTGCTGAACTGAGCTATGTTAATGCCATTAAAAAGAATCCCGAGGGCCTCTTTTCTCAGACGGGTACCATTGCATTCACTGCATCTTTCAAATTTCAGTGATTCTGCATCAATAAGGGGCTCTGAAATCATATCCTCTTCAGTAATTTCTTCCTCATATATCTCTCTCAGATCCTCAAATCCTATTCCCTTACACCTTGGACAGGCACCATAAGGACTGTTAAAGGAAAAAAGCCTTGGTGTTATCTCTGGATAGCTTATTCCACATTTAGGACAGGCAAGGGATTTGCTAAAAAGGATATCCCTTCCTTCATCCACAAGATTGACGATTATAATGTCAGAATATCTGAGGGCTATTTCTATTGAAGTGGCTATCTTTTTATCTATACCCGGTTTTACTATAAACCTGTCTATCACAATCTCTACAGTATGTCTTTGCGTCTTCTTTAGTTTAAGACCTTCAACAAGGTCAACCATCTTTCCATCAATCCTTGCCCTTAAAAAACCTTCCCTCCTCATGGAATCAAGCTCTTTTTTATATTCACCCTTTCTTTCCCTGGCTATCTGGGATAATACCTGAAGCCTTGTCCCCTGCGGAAGGGCCTTAACAGCCTCTATAATACCCTCTATCCTCTGACCACCAAGGAGGGCACCACAATTATAACAGAAGGGTTTTCCGATCCTTGTATAGATTACCCTCATATAATCATATATCTCTGTAATTGTGCCAACTGTTGAGCGGGGGCTTCTTGTAACAGTCTTCTGGTCTATGGCAATGGATGGTGAAAGTCCTGTTATGGACTGGACATCCGGTTTTTTGAGCTGCTCAATAAACTGCCTTGCATAAGATGAAAGACTCTCCATATATCGCCTCTGTGCCTCTGCATAAATAGTGTCCATTGCAAGGGATGATTTCCCGGAACCAGAAGGACCTGTAATCACAGTAATTTTATTTCTTGGAATAGTGACATCTATTCCCTTGAGATTATGCTCTGATGCACCCTTTACTATAATAAATTCCTGTAGAGGCATATCTTAAAACTCTTTAACCTTTAACTATAACTGTTGTGAAGAGATTTTTTCAAATGAGGGAATTTCAATCAAGGAAGAACTGAATAACTTACAGAATTAAAGGTAAGGGCCTTTTTCAAGGACCTGATTTTTTATCAAATTGCTAATTCCTGGAAATTGCCGATAGAATATCTACAACAGACCTTAAATAAAAAAGGGCAGGTTGCCGAAATGGCTTGAGGTGCCAGTTCATAAGGT
>JBKBPW010000057.1:0-11194 GCA_046292975.1 Thermodesulfovibrionales bacterium
ACATTAACTCCATATTTCTCATTCACATGTTTTACCGCCATTGCCCTTGGGAAGCCTCCACGCATCCTGAGTTCCATATTCTCTGAGGCATTTAATCCTGAGCCACTTCCACAACAAAATGTCCTTTCCCTTATTGTATTGTCAGGCATCTCATAAAAGTTCTTAACTACGTTCTTTACAACAAACCTCGGTTCTTCAAATATGCCCATTCCCCTTGAGGTATTACAGGAGTCATGCCAGGTAACTACTAAATGGTCATTCCTGCTTGGGTCAAGATTTAGTTTCCCATGCTTTATAAGGTCTGCTGTGAACTCTACAACATGGACAAGTTTTGAATACCTTGCATGTTCAAATTTTGTTCCTGTTATGGGTGATACTGGAACCTGAAGATTGTCAGCAGGTTCCCAGAATGTGGGCAGGTACTGATTCCATACCCTCCACATATGACCGCATTCACCACCAAGTATCCATTTGACTCCAAGCCTCTTTGCTTCAGCATAAATCTTATAGGTCAATCTCTTTGCCATTTCCATGGATGTAAAGAATCCAAAGTTACCTCCTTCAGAGGCATAGGTACTCCAGGTATAGTCAAGTCCAAGCTCATGGAAGAGCATGAGATAACCCATACAGGTATAAACACCAGGGACACCAAAGAGGTCACCTGATGGTGTTACAAACAATATCTCCGCACCCTTTCTATTGAAGGATGGTTCTATCCTTATACCTGTGATATTTTCTATATCATCAAGCATAAACTCTATGTTGCTCTTTATTGTATGGGGCTCAAGGCCAAGGTGATTACCTTTCCAGTAACAATTGGCTACAGGTCCTGCAATCCATCCAAGCTGAAGACCAAGGAGATTGAGTATCTCTCTGGCTATAATAGTAACTTCTGCAGTGTCTATTCCATAAGGACAGAAGAGAGAGCACCTTCTGCATTCTGTGCACTGATAAAAATAATACCACCACTCTTTAATGATCTCAGGTGTCAGTTCCCTTGCACCAGCAATGCTTCCAAGGATCTTTCCAGAGGGTGTAAAATATCTTCTGTAAATTGAGCGCATAAGCTCTGCCCTCAGGACAGGCATGTTTTTTGGGTCACCTGTACCAAGGAAGAAGTGGCACTTATCTGCGCAGGCACCACATCTTACACATATGTCCATAAAGACATGGAATGAACGAAATCTTATAAGCCTCTGCCTTATAGCCTCAAGGACCTGTTCTTTCCAGTCACTTGGAAGTTTCCAGTCCTCATCCTTTGGTGACCATTCCCTTATGTAAGGATAGTCAACTGCCTCAAGGTCCTTTTTCTTGGCAGGATGGCAGTACATACCTTCCCTTAATTCAACCTTGAGGTTCCTCCAGTCTGTCTTTGGAGGTCTAAAGTCTATTGTCTGCATTAATTCTTGTGGTTTTGGTAGTTTTGCCATGCTCTCACTCCTTTTCTACAGGGATTCCGGCTGCTTTCATCTTATCCCTGAATTCATTTTCATATTCTTCATAATGATGGACCTTTACAGGATAATCCCATGGATTTACATGTCTCTTTACCCTGAGATTATTAGCCATATTCCTCGTAGGACTCATAAAGATACCTCCAAGGTGCATAAGTTTACTAAAGGGGAAGTAAACAAGTAATGAGCTTACAAGGAATAAATGGATATAAAATATTGTGTCAATCTTTTCCTTCTCAGGTATCTGAGGGCTGAATGTCATAAGACTCAGAAGTAAGGTCTTTACAGCTACAATATCAGTCTTTGTGAAATATCTCATTATCACTCCTGTTGTGGCAATGGCTATTATGAGAAACAGGGGGAAGTAATCAGCGGGAAGGGAGATGTATCGAACCTGGGGTATATACCATCTTCTCAGGAAGAGATATACTCCAGCACCAATCAGTACTACACCCGAGAGCATTAGACGAGGATGGGCAATCTGGAAAAATCCGTCAAGGCTTTCAAGTAAGTGAACATAACCAGGAACAGGCTCAATAAAGAGTCTCATATGCCTGATAAGGACTATGAAGAATGCCCAGTGAAATGCCATTGCCCCTATCCAGAGCCACTTTGAAGAGCCATGAACCAGCTTTGTACCTACTATTTCACTTCGCGTGTTTCTGAAAAGTGAACGCATAAGAAATATCTCAAGAATCATCCTTCCGATAACACCGGTACCTGTTGCAGGATTGTCAAGCTTGCTCCATTTAATCCATGGAAAAGACCTCTGCTGTCCCCCTGTGGTTGGTATCCTGAAAGGCACATAGGAACGAGCCCATTTGAGAAGCTTCCAGAGAAAACCAAGGATAAAGATACTGATAGCAACATAGGGAATAACTATTCCAAACAGAGGCCTTAAACCAGCAGGACCTGAGCCTGCATAGGCAATCAAAATGAGAACCATTACCAACAAAAGAGAGCCTATTATCCTCATCTTTCCTACCTCTTTTTAAGATTTTTTATTTTATTTTATTCAGGATATTCCTTTAATATATTTACCTTCTTGAGAATCCAGGCTGTCATGTTCCTGAGTTCATTAACCTTTACCTCATTCAACCTCTCCCGTGATTCCATGTAACTATCAAAGAGTCTTAAGGCCAGAAGATCAATCTCTGAAGAGAAGACCAGAAACTCCTCCATAAGTGCTTTATCATGGTGAGAGCACAATTCTTTATAGATTATATCTTTTAAAGCAAAAATGAAACCAACTGCCTGAGAGGGTTTAAATTCCTGAACTGCCCTTAGCTTTATAAAGGTATCAAGGGAACCATTCAGGTCTTTTTTATGGAGGAGATGGTCAAAGAGACCCTCCAATCCTTCAAAGAGCGTAAAGCCAAGTGGGTTATCAAATCTATCCTTCTTTATGTTACTTATAAATTCTCTTCCCTCGGAAGGATATTCTTCAAGCAATCTTTGAAACCACCTTTCAAGGATTAGGGGTCTCTTCTCTTCAAGGAATCTCTTTAATTCCATTAACAGCCCCTCTGTATAGAGGCCTCACAATTCCTTATACGCAACCAGTAGGTTTTGGAAGACCAGCATATCTACATGCCTGTTTTGCTGGTCCATCTGGAAAGAGCTGATAGAGGTACTTCGTATTTCCCTTATCAGGTCCCATGACCTTTGCAACTTCCTTAACAAGTATCTTGATCATAGGTGCAATCTGGTATTTCTGATAATAATCTCTCAGAAAATTGATAATCTCCCAGTGGGCATCTGTAAGTGTTATACCATCCTTTGCGGCCATATACTCTGCAAGTTCCTTTGACCAGTCATTAAGATTAGCAAGATAACCATCCTCATCAACCTCAATCTGTTTACCCTGAAATTCTATTGAGGGCATATCCCTTACCTCCTTTTTAGTTTTTTTGACAGTAATACTGTCATTCCTGAAATCTAAAATTATAACTTTAAGTTTCTCTACGATAGAAGCTAAAAAGATTTTGTGTCATAGTATATACAATATAAATTATTTTCTGGTCAAATTAAAAAAATTAATTTATACATGATTATCATTTATTCTATTTATTATATTAAAATCTTCACAAAGATCATCCGTCTCGCTGTAATAGAACCACCTATACCAGAAAGACGATTCATATAAGGCTCATACATAAAAAATTTAACAAGATAATCCTTTCCTTCCTCAAGACTAACGGCTTTATTATAATCACCTTTGCATAAAATGGCAAGACTATCCATCAATACCTCACCGAGTGCCCTTCCAGATGGGTCATAGGCATAAAGAGCCCCACATCTACATCTTCCACCAAGGACATCTGCAAAGCCATTCTTAAGCTCACCTGGCCTGTCAACAGGAGAATCACAGAAGGGACATCTCAGGGATTGTCTGTCAGTAGATAAAAAATCTTCATGAGAAAATAGCTCTCCCCTTCTTTCTATAATCCTGACTGCCTTTTTGCAGGTCACAAGTTCTGAAAAAGGTATGTCCTTTAATTCGCCATTATCATATATAACCACTTTTATATCACCTGGTTCTTTGCTTTCAAATTCTTCACCCATCTTACACAAAGCCCATTTCGCATAAAATCTCATCTCTATATCAGTATCATTCCCTGCAATCAACTTCAGATAGGGTGAGGCAAAATAAACAAGCTCAGGTGCGACCTCACCTATCCTTCCCATTGCCCAGATAATTCCCTTTCTTAAGAATTCCTCATCCATAAAAGACCAGAGTATCTTCGGGATATCATGATACCTTGAGGGATCATTCCTCACAATCTCACCAATAATCTCAGGAGAACTCCAGCCAATTCCACCAGCCTCATCCCTTATACTCCAGAGGAGTCTTCTTATAATCTCCCCACCAAAATCTGGCCTTTCCTTTGAAGCAAGATATACAATCCTGCCTATGGCCTCTATACTCTTCCAGGCAATCTCCTGAGTCTTGTCATAAGATAATGATATAAGAGCCCTCACAATCCTGCCTGGCTCGCCAAGCTTAGCGATCCTATCAAAATCTCCTTTAAGAAGGTATTCTTTTATCTTTTCCTTCAAGGTCTCACCTAAGGCTTGATATAGGCATATCCCTCAGCCTGTCTCTTTACTAGTTCTGTCATACCAGCAGGAATTACCTCTACAAAGGTAGGAAGGCTTTTTTCATCAATATTATTTGCCCTGAGGGCATTCCTGCAGGCAAGGAATCTTACCCCCCGTCTTGAAAGCTCCTCCATCTTTTTTAAAACATCCACAGTGCCCGGAAGACATACACCCGAACCTTCCTCTGGACAGGAGATATAACCCTTCACACCCGCACCATTACTGACAACAATAACATTAATATTTGAATCACCAACATCATTTAAAAGATTGGTAATATTGCCAATTGCCACAGGCCACCTTTCTGGCTCATTTACATGTATGAGACATTTAATCATGTTTTTTCCTCCTTTTGTATTCAATGGCCCTTTTTATCAAACCAGCTGCCCATTCAGGTGTCCCGTAGACATGCACATGCGTATAGGTAGCAAGAATATTTTTGTAGCAGATACCATCCATTTTATTAATTATACCATCACCCCTTTTCATGGTAAAAGAGAGATTGAGTTCCCCATGAGCTACAGGCCTTGAGTAATGAAACTCATGACCTCTCAAGATAAGGCCTGATGGATAAAAGGGATTCTGACCTGTTACCTCCAGCAGTGTATAGCCATGAGATTCAGGCCTGTCATTCATGATAAAACTTAAAGGAATCACTCCTGCCATTGGATAGCTCCTGTCTTTATAAACAATCTCCTTACCGAGATACATCATGCCTCCACATTCAGCATAAACAGGAAGACCATCCTCAATGAAATCCTTAAGGCTGCTTATAAATTCTTTATTCATAGAAAGCTGTATGGCATTTGTCTCAGGGAAACCTCCACCGATGTAAAGGGCATCTATTTCAGGAAGTCCTTTGTCCTCAAGGGCATTTATCTCCACAATCTCTGCACCATAATCCCTGAGGGCCTCCAGATTCTCTTCATAATAAAACTGAAAGGCTGGATCTTTCACAACACCAATCTTTATACCTTCTGCATGTCCTGCTGGTTCAACAACAGGAGAGAGACTTCTTTTATCATCATTTAATGTCTCCTCTTTTGCAATGCTTAATATCTCTTCCATATGCAGATATTGCTCTGCTATCTTTAAAACCATCTCTATGACCTTTTTCTTTTCAGCATGTTCTTGATGGGGAAGTAGACCCATATGTCTCTCAGGAAGTTCATCTCCTGAGAGTCTCGGAATTGCACCTAAAACAGGGATGGAGCAATATCTCTCAATGGATTGTCTGATAATAGATTCATGCCTTTTGCTGGAGACCTGATTGAGGACAACGCCTTTTATTCTTACATCCCTCTCAAGATTCATTGCTCCAAGAACAAGAGCAGCAGCAGTACGGGTAATCTTTGTACAGTCAATTATAAGTATCACCGGAAGATTCAGGAGCCTTGAAAGCCTTGCGGTGCTGTGAGTGCCTTCCAGATCCATCCCGTCATAAAGCCCCCTGTTTCCTTCAATTATGGATATATCTCCCTTAGAGTGATAAATAAAGGAATGGACAAGCCTTTCCTCTGGAATTAAATATGAATCAAGATTATAACAGGGATTCCCTGCTGCCACTGAAAGCCAGCCTCCGTCTATATAATCTGGTCCTTTCTTAAAAGGGATTACCTTCATGCCCTTTTTATAATGCAGGTAAGAAATAATAGAAAGGGAAAGGATGGTCTTACCACTTCCACCTCTCAAACCAGATATTATCAGTCCATTAATAGACCTCATTAGTAACCTCTTTAGTGAAGGTCTCTAACCTTTATTAAACCTTTAGTAATTCTAACTTAAGGTTCTTCATAGCAATATTTATAAGGGCCTCAGAATCAAAGGACTTAAGATAGGGGACTATGCCAATAACAGGGACATCTGTAAGTCTTGAGATAATAGATGGATTTGTTTCCTCCGCAAGGGAGCCCTCTGGTGGAGCAGAGAAATTAAAAATTATACCTCTTATGGAGATATCCCTGCGAAGGAGTTCATTTATTGTAAGCAGGGTGTGATTAATGGTTCCAAGACCAGGCCTTGATACAATAAGCACAGGAAGCCCAAGCTCCTTTATTAAGTCTACAACAAGGTAATCCTTTTTTATTGGAACCATTATGCCACCAACACCCTCAACAACTATTGCCTCATATCTTTTTTTAAAATATTCATAGGCCTTCCAGACAGGGGTTATATCAATCTCCACACCATCCATCTCAGCAGCAACCATTGGTGCAAGGGGTTTTTCAAGGCACAGGGGCGTTATGTAATTAATAGGTTCTTCCATCTGTGCAGCGTCCTTGAGGAACATACCATCTGATGGAATAAGGAGATTACCTTCTCTCAGGGCACCTGTCTCAAAGGGTTTCATGGCACAGGTCTTCAGTCCCTGCATCTTCAGGACATTTAAAACAAGGGCAGAGACAATTGTCTTACCCACACCCGTGTCAGTACCTGTAACAAAAAAGCCTTTCATGTCTTCTCCTCAAAGAGTCTACCATCAATCATCCTTAATATTCTTGTGCATCTCTGAGCAAGGGACATGTTATGGGTTACTATAACAAAGGTTATACCCTTATTCCTGTTTAGATTCACAAGAAGCTCAAAAAGCTCCTCCCCTGTTACTGTGTCCAGATTTCCTGTTGGCTCATCAGCAAGAACAATCTTTGGCTCAAGAAGCAATGCCCTTGCAACAGCAACCCTCTGCTGCTCTCCACCAGAGAGTTCTCCAGGTCTATGATCCCTTCTTTCATATATACCGAGTTCCTTTAAGAGTTCTATAGCCCTTCCATAGCAGAACTCATTAGATGGAGATGATCTACTCCTGTAAATCATAGCAGGCATAAGGATATTTTCAAGTGCAGTGAATTCTGGAAGGAGATAATGGAACTGAAAGACAAATCCTATAAGACGGTTTCTCACCTTTGAGAGGTCTCTTTCTGGAAGGCTGAAGAGGTCAATCTCTTCAAGTATGACATTGCCCTCTGTAGGTCTGTCGAGGGTGCCAAGTATATGAAGAAAGGTGCTCTTACCAACTCCAGAGGCACCTACAATGGCGATCATCTCTCCCTGCTGAATTGTAAGGTCAATTCCTTTAAGTACCCTGAGTTCGCCAGCCTGAGTAAAAAAAGACTTTTTAAGATTATTTACCTTTATCAGTGTCTTCATCCTTTTTAAATATCCCTGTTGTCTTTTTCTTTACCTTAATACAAAATTCCTGAAATCCCTTCCTGCAATTATAGATGCTATCAGAGGCCTTTGCTGCCTCATCAGAGGCCCTGTATATAATGGTGCCTGCATATCTTATCCAGTCACCGCCTCTCCAGAGTGATAGACCCGTAAAGATCACTGCAATGATTAGAAGATATATTATTATCCTGAGGATGAACTTAAGAATCTCACTCATATCTCAAAGGCTCCACAGGATTAAGTCTTGCCGCCTGATAGGCCGGATAAACTGTAGAAAGGAGACTTATAACAATAGAGCAAATAGGTACAATGATATAGTCAAAGAGTTTTAGCTTGACACTAAGATGGCTCAGGTAATAAACATCAGGAGGTAACTTGATTATCTCATAATTATTAATAATATATCCAAGGACAAGAGAACCTGCCACACCAAGCAATGTCCCTATAACTCCAATAATGAGCCCCTGAAGCATAAATATGGCCATAATCCCTGTGCTGGGAGCACCCATTGCCTTAAGTATAGCTATCTCCCTCTCCTTTTCTATAACGCTCATTGTAAGTGTGCTTATTATGTTAAAGGAGGCTACAAGGACTATCAGTATCAGGATAATGAACATGGCAAATTTTTCAAGTTTGAGGGCAGAAAAGAGGGTCCTGTTCATTTTCATCCAGTCCATACCATAATAGGGATAACCAAGTCTCTTCTGAATATACTCAACAATCCTGTCTGCCCTGTATATATCCTTCACCTTTACCTCTATGCCGGTAACAGAGTTGCCAAGTTTAAGAAAATCTTGAGCCTCATTGAGGGAGATAAGGGCAAGGTTTGAATCATATTCAAACATGCCGACCTCAAATATCCCTGTAATTTTAAACTGCCTTACCCTTGGAATCATACCAAGTGGACCTATTTCACCCATTGGTGAAATAAGATTAATCCTGTCACCTATATAAACACCAAGATATCTTGCAAGCTCTCTTCCAATGATTATTCCAGGGATTTTTGAACCGCCTTTAAGACTCTCAAAAGACCCCTCTTTTATGTATTTCCTGATCTCCGAGACCATCATCTCGGTCTCAGGTACTATTCCTTTTACCACGACTCCCCTTGCCCTGTCTCCAGCAGAAAGCATAACCTGGCCAAGGACAAAGGGTGATGATGACACAACGCCTTCAGTTCTATCAATCTGATTCTTGATTAATTCATAATTACTGATTAAACCAGAATAGTGAAGGACAACTGCATGGGCATTCACACCAAGAATCTTATTCTGCAGGTCTTCATGAAATCCGCTCATTACAGAAAGAACTGTCAGTAGTGCCATCACGCCAAGACAGACACCGCCTATGGAAATAATGGTATTGAGAGATATAGACTTATGCTTTTTTTTAGACTTGAGGTATCTAAGAGATATGAATAATGGATATGGTAAAAATCTCATGACTCTGGTTTCATCTGAGGAAACAATATTACATCCCTTATGGATTGAGAATTCGTAAGAAGCATCACAAGTCTATCTATGCCTATACCTTCACCTGCTGCTGGTGGCATACCATATTCAAGCGCCCTGATAAAATCCTCATCCATTGGATGAGCCTCCTCATCTCCCCTTTTCTTTGCCTCAACCTGTTTAAGAAATCTCTCTTTCTGGTCAAAAGGGTCATTCAGCTCAGAAAAGGCATTCGCCATCTCCCTGCCAACAATAAAGAGCTCAAACCTCTCAACAAAATCAGGCTGCTCCTTCTTCCTCTTTGCGAGGGGTGATAACTCTACAGGATAATCTATTATAAATGTTGGTTGTATAAGATGGGGCTCCACTATCTCCTTGAATATCTCATCAAGAACCTTTCCATAAGAAAGTCCTTCCTTCAGTTCTATACCCTTTGAGATAGCCCACTTCCTTGCAAAGACTTCATCCCTGAAAACCTCCTCGGGGACTCCTTTTTCAAGTAATGCCTCCCTCCAGGAAAGCCTTCTCCACGGAGGGGTAAGGTCAATTTCATATTCACCATAAGGAATCTTGAGGGTGCCACAGACCTTCATACAGACCTCTGTTATGAGCCTTTCTGTAAAATCCATGAGATATCTGTAATCTTTATAGGCAATATAAAACTCAAGCATGGTGAATTCAGGATTGTGCTTTGTTGAGATACCTTCATTTCTGAAATTCTTATTAAGCTCAAAGACCTTCTCATAACCACCAACAAGGAGCCTCTTGAGATAAAGCTCGGGCGCAATCCTTAAATAAAGGTCTATACCAAGGGCAATGTGGTGGGTTCTAAAAGGTTTTGCTGCTGCACCACCAGGGATAGGATGCATCATTGGAGTTTCAACCTCTACGAAACCCTCTCTTTCAAGGAAATCTCTTATTGATTTGATAATCACACTTCTTTTCTGAAAGACATCCTTCACCTGAGGATTAACAATGAGGTCAAGATAACGCTGTCTGTATCTTAATTCAATATCCCTCAGACCATGCCATTTCTCAGGAAGTGGTCTCAAAGATTTTGTGAGAAGTACAAAATCCCTTACCTCCACTGTTAATTCATTGGTCTTTGTCCTGAAAAGCCTTCCCTTTATGCCAAGTATATCACCTATATCAATCTTTTTAAAAAGGGTAAACTTATCCTGAAGCACATCCTTTCTAAAATAAACCTGTATCCTGCCACTTGAATCCTGAAGATGGGCAAAAGAGGCCTTTCCAAAATCCCTGAGCATGATGACCCTGCCAGCAATGGATACCTCATGAGTATTATGTTCAAGAAACTCCTTATCCTTATCCTGATAAATCCTGTGTATTTCAGAGGCAAGATGAGTTACCTCATAGGGGCTCCCGTAAGGATCAACGCCAAGCGACCTCAGTTCATTGAGTTTCTTTATTCTCTGCTGTATAAGTTCATTTATATCTTCAATCATAGAAATTGATTATAAAAATACTGAGAGGTTTGAGTCAAGGAAAGGGAAGGTCCCAAAAAAATCGTAAGATTTTTTTGGGACTGAGAGCAGAATGCAATTTTAAGTTTAAAATAAAACTGGCCAGGGCTTATTAAGCCCTGGCCAGTTCAGCCCTATATCTCAGTTATTGTAATAGCACCGGAAGGACAAACACCAATACAGCTTTCACAGAATACACACTCACTTGTCTGATAGGGATCAGACTTTCCATCAACCATTTTAAAAACACCCTGAGGGCATACATTGACACACTCCTCACAACCCTCACATTTACCAGCATCTACCTTTACAAGATACATAGCCTAAACCTCCTGAAATTTATTTTTCTGGTTATACCAGTCAAAAGTTTTATTATTTTTACATATCTTGGACAAAAAAATCTACCCTGCGCGTTAGATCATAAAAAATGTCCGTGAAATTTAACTGGTTAGATCAAAATACCCTGTCCGTGAAATTATAATCCCCTGGAAATAAATTTTAAGCCAGGCAGGACAAAATATGTCAAAGGAGTTTG
>JBKBPW010000058.1:0-10924 GCA_046292975.1 Thermodesulfovibrionales bacterium
TCGCGGGTTCGAGCCCCGTCCACCCCGCCATTAAAAGCTCAAAATAATAATTTGTCATCTTAAGGGAAAATTCTCCTTATTTAGCCCTTTCCCTAAATATGTTTTGATAGGATAATAGGCCTGATGTATTGCTAATTAAGTTTATTGTCTGCAATAATAATAAAGTAAAATAATTTTAGGAGCAATTCATTATGGCAAGTGAGTATAAACTTCCCGGTTCTCCATGGCGCGCCCTGATAGAGAGTGCCTTTTATGCAAACTCTGTTAAAAAAACCAACCTTGCGGAACTTTATCATCTTTCCCTTAAACAGCCAGAAGTAATAGTAACCTCTCATCCATTTTACAAACCTGAGCAATTTGGGCTACCAAAAAATGCTAAGGTCTTGGTATCCAATGACGGTGCTATAGTAGGCCGGACAGCTCGGGCCCGCAGACTTGTAAGGGAGATGGGTAAAGACAAAGACAAATACCTGAAGATACTGAGAGAGGCTATATATCAGTTTAACAGGCGTCCAGGTCTGTGGCTTGAAGGTATTATTGGAGTGCATCCCGATTTTATGCTGAAGGCTCATCTATTAAGTCCTGTGAGTGATGCGAAGAATATGTTTGACTGGGGTATCAATTTCACACCATTGGTGAAGCCATGGACAGATTTATATAAAAAATCAAGAAAATTAAATGAACCTGATATTCTTATCTTTGCTGATCCAGAATGGTCGCATCCAGAATTTCCCAATGGTCTTGTTATTGTTGATGAGAATGAAAATTGTATTGCTATACTCGGTTTAAGGTATTTTGGTGAAAGGAAAAAAGGTACGCTTACCCTTGCATGGACCATTGGAGTCAGGCACAATATGGTTGCCTGTCATGGTGGTATAAAGACCATCGGTAATCATAAGCCAATTGCTGTTTTTGGTCTATCAGGCTCAGGTAAATCCTCTATTACAAATAGCCATGATCATGCAGGTACTTTAAAGAAGAACGAAAAGGTTACAGTTATTCACGATGATGCCTTTTTAATTGACCTTGATAACGATATTACTGTGGCGATTGAACCGAGTCTTTTTGATAAGACAGATGCGGTGACATTTCAAGATAGTAGTATTAAATATTTTTACTCAGCTCAAAATGTTGCCATTACACAGGTTCCTACAGGTGAAAGATATATTGTTGCAGGTGATATTAGGAATGAGAATGGTAGATGTATTAAATCACGAGATATGTTTCATCATGCAGATTCATGCAAAAATCCAAGGACCGTTATATGGCTTCAAAAAGACCCTTCCTTACCACCTGTATGCAAGGTTTCTGATGTAGGGCTTGCTGTGGCAATGGGAGCTTCTTTGAGTACAAGAAGGGCAAAGGGCGTTGAGAATGTATCAAAGGAAGAACTATCAAAACTTGTTATTGAACCCTTTGCCAACCCTTTCAGGGTGCATCCCTTGATTGTTGACTGCCATCAGTTCAGAAAACTTTTCAAGGCTGGAGCTGAGTGCTATATTCTTAATACCCATGCCTTTGGACTACCAGGACAGGAGATCGATATACCTAAAGAGCTATCTCTGAAAATAGTTACTGAAATAGCAAGAGGCAGTATTGAGTGGAGGGAATGGAAGGTATTCACTGGTTTGTTGCTTCCAAAGAATGGTAACGAGCTTTTCGGTGCTGATTTTGATAAAAAATACAAACCATCAAGGGATATTGATTATCTACAGTTTCTGAGGCAGAGGATGCAGGACAGGATAACCTATCTTTCAAACAAGAGGGACATTGAACATGATATGGATAGTGCATTTATTGATCCACTGGTATCGGCACGGACAGTAATAGACAGGATATTAAATCCTATATAAATATACTCTCTATTGGCATCTGAACAATTCAAACAACGAGAAATACTTTTATAAAAAGTCAAGCCTGTGATTAGAGTAGTTGAGGAAATAGTGTATTTTTGAATTTTTTTTAAAGGAGCAATGAGCATATTTTTTAGCTTACTTGGGAATCTTCAAACTGGAGGTTAATAATCAATGCCCGAGATCGAGAAGGTTCTTGTTGCTAATAGGGGTGTGCCTGCAGTAAGGGTCATGCTTACATGCAGGGTCAGGAAGATCCCCACCACTGCTGTTTATAGCACACCTGACAGACTTGCCCATCATGTCTTTATGGCAGATTCAGCCATCCACATTGGTGAGGCACCTCCTGTAGAGTCCTACCTTAACAGTGAAAAGATGATAGAGGCAGCTATTAGAAGCGGTTGTAATGCCATTCATCCTGGCTGGGGTTTTCTTGCTGAAAATCCTGATTTTGCCCAGATGGTAATAGATGCTGGACTTATATGGATAGGACCTCCGCCAGAGATAATAAGGCTCATGGGTGATAAGATTCAGGCAAAAAAGATTGCCCGGAAGGCAAATGTGCCAACTATACCAGGTATAACTGATGTGAGGGATACTGCTACCATAAAAAGATGGATGCAAGAGGAAAATGTTACCTTCCCGATAATGATAAAGGCAGCTGCTGGTGGTGGTGGAAAGGGAATGGTAAAGGTGGATAAGGAAGAACAGCTTGAAGTTGCCTTTAATCAGGCTCGTTCAGAAGCAAAAAAGGCCTTTGGTGATGATACCATACTTGTAGAAAAATATATTGAAAGGGGAAGGCATATCGAGGTTCAGGTTGTTGGAGATCAGCATGGTAATATTGTTCATCTCTTTGAGAGGGAATGTACAATCCAGAGAAGAAACCAGAAGATTATAGAAGAAGCTCCTTCTCCAACCCTTGATGATAATTTGAGACAGGAGATATGTTTTACTGCTTTGAGGCTCATGAGGGAGATTAATTATACATCAGCAGGAACAGTTGAATTTATCTTTGATTCAAATACAAAAAAATATTATTTCCTTGAAGTGAATACCAGGCTTCAGGTTGAACATGGGATTACTGAACTCATTACAGGTCTTGATATTGTTGGCATAATGCTTGATGTGGCTATGGATAAGAAATTGCCCTTTAAACAGGCTGATATACATCCAAACAGGTGGGCCCTTGAGGTGAGGCTTAATGCCGAAGACCCGAAAACATTCAGTCCATCCTTTGGTACCATAACGAGGCTTGAGATACCTCATGGTCCTGGCGTAAGGATATCCACAGGAGTTTATGAAGGTGCAGATATCCCGCCCTACTATGATTCATTATTCATGCTTCTTATGTCAGCAGGAGCAGATAGAGAAGATGCCATAAGGGTTATGGATAGGGCATTGGGAAGAGGATTAAGGGTAGAGGGGATAAAGACCCTCGCACCACTGCTTTTAAGCATAATAAGACATCCCTTATTTATAAAGGGAGAGTTTTCTACAAGATTCATAGAAGAACATATGGATGAACTTATTTCAATGTTCAAGGAAAAGACCTCTGAGGATGAGGCATTAAAGGTTGCCAGATATGTGGCAGAGATTTCTGCCCTTGGACCACAGTCATGGATGTGAATATGAAAGAGGTTCAGAATTCAGGAGTCAAGATTCAGGACAACAATAAGGAATATGTCTTTGTAAGACCGGGAATGTCACCAAGGGAGATCGTGAAAGCCCTGAAGGATCTCGGCAAAGTATGTTTTGTTTCAGTTGGAATGAGGGATGCAGGCCAGTCTGATTTCAAAAACAGATTAAGGATCTATGACCTTAAAACCCTGGCACCATATTACAATCAAATGGGTCTTTTCAGTGCAGAATGTCATGGTGGAGCAAGATGGCATGTGGGAATAATGAACAGAAGAGAAAGTCCCTTTGAAGAGATAAAGATTCTCAGAGAACAGATGCCCGATGTATTACTACAGACACTTGTAAGGGAGACAAACCTCTGGGGTTACAGACCCTATCCCAAGAATGTGATTGAGTATGTAGTATCACAGGTTGATATAGATGTCTGGAGATGCTTTTCCTTTTTAAATGATGTGAGGAATATGAAGACAGTTGCAGAGGTAGTAATGCGAAGGGGGAGGCTCTTTGAGCCTGCTATCTCATATACAAGTGCTGAATGGACAACCATAGATTATTATCTAAAGGTTGTGAAGGAGATAGTTGACCTCTGTGGAGGGACTGAAGAGATTATTCTCTGTATAAAGGACATGGCAGGCGTCGGCGATATAAAGAAGATTGGACAGCTTATAGATACAATAAAACAGCTATATCCTGATCTTATTATAAATTATCACCGTCATATTACAGATGGTCTTGCAATACCAGCACTTCTTTCTGCTGCAAAAGCAGGAGCGGTTCTCTTTGATGTGCAGGAAGACTCACTTGTAAGGTTTTATGGCCATTCACCAATATTAGCTGTTCAAGCAGTTTTTGAAGAAGCAGGCATCCCTGTTCATCTTAACAGGAAGGTTGCGGAAGAGGCAGTTTATAAAGTTAGAGAATGGATAGGCTATTATGAATGGGCTGAGTCTCCTTTTAAAGGACTTGACCATACAGTTACAAAACATAAGATGCCAGGAGGGGCCTTTCCGAGTTCTTTTGAACAGGCACAGAAATCAGAATTTTTACATCTCATGCCTGCCATATTAAAAGTAATGTCACTTTACAACAGGATTGTAAGATACTTTGATGTCACACCAGGAAGCCAGATCACATGGGTTACCTGTAGTGGAATAGTCAATAGATATGCAAAGGAGAAGGGCGATGCAGGGGTAAGACATATCATTGAATTACTGATAAAGTTTGTTGAAGAAAAAGGTCAGGATTTCAATACAATGGAGCCAGAGGAGCAAGAGGAATTACTGCAGCTTTTCAGGAATGCACCCAGTGATTTTAAAAACCTGATTCTCGGTCATTATGGAAAGCTCCCTACTGGCTGGCCTGATGAATGGGTTTACAGAAGTGCCTTTGGTGATGAGTGGCAGAAGAAATTGAAGGAGAGAAAAGAGCTTTCACCCCTTGAACACATTGAAGATGATGATCTTGACAGGCTCAGGAAAGAATTATCAGATTATCTTGGAAGGCAGCCTTCTGAAGAAGAATTTATCCTTTTTTTGATGCATCCAAAGGATGCTCTTGAATTTATAGAATTCAGGGAAAAATACGGTGAGTCACCCCTTGTTCTTCCAACAAATGTTTGGAGGGAGGGATTAAAAAAACCTGGTGATAAGGTGGAATTTGAACTCAGAGGCAAACCATATTGTATAGAGCTTGTTTCTATTGGTGCTGAATATGAAGGGATTATCCATGTTGTAATGAAGGTGAATAACAAAACAAGGGTTTACAAGGTGGAGACTCCAAGGGCTAAGAAAAAAGAAATAAAGATGGCAAGAGCCTATAATGAGATAGGGGCACCCATAGCTGGTAATGTATGGAGGATAGGTAATCCAAAGAGGGGGACTTTAAAGGTAGGAGATATTGTTCACAAGGGTGAGGAGATAGCCAATCTTGAAGCAATGAAGATGGAAAATGCTATCCTTTCTCCTTTTGATGCCCAGATAAAGGAAATATGTGTGAAAATCAATGACGCAGTGCAGGAAGGTCAGCTATTGTTTGTTCTTGAAAAAATTTAGTAGTCTTTGCTACAAATTATCTTTCTTTTTATTAATCAAATATCTTCACCGTCCTTTAAGGATTAAAAGAGGTATAGTGAGTTTTATTTTTGACATATCTGTAAATTGCCAATAGGGAGATACATTAGATAGGTGGGATGCTTCAAGTCCTTGAAGTGCCTGTTCGATAGGTTTTGCACCACGAGGGTATTTGCAAGCAATATCCCTGTGAACTACCGAAGTCAAAGGATTGTTAAACCTAACAATATGTGAGGGTGTGTGGAGAAAATCTTGTCAATTCGGCCATGCTGTAGAACCTAACGAGCTTACACCTCATCCCCCCACCCTGTAGGGCTGTATGAAATGGCAACCTCAAGCCCTTTTGGCAGCCTACCTTTTGTTGAAGGTCTGTTGTAAATCTTCTATCAGCAATTTACAGGTGAGTTTCATTATTGACAAGTTTCTAAATTTTTAATATACTTTATCTAAAGTTATAACTTTAAAACAAGGAAGGATACTATGAAAAGAATCAGTCTGTTTTTAATGCTCCTTATCCCAGGATTTTTAATGATCTCCCCGGTATTTTCCCAGTCTGAAAAACCCAAAATAGCTCCAATCTGTAAGCAATGCCACACCCCCAGCGAAAAGATATTAAGAGGTACCTTTATGAATGTCTCACAGAAGGCAGAGGCAATTCAGATGCAGGTAGGGTCTGTTATATGGATTGTAAATTATGATGATAATACTAAATTAATTGGAGCAGAAAAGATTAACAAGATTCCGAAGGAAAAGGAGATTGCTGTTGAGATTGAAGAGAGAAACGGTCAACTCTATGCAAGGAGTGTCTCTGTAAAACCACCAGCAAAGGTCCCTGAAGAAAAACTGCTTCATGTTGACGAACTTGCTAAACTTATTGAGGCAGGTCCTGATAAGGCCAGGTTCTTTCTTGTTGATTCACGGCCAGTGCCACGCTATCATGAAGGTCATATTCCTTATGCAGTATCAATCTATGATGCGGAATTTGAAAAACACATAGAGAAACTTCCAAAGGATAAAAATATGCTTTTGATATTTTACTGTGGAGGTGTGACCTGAAGGCTCAGCCCCAACTCTGCCAGTAAGGCAGAGAAACTTGGCTATAAAAATGTAAAGGTTTTTCACGCAGGGATGCCTGAGTGAAAGAAGGCAGGGAAACTTGTCCTGTCTACTGTTAATTTCGTTATGGATAACATGAATAAGGATATCCCGCAGGTAATTATAGACCTGAGGACTTCAGAAGAAGTATCAAAAGGTTTCATACCAGGTGCAGTGTCTATCCCTTCTGAGAAGATTGCTAATATGAAGGATAAATTTCCTGCTGATAAGAAGGCACCTATTGTTCTTTATGCTTCGGATACCACTTCAGCTATAGAGGCATTTAAGATTATAAGAGGTTGGGGCTATTCAAATACCTCAGTGCTTGAAGGTGGAATTAAGGCATGGGAAAATGCAGATTATAGCCTTGTTAAAGGTAAACCCGGTGAAACTATTGTTTATATCCCAAAGCCAAGACCTGGCGAGATCTTTGTAGATGAATTCAAACAGATTGTGGAGGCCCTGCCACCTGATAAGTTTATACTGGATGTAAGGGACGAAGACGAGGCAATGCAGGGAATGCTCAGGGGTGCAAAGAACATTCCTACGCAGGAGATCCCAAAAAGACTTTCAGAGATACCAAAAGATAAGAAGATTATTATTCATTGCTCAACAGGTGTGAGGGCTGAGATGGCTTATCATATACTTAAAGAGGCTGGCTATAAGGGAAGATTCCTGAATGCTAATATAAAAATTGATAAGGATGGAAAATATGAGATAACAAAGGAATGAACTCTGACATAAATATTTCAAGATACTTTTTTAATTTAAAGAAGGCTGGTAAGACTTGAAGTTTCTGCTGTAAATCGTTAATTACATGACCAGGATTTGTGCTATGTATTTGAAGGTAATGTAAGATAATGTAGTTCTTTAAATGGAAGCTTCTATCTTTGTAAAGGCCATTTTTTTAAGAAGACTTAATAGATTTGTAATAGAATGTCTAAAGGATAGTAAGAACCTCAGGGCATACCTTCCAAATCCTGGCAGGCTCTGGGAACTACTCCTGCCGGGCAGGATTATTTATTTGAAAAAAAGCCAGAATGGATTACCTTATACTGTCTGGGCAACAGAGAGAGGGGGTAATATAATCTGCCTTCATACTCATTATACAAATGAAGTAGCAAAACATATTATAAATAAAAAATTTATTCCTGACCTGAAAGATTATGTTATTAAGGCAAGGGAGTTCAGGATTGGAAATCACAGGGTAGATTTTTTTCTTTGCAACAATTCAAGGACACTGCCACTTGAAGTAAAATCCTGTACGCTTTTTAATAATAGCATTGCCATGTTTCCTGATGCTATAACAGAAAGAGGTAGGAGACATCTTGAAATCCTTGCTGGAAATAACGGCGCTATTCTCTTTATAGTCCATAACCCTGATGTTATGTATTTTCTACCTGATTTTCACACAGATCCTCTTTTCTCTGAGGCATTAGCCAGACTTCGTGATAGACTTTTAGTAAAGGCTATATCAATAAAATGGTTTGAGGATATGACATTTAATTTTATAAAAGAACTTGAGATACCCTGGCATGTTTATGACAGAGAGGCAAGGGATAAAGGTAGCTATATACTTTGCGGAATATTGTCAAAGGATAGGACTGTGAAGATCGGAGGTCTTGGAAGGATAAACTTTAAAAAAGGTTATTATCTTTATACAGGCTCTGCAATGAATTCCCTGAGTTCCAGACTTAGAAGACATATGAGAAAACACAAGACCTTAAAGTGGCATATAGATTATCTCATCCCGCATTTAAAAGACCTTAGGCCCATTCCAATAAGATCATCAGAGTCCCTTGAATGTATTCTATCTAATGAATTAAAAAGGATCTCAGGCGGATATATACCTCATTTTGGTTCTTCTGACTGTTCCTGTGAGAGTCATCTTTACTGGAATAAAGATAATCCTTTTCAGGACGAAAAATTCATAGATATTATTTTAAGGTATCGCATCAGCAGACTAAAAGAGTTGATTTAACATAATTCCCTTGCAGGAGAGTGCTCCTTACCCTTACTGAAAAATTAAAGAACGCTAACCCCAACATAGTCTTATTGAAATGTTTATCGGAAAGTAGTGGAGGAAGGAGTACATTTTAAGGATATGATATGAGTCTGAATTCATCACAAAAAAGATGCTTACGGGACTTGTTTAGATAGGGTTTTAAGGGAAAGTATGTGTTATAATGTGCATAAGGAAGTAAACTTTGGCATATTTGAAATATTGACCGGGTAAAAATGCTATTAGAACTCAACGAATTCTTTTTGAAGGCACTTCATCTGATGGACAATAGCGATGTTCATGTCTTCATTACTGGCAGGGCTGGTACAGGAAAATCTACCCTTCTTAATTATTTCAGAAAAAACACAAAGAAAAACATCGCTATCCTTGCACCAACAGGAGTGGCTGCAGTAAATATCAAAGGCCAGACCATTCATTCTTTTTTTAATTTCAGACCAGATATCACACCATTTACAGTAAAGGAGATAAGACCCAGAAATAAGGAGCTTTATAAAAAGCTTGATGCCATTGTTATTGATGAGATATCAATGGTAAGGGCGGACCTCCTTGATTCAATTAATGAGTTTTTAAAACTCTATGGCAGAAAAAAGACTGTGCCATTCGGCGGGATAAAATTCATATTCATAGGTGACCTTTATCAGCTTCCACCTGTAGTTACCTCAAGGGAAATGAGCCTTTTCAGTGAACTCTACAGAAGTCCTTATTTTTTTGATGCGAGGGTCTTTGAAGAAGATATTGAGATGGAATTCATTGAACTTGAAAAGGTCTATCGCCAGAAGGATGAAGTCTTCCTTTCTATATTGAATGCCATAAGAAACAATACTGTCACTGACAGAGAACTTGCCGAGCTTAACAAAAGATATATGCCTGATTTTGTTCCTGATAAGGAATTCTATATCTATCTTACCACCACAAATAGCCTTGCTGATTCAATAAACAGGGAAAGACTTGATGAAATTAAAGGAAGGATATATTCCTATGAAGGTTTTCTTGATGGAGATTTTAAGGAGGGAGACCTTCCTGCACCACTCATTTTAAATATAAAGATTGGCTCACAGGTAATGCTTCTTAATAATGATTCTTCCGGTAGATGGGTTAATGGAAGCATTGGCAGGGTTGTTGATATTGAAAGGCAAAGGGATGAGACTGACATCATATGGGTTGAACTTGAAAATAAAGATGTGGTTGATGTTACTCCCTATACATGGGAGATGTTTGAATTCACTTTTGACAGAGGCTCTAAGACCATAGTCTCTGATGTTGTTGGCACTTTTACTCAGTATCCACTCAGACTTGCCTGGGCAATAACAATCCATAAAAGCCAGGGTCTTACCTTTGACAGGGTCATTATAGATATAGGCAGAGGTACATTCTCTCATGGTCAGCTCTATGTGGCACTGTCAAGATGCACATCCCTTGAAGGACTAATATTAAAAAGGCCTGTAATGAGAAGGCATGTATTAATGGACAGGAGGGTTGTGAATTTTATTACGGGGTATCAGTATAGGTTATCAGAAAAGAGACAGCCGCTCAGTGAAAAGCTCTCTTTTATAGAAAGGGCTATAAAGGAGGGCAGAGCCCTTGAGATTGTTTATCTTAAGGCAAAGGATGAAAAGTCAAGAAGGCTCATAATCCCCTATGAATGTTCTGATATGGAATTTAAGGGAAAGACCTTTAAGGGTCTAAGGGCATTCTGCACAAAAAGGAACGAGGAGAGGGTGTTCAATATAGAAAGGATACTTGAACTGAGAGTCCACTAAACTCAGGTCACCGTAGTAAGAACAGGACTTCTTTATAGCTTTTAGATTTTATGGGTTTCACTTAAAGGAAACCACTCTGTAAAAACAAATGGCACACCGTGAGATGGTTCCCAATTTTTATTCCTGAACTGATATATTTGATGATATTTTTATGCATGTGAATAAGTGCTGGGAAAATAGTATTAAGAGCCGGGAATGGGACTTGAACCCACGACCCGCTGATTACGAACCCGTTTTTAACGGGATAAAAAAACAAGACATGGCCTATACTTACTTGATTTTTCTGTATTTCTATCTTTGCAAATTTTTTCCTTTTGCGATAAAAAAAGACAAAGAGTATTACATTTTTATTACACTCAAAAAATTTTCAATTACTTCAAATGAAGCTGACATTGACAAAAAAACATGTTATATTACAATTAGTATTTTTCGCCATTTGTAATGGCACCTACCTTTTTGAGGCCGCTTTTTAGGGAGGCGGCG
>JBKBPW010000059.1:0-10911 GCA_046292975.1 Thermodesulfovibrionales bacterium
AAATCAACAGGACTTCCTATTTATAGCCACAGGCTCTCCATCATTGCCTTCTGGTCACTGATCTTTGCCTATCTCTGGACAGGCGCACATCACCTCGTTTATACTCCGCTACCTGACTGGATACAGACATTAGCAATTGTGTTTACCATTTTCCTCATCGCACCCTCCTGGGGATCTGTCGTTAATGGCTACTATACGGTTGGTCAGGAGTGGGAAAGGGCAAAGAACAGTTATCTTACAAAATTCTTTATATTAGGCATAACCTTCTATGGACTACAGACTGTTCAGGGACCAACTCAGGGTTTAAGAATCGTAAGTCAGTTGATACATTACACAGACTGGGTCCCTGGTCATGTCCATATGGGGACAATGGGATGGGTTACAATGACTGTTGCTGCTTCAGTCTATTATATTATTCCCAACATCTATAATACAGAGATACACAGCATTAAGATCGCAAATATCCATTTCTGGCTCGTTCTTATAGGACAGCTCATATTCTCCATTACCATGTGGATAACAGGTATCCAGCAAGGAGCACTCCAGAAGGCTGTAAATCCTGATGGAAGTCTGAAATACACAATGGTTGAGGTAATCTCAAAAAACTATCCCTACTGGGAGATGAGGACTTTCGGAGGGATCATATTCACAATCGGCATGTTATTCTTTATCTATAACATCTATAAGACAATCAAGAAGGGCAAGGCCCTTCAGCAGGCATAGGAGGTGAAACATGGCTGGACTTCATGACACATTACATAAAAGACCTGTAATATTTGCACTTCTTGCAACAGTAGCGGTACTTGTGGGCACTATTGTTACCATGCTCTATCCTATGCTAAGGCCTGAGATGCATCCAAAACTTGAAAACCTCAAACCCTATACAGCCCTCCAGCTTGCAGGAAGGGATATTTACCAGAGGGAAGGTTGTTTCTACTGCCATACCCAGACTGTAAGACCCTTAAAGACAGAGGTGCTGAGATATGGCGAGTATTCAAAGGCAGGTGAGTTTGCCTATGACCATCCATTTCTATGGGGCTCAAAGAGGACAGGTCCTGACCTCGCAAGGATTGGTGGCAAATATCCTGATGCCTGGCATTACAGGCACATGGAAAACCCGAGGGCATTCTTTAAAGAATCCAATATGCCTTCCTATGCCTTTTTAAAGAATAGAAAACTAAATCCTGAAGAAGTAGAAAGACACATGAAGGCATTGGGATTCCCCTATACAAAGGAAGATATAGAGGCATTAAAGGATAAGACTGAGATGGATGCTATAGTGGCATATCTTCAGGTGATAGGGACTGCTGTAAAGAAAAAGGAGGCTCAGGTTGAGGCAAAGGTTGTTGAGGAAAAGAATCCTCTTTCAGGAAAACCTGAGGCGATCAAGAAGGGTAAGGAGATTTATGAGAAAAACTGCCAGGTGTGTCATGGTGATGATGGAAAAGGCGGCATAGGTCCTTCATTAAGAGATAATGTATGGCTCGGTAAAGAAGGTGAAATAAGTGATGGCAAGATCTTCTCCATAATTGCCGATGGAACTCAAGCTGGTATGCCACCCTTTGGCACGCAGATTGATAAAGAAGGTATTTGGTCAGTAGTTTCATACATTAGAACACTTCAGGCAAATAAATAGGAGGTAATCATGGCTGAAGAACTTGATAGCTTAAAGGAGTTTGAGACAGAGGAGACCTTAAGAAGGAGGATCCCTATTGGCTGGCTTATACTCTTCTGGGCATTGATACTCTGGGGGATATATTATTTTGTCTCCTATACACCTGGAATAAGCGGCTGGTCACAGGAAAAGGCATTTTTAGAGCAGCAGAGCAGCAAAGCAGTAGAGCAGCCGAGGTAGAAAGGAAAAAGTTATAACACAATGAGAGACTGTTTCATTGCTGTTCTATTTGAAAGGGGGTATCCATGGACATAACAGTTATTGCAACCATAGGTTTTACAAGCCTTGCAGCACTGGGCATACTTTATCTATTTCTTTCAATGAGGAAGAAATGACAGAAACCCTTTATCTACTCTTCGGACTGAGCCTTGTTATAGCCCTGGCTGTAACGATTGTATTTTATTATTCAAAGAAAAGACACAAAAAGGTGGAGGAGCCAAAATACAGGATGCTTGATGATGATTAAGTCCTTTCAGGCATGGAGAAGGCTCGTAAGGCTCCTCCATGCCATCCTTCTTCTTGGCATACCATTTATAAAGATAAATGAACAGAGTGCTCTAAGGTTTGACATCCCAAGCCTCAGACTCTATTTCTTTGGTCATGTCCTGTGGATGGATGAATTTTTTATTGTCCTTGTGGCAACACTATTCCTTACATTTCTTATTGTCTTTGTCACTGTTGTCTTTGGAAGGATATGGTGTGGATGGCTCTGCCCTCAGACTGTTATAAGTGATATAACAGGTTTTGTTGAGAAGGCGTATAGGAAGGGTATTGTCTATAAAATAGCGGCATACGGAGCAACTCTTTTAATAAGCGTGATAATAGGTGCAAGCCTCATATGGTATTTTGTATCACCGTATCAGTTCTTCCATAGATTAATGGCATGGCAACTTGGAAAGGTTATATGGGGATTCTGGATTGTTCTGACAGCAATATTATTTCTGAACTTCACCCTTGTAAGGAGGAGATTCTGTGCTACTGTCTGCCCCTATGCAAAGGCTCAAAGTATGCTCTTTGATAATAAGACCCTGGTTATTGCCTTTGACAAAAGAAGGCAGGATGAATGCATGGACTGCAGGGCCTGTGTTCAGGTCTGCCCTGTAAACATAGACATAAGAAAGGGAGCAAATATAGCCTGTATAACCTGTGCTGAATGCGTTGACAAATGTGATGAAATATTTAGCAGGAAAGGCAAAAAGGGGCTTATAAATTATTTCTTTGGTGAACCTGGAACAGAGGGAAGGATAATCAGACAGAATGCAGTAATCACAGGTCTGCTTACAGTGGTATCATTACTATTTCTGATTTATCTAACAGGCATTCGCAAAGGTTTTGATGTAACAATAATACCAGATTATAGTTTTAGACCAAGACTCACTGAGAAGGCTGAGATAATAAATTCCTTTATTGTATCTATTGAAAACAGGCAAGAGGAAGATGAGAGGATTATCATTAAGACCCAGGAAAATATAAAGATTACCCCAGACGCTATCCTTGTTAAGGCGGGAGAATTACAGAGAATCAGGGTAATTGTGATAGGCAGGGAAGAGATAAATTCTGTGACCCTTTCTTTCATACCAGAAACAAGTAAGTGGATGATCTCAAAGGAGATAACTTTAATAAGGCCATGAAGACACTTGTGATTATAGTAACAATTATAGGGCTTTCTGCTGTGATAGGTTCAATAATAGTGGGCAGGATGGTCTTTGAGGGAAAGGTCGTTGACAAACCCTATGAGACTGGCCTTAGATACGATGAGATGGAAAAGGCAAAGGGAGAATTAAGGTTTGAATTATTAAACACCGATTTTCATGTTGGTTCAAATGATATAATATTTACACTGAAAGATAATCTGGATAGAGCCATAGCAGATTCTCATATTACTCTTATACTTAGCAGACCATCCACAAGACTGTATGACAGTGAATATGAGGTAAATCTAATTGAGCCAGGTAAGTACAAGGCAAAGGTGAATATACCTCTTCAGGGACACTGGGATGTTAAAATAAGATTTATCTATAAGGGTCAACCCCTTGATTTAGAAAAACATATATATGCAATGCCCTGATTCTTAGGGTAATAAAATTTTTGGAAGGAGGAAGAGATGAAAAAGGTAATCCTCTCAATTTTGTCAGTTATGTTTTTTGCGAGCCTGGCATTCTCTCAGCAGGCCAAAAACCCCTATGCAGGAAATCCTCAGGCATTGAGGGAAGGGACAGAGATATTTAAAAAGAACTGCGAGTCCTGTCATGGCCATGGTGGAAAGGGTGATATATGCCCAGACCTCACTAAGAAGACAAAGAAATACGGAAATACCGATGCTGACCTATTTTTGACCATCTCAAAGGGCAGACCTGGCGGGATGCCAAACTGGGATAATACCCTTGGGACAGAAAAGATATGGAAGGTGATAACCTATATAAGGAGTATAGAAAAATGAGGCTCATTATTTTTCTGGCTTTGGGCCTTTTCATCTTAAATGCCTGCTCAAAAAATAATCCTTACACTGCAAATCCAGAGGCAATCAAAGCAGGTGCTGTTCTTTATAAGAATAACTGCGAGAGGTGTCATGGCCCTGAGGGAAGCGGTGGTGTCTGTCCGAATCTTACAGATGGTAAATGGATTTATGGCGGCAGTGACAGGGATATCTTTAAGTCCATATCCTCTGGCAGGCCTGGTGGTATGCCAGCCTGGAAAGGGATTCTTAAAAAAGAAGAGATATGGAAGATTATTGCCTATATAAGGACCCTTGAAAAAATAAGAAGTAATTAAAGGTGAAGAGGTGAAGGGGCATAAAGGGATTATCACTTCTATTATCCTAATTTTTCTTTTTGCCTGTAGTAGCAGCGGACAGAAGGATAAAGATCTCTGTGATTTTGAGAAAGTACTATGTATAAAAAGGACAGACAATATTGAGGTCAGGCTTGACATAGAGCCAAAGCCTCTACAGGCCTTCAGGGAAACGGCTTTCATCATCACTATTAAAGGAGATGAGGGGTTACCTAATGAATTGCTCCTTGACCTTAATATGCCGGGGATGTTTATGGGCAAAAATCAGGTCATCTTAAAAAGGGTTGAGAAAAACAAATATAAAGGCACAGGTGTAATACCGCGATGTCCCAGTGGAAAGACCCTCTGGCAGGCAGATATATTCGTACCAGGAGAGGGAAGCGTCAATTTCAAATTCCATGTTAAGTAATGATTCCCTTTACCTCCTTATGCTTGGCACCGGATTTTTCGGAGGATTCGGCCATTGTATAGGTATGTGCGGTCCTTTAATAGCAACCTACACGCTCACTATCCAGGCATCACCCATTGAAAGGCTTAAACCCTATTTAATATATCATTCAGGAAGAATCATGAGTTATAGCCTTATAGGTGGCTTTATGGGTCTTACAGGTTCCTTTGTGGCTGGAGTAAAGGTCTTCTCTCATATCCAGACAATAGCCATGGCATTTGCAGGTATCCTGATGATATTGACAGGCCTATCAATATTTAAATTTACTACTTCACCTGTTTATTCCTTTAAATTCTTTAAAGGGATAATAAAGATCATGAAAGGCATATCAGAATCAGGAGGCATAGGAGGTCTCTTTCCCCTTGGACTTATTAACGGTATCATCCCTTGTGGTTTATCCTACACTGCCTTTATTGCTGGAGCCGGGATTGGTGCGTCAGAGACAAATCCTATTGCAGGATTCTCAAAAGGCATGATTCTACTATTAATCTTCGGTCTCGGAACCCTACCATCGCTCTTTCTGCTAAGCCAGCTCGTCTCAAAGGGAGCTGCAATCATCAGGAAGAGATTTTATAACATTGCCGGTATATTCATGATCATATCAGGAGCAGTATTTATCTATCGGGCATTGCATACATGGTAAATAATAAACAACAGCTTTATTGCAACCACTGTCTCGGAGAGGTCAATTTAGAAGATGCCATTTATGATGAGATAGATGGCAAAGAACTCATCTTCTGCTGCACAGGCTGTAATGCCATATACAGACTCATCCATGAACAGGGGCTTGATGAATTTTATGAAAAGAGGCTTGGCTGGCGTCCTGGAAGGCCTGAGATAAAAGAGGTGAGAGAGGAAGAATTCAGTGAATTTATAAAGCAGATATCAGAGAATCATCATGAGTTAGAATTCATTATCTCAGGTATAAGGTGTGCATCCTGTATATGGCTTATTGAGCATCTCATTAAAAGATCAGAGGGTATTATAGACATAAGGGTTAATTATGCAACCCACAGGGCAAGGCTCAGATGGAATCCTCAGAAGATAAACCTTAATGAGATATTAAAAAAGATAACCTCCCTCGGTTACATACCAAAACCAGCCTTTACATCAGAAGGAGAGGATGAATTAAGGAGAGAAAAAAGGGATCTCCTCATAAGATTTGGCACTGCCTCATTCTTCTCAATGCAACTGATGATATATACCTCTGCCCTTTACGCAGGATATTTTCAGGGTATTGAGGAGACTTACAGAAGGCTCTTTCAACTCATAGCCTGGGCACTGGCAACACCAGTAATCTTTTACTGCGGCTATCCCTTTATGCGGAATGCAATAAGGGGATTAAAGAACAGAACCCTCAATATGGATGTCCTTATATTCCTCGGCTCCTTCAGTGCCTATGCCTATAGTGTTGCAGTAATTATTTTGAATTATCTTAAGCCTTCAGCCTTAAGCCTTCAGCCTTCTAAGGCAGAGGTCTATTTTGATACATCTTCAATGATAATAACCCTTATATTGCTTGGAAGATTCATTGAGCAGGGTGCAAAGGTCAAGGCCTTCTCTGTAATTCAGGCACTTCTTGGACTTCAGCCAAAGGAGGCAAGGCTTCTCAGGGATTCCAAGGAGGTAATAGTAAAGATTAATGAGCTTAAAGAGGGAGACAGGCTAATTATCAAGCCAGGGGAAAGGATACCTGTTGATGGAGTGGTTATTGATGGCTTCTCTGAGGTTGATGAGTCAATGCTCACAGGTGAGTCCATGCCTGTAGTGAAGGATACCAGTTCAGAGGTCTTTGCAGGGACAATAAATCTCAATGGAAGACTTATCGTTGCAGTAAAGACAGTAAAGGATACAGTGCTTTCAAAGATAACAGAGGCTGTTCTTGAGGCTCAGGCAAGGAGGGCAAGGATACAGGGCATTGCTGACAGGGTTACAGGATGGTTTGTGCCTTTTATAATCCTGACAGGCCTTTTTACTTTTATATACTGGTCAATAAAGAGTAATCCAACAGAGGCCCTCATGAATGCCGTATCTGTGCTTGTAATAGCCTGCCCTTGCGCACTTGGTCTTGCAACCCCCCTTGCAATCCTTACAGGCTCAACCAGATTATATTCTTCAGGCATAATTATAAAAGAAGGCAATGTAATAGAACAGATTGCCCATGCTGATACTGTATGTATTGACAAGACAGGCACACTTACAGAGGGAAGGCCAGAGCTTCTTGAGATAATAGCCTATGATAGGACAAAAGAGGAACTACATATCATAGCAGCATCCCTTGAACAGGCCTCAGAGCATGTGATTGCAAAGGCGATCGTAAAGGGTGTAAAAAAGGATAGACTGATTTCAGTGAGCGATTTTCAGTCCTTTTCAGGTCTTGGTGTCAGGGGAATGATCAACTCTCAGGAAGTCTTCATAGGAAATATCAGATTCCTTAAGGACTCTAACATAGCTATCAATAAACAACAGGAAGAGGATTTATTCAATTACTCACAAAAAGGTTACACCATCGTTGGTATAGCAATAGATAATATTCTTCATGGCTGGTTTATAATCTCTGATAAGATAGCCCCTGGTGCTGATAAAGTGGTAAAGGAACTAAAAATGCTTAAGAAAAGGCTTGTACTTCTTACAGGAGACAATGAAAAGGTCGCCATTGAGGTGGGTAAAAAACTTGGCATAGGAGAGATTTATGCAGAGGTCCTTCCAGTTGAAAAGGCAGATATTATAAAGAAATTAAAAAAGGCTAAGAAAAAGGTCATGATGGTTGGAGACGGTATAAATGATGCCCCTGCCCTCACAGAGGCAGATGCTGGGATTGCAACAGGAGGTGCAACAGATATCGCAATGGAGAGTGCAGGTGCCGTGCTTATGAGAAATGATATAGGGCTACTGATACCTTTAATCAGGATTTCACAAAAAACCCTCTCAATAATAAAACAGAACCTTTTCTGGGCATTTTCTTATAACATAATTGCGATTCCCCTTGCAGTATCAGGAAGGATTCATCCCATAATATCAGCAATACTTATGGCAACAAGCTCACTCATGGTGGTAGGGAATTCCCTGAGACTGAGAAGATAAGACCTGTGATAAAATAAACCTATGGAATTACTGGAAAGATTAAAGGCCATAGAAGACCCTGTTAAAAGAAAAGCCTATTTTATCGGGCTCATCTCTCAGGAGATAAAGAAAAAGGGAGGTCTTCCACCTGTAATTGTTGGTGGTATGGCTGTTGAGATATATACACAAGGCAGTTATACAACTGGAGATATTGATTTAAAGGCAGAAAAAGATCTCCTTGAGAAAACCTTAACTGAATGGAATTTTGTAAAAAGTGGAAGGATCTGGTTTAATGAAGAACTTGATATATATATTGACTGGCTTGGAAGCACACTGGATGAAGGTAAAGAGGCACAAAAAAGAGTAAACAGGATCATAATAGGAGAAGGCCTTGAGATAAATGTCCTATCTATTGAAGATCTGATCATAGACAGGTTGAATGCTTATAAATGGTGGAAGGATGAAGACAGCCTTGTATGGGCAAAGGTTCTTCTAAAGGTAAAGGAGGCAACAGGTGAGCCTGTTGACAGGGATTATCTCACAGAGAGGGCATTAGAAGAAGGGCTTAATGATGTTATTAAAGAGGTTATTTGAGGACTAAAATGTCAGTGTACAGATATGATGAACTTAAGGATGTCTCAAAAAAGATAAGGGCTGAGCTTGCCAGTGAAGGAATCATCTTAGAAAAAAAGGCTCGAAGAAAACCAAGAGATGAAGAAAAAAAGGAACTCCTTCTTAAGATGGCACTTAACAGGCTAAAAAAATATCCTCCTCAAAAGACAGAGCAGGGGCTCCTGTTACCCTATTTCAAGAGATAATCATGTGGACTATTATTTTCCTTGTAATTCTTGCCCTTTGCCTTGGTCTTGGTGCCTGGTTTTTATTCCTCTGGGCTGTCAAGAGCGGTCAGTATGAAGATACGGAAAGACCAAAATACAGGATGCTTGAGGATGAGGAAGAAAAGAAAAGGGACGAATCTCGATTATGAAAATTGATGAAATAAAGGTTATCTAAGATTTAGAATGGAGTTCTTTATCTTGAAGTCCTTTCACATCACAGTAAATCCCCCCGTCCTCACAGCCTGCACACTCGATCTGGATTACAGAATGTCTTATCCCTAATTCGGAGACCTTTTTTTCGATCTGATTTCGAATTCTATCGGCCTCACTCAGTTTCTGGTCTATAACCTTTACATGTGCAGAAAAGGCTGGCATGCCATGACCTATAGACCAGATATGGACGTCGTGAACCCCTACCACTCCTTGTATCCCACAGATTAAGGCGATGATTTCTTCAGGGTGAAAACCAAGAGGTGTAAATTCCAGGAATATCCAGAGCGATTCTTTTACAACCCGAATCCCACCTGTAATTATAATCATACCAATTAAAATGCCAGCAATAGGATCAATCAGAGTCCACCCTGTCAGATATATAATTATGGCTGCGATAATAACGCCTATTGACGAAAGGGTATCTCCGAGGACATGAAGCCATGCGCTTTTAATGTTAAGGTCCTCGTGGTGACCCTTGAGTAGAAATGTCATCGCAAGATTTCCAGTAAGTCCAGCAAGTGCAATTATAATCATAACAGGCGTGTTTATAAATAACGGTTCAGTAAATCGCTTATAAGCCTCAAAGAATATAAATATGGCGATTATTACAAGGCTTATACCATTGATAATAGCTGCGAGGATACCGATACGATGGTATCCGTAAGTAGCCCTGTAATCAGAGCGCTTACGCATTATAAGGATGGCGATGAGACTGAGGGAAAGGGCAAAGGCATCAGTAAGGACATGACCTGCATCGCTCAGAAGAGCGAGACTATTGCTCCATATGCCTCCGATAACCTCACCAGCAAAGATGAAAATAGTTATTATCAGACTTAAAAGTAGTCTTCTATACGAAGAGTCTGTCGTCAGAATGTAAGCCCCTCTCTTTCGAGCAACATCTCGGCTAAGAATGTCCCCGGTCTTATCTCTGAATTCTTCAGAAGTTCTACCTTGTCGAGCTCATAATGTTTAACGCAGGATGCGCAAATATACAACTTTACATCAAAGTCTTCTGTTAAGGTCTTTAAAAGGTCGGCAATGGGTGAAAACTCGTCTTTTTTTTGCCAGGTCAGGGTTTTTGCAAATCCTTTCTTTGCAAGCAAAACTCCCCTATCCATCAGAAAGATATCGAGGATAATATCAAGGGCCTTCATGTTGGTTGCCAGTTGAAGAGCCCCGGCCACCTTATCAGGGTTGTCATAGGAATGGGTAATGATAAAGACAAATTTTTTCTCTGCCATTTGAAACCTCCTAAAAAATTGGGTTTGTTGATTTATTTTGATAGTGTAACATCTTTTCTGCAAATTCAAAAAAGGGTATAATTCTCAATGGTTTAAAAGAATCCCGGAATGACGGGAGAAAGGAGAATTATACCCATGAAAAGAAGTATATCAAAGAAGGCGAAAAAAATCATTGAGGAAGGCATTGAGGAGTTAACATCCATGTCGTCGTTAGAGAGGATAATGAGGATAGGGGCACAGATGATGTTGCAGGCAGCCATAGAGGAAGAAGTGACGGCATACATTAGGAGGGATTATTACGAGAGGAATGACAGTGCTTATGGGAGCAGGAGAGGGTCGAAGCCGAGGACGATCAAAGTTGGCAATGGAGACATAGAGATCGGGATGCCGCAGGTAAAGAGTGTTTTTGGTCCATTTCATTCCGCAATATTGCCGCCGAGGATGACACGGATGGATGAGATACAAGAGGTTATACCTCTTTTGTATATGCACGGGTTGTCCACAAGGAGGGTGAAGAAAGCGGTAGGCAAACTTATAGGTAAGAAGGGGTTAAGCCACCAGAATGTTATAAGGATCACAAACATGATAGTTGAAGAGTTTAATTCATGGAAGGGGAGGGATTTAAGCGGACTTAAGGTTGCA
>JBKBPW010000060.1:0-10661 GCA_046292975.1 Thermodesulfovibrionales bacterium
CGCCAAGGGCAAGGGGAAGGAAACAACCAGCAGCAACCACCCTATTACCTCTTATTATTACAGCACCATCATGCATGGGTGAAGTGGGATGAAATATGCTCATAAGAAGTTCCTTTGAGACCTTTGCATCAAGAGGTATTCCTATTTCTATATAATCCTTGAGCGATACCTCCCTTTCAATAACTATAAGGGCGCCTATCTTCTTTGAAGAAAGACTGATAGCAGCCTTAACTATCTCATCAATGGATTTTATCTCCTCTGCTGAAGTAACTCCGAATATAGGAGAACCACCCATCTGGGCAAGGGTCTTTCTAATTTCAGGCTGGAATATTATTACCAGGGCAATAACTATCTGACTCCAGAAATTATGAAAAAGCCAGTCAACTGTATAAAGGCCAAAGGTCCTTGAAAAAAGAGAACCAGCAAGGAGTATCGCTATCCCGATAACAATCCTCCCTGCCTTGCTGCCTCTTTTAAAAAAGACGAGAAACCTGTAGACAATAAAGGCTATAATCAGGATATCTACAAGATCCTGCCATCTTATCTGATAAAGGGAAAACATGTTTTATTATAACCTATGAAAATAATCTCTTCAAATTTTCTTCATATTTTTAGTGTAAGCTAAAAATCAATGAATATAGTAAAAAGGAGGTTCGGTATGAAGGTTACCATTTATAATATCCTAAATAAAAAGGAGATACTGGTTTTAATATCCTGTTCCATTCTCCTCCTGCTTTTATCTGTAACTTTGGCTGTGAGTCATGCTCAAGGGAAAAAACCTTTACCGGAGTTTAAAGATCTAAAAGAAAGTACACTGAAGTTTATAAGTTATTACTACAATATCCAACTTCCTGTACCGGAACAGAAGATACTGGAAAAAGCCCTTTCAGAAATCCCTGCTCCCTGTTGTTCAGACCATCCTGCTCTGACCTGTTGATGCCAGTGCAATCTCTACAGATCCTGGATGGGTCTGTCAAAGTGGATGATCAAAGAGGGTTATGATATTAAAGAGATAAAGGAGGGGGTCATTAAATGGCTTAAATTTACTAATCCATCTGGCTATACAGGAGATGGTTGCTACATCGGAAACTGTGAAAAGTCTTTTGCGAAAAACGGATGTGGTGGAATGAAGCCTGATATAATAAGGTGGTAAACATTTAAAAGGCTTTGCCCATGTAAATGGCAATTTAATAGACAGGAGGTGCCTATGTCTCTAAGAATAATTATAATGCTACTAATCCTATTGATGCCAGGGTATATTTTCGCTGCGGATACAGAAACTCGAAAGGAAACAATCTTTACAGGAAATAAATTCTGCCCTGTAAGTGGAGAAAAGATTGATGAGACCTCTCAAGTGAAATATGAATACAAGGGGAAGGTTTACAGGTTCTGTTGCCCTGTATGTATTGAAGAGTTTAAAAAAGACCCTGAGAGGTATATTGAAAAAATGGAAAAACAGGAAGAAAAAGGTAGTGATGAGATAAAACCTCATCACTACCATGAGCATCACCATAACTAAAATAAAAGGAGGTTTAAGATGAAGAGACTGGTAATACTTTTATCAGTGATACTTTTACTCACAGGCATTGCCTACGGAAAGGACTATGAAGTTAAAAAGACCGTTGATGGCTACGATGTGATAGCAAGAATAGATAAGAATCCACCAGCAACAGGGAAAAATAACATTACTATCACAATTACAGAGGCTGGTAAACCTGTTACTGACGCAAAGGTAACTGTTAATTATGGCATGCCAGCTATGCCCGGGATGCCGCCAATGGACTATAAGGCAGAGGCAACCCTTAAGGGTAAGGAATACACAGCCACAATAGATCTGAGTATGTCGGGACCATGGTATATCGCCATCAAGATTAAGAGAGGCGATAAGACCTCAACAATGAAATTCAATGTTGATGTGAGATAGCATTATGAAAAGGGTCCTCATCATATTCATATTTCTGCCTTTCCTGATGCAGGCTGTCCTTTGCCGGGCAGAAGAGTATGCTGATGAGGGCCTCTATCCTGTTCTTAAATTAGAGAGACTCGTAGAGATTGCATTAAAAGAAAACCATGACCTGCTCATGGCGAGGTCGGGAATATATATATCAGAATACCGTATCCCGCAGGCAGGGGCACTCCCTGATCCAATGGTCATGATTGGTTATGAAAATGAGGGATGGTCAAGATACACTTATGGTGAGATGCCTGGTGCGAGATGGATTTTGGGAGTCTCACAGATGTTTTCATGGCCAGGTAAACTCTCAGCAAAAGAAGGCTCTGCAAAAAAAGAAGCAGAAGCATCTAAATCAGCCTATGAGAAGATAAGGCTCAATGTTATTGAAGAACTGAAGGTCAAATATTATGAACTCCTCTTTGCATATAAAAGCCTTGATTCAATAGCAGAAAAGATAAAGCTCCTTGAAAGAATTGAGGAGATAGCAGGCTCAAGATACAGTTCTGGTATGGCTCCCCTTGCTGAGGTCATTATGGCACAGACAGAAAAATATATGGCCATGGAACAGGAGATAATGTACAGGCAAAAGATCAAGGCCCTTGAGGCAATGATAAATTCTCTCACAGGAAGAGAACCCTCAAGCCCCTTAGGAATTCCAGAGGAAAGGTTCACTGAAAAAAAAGAGCCTGAAGAGAGTGGTCTTTTTGAAATTGCAATGGATTCTCCTGATATAAAGGAAATCAAAAACCTCATAGAGGCAAGAGAATATAAATTCAAAGGAGCAAGACTGGAATACTATCCTGACCTTACATTATCAGCAGAGGTCTCCTTGAAACCAGAACCCTATGAGGATATGTGGATGCTCTCCATTTCTTTCAATATACCACTCTTTTACAGGACAAAACAGAGAAACATGGTTCTTGAGGCAAAGGCGGAAAGGGATGAGGCTCAACACAGATTAGAGGCCTTAAAACAGATGCTCAGGGCAAATATTATTGATACACTTTCAATGCTCAGGGCATCAGAAGAACTAATAGGTCTTTACAGAGATGCCTTTATTCCAAAGGCTGAGCAGGGATTAGAGGTAAGCCTCTCAGCCTACAGGACAGGAAAGATAGAATTAACTCAGGTGATAAAGGCAGCAAACTCCCTTATTGATTACAGGCTCAATTACTGGAGGCAGGTGATTGAAAGGGAAAAGATCCTTGCAAGGCTTGAAAGACTCTGTGGAGGAAGGATATGAAAACCCATACACTTAGATCAGGGACAGTATCTCTAATAGTGATAATAATCCTTTTTCTTTTTTATCAAAAGATCACCTTTGCTGAAGAACCTCCCCTTGTTGAGGTGAGTGCTCAGCAGCAGAGGATTGCAGGTATAAAGACTTACAGGGTGGGTTATATTGATTTGAAAAAGACAATAAAGACTGCTGGCATTATACAGTTTGATGAGTCACTTACATCAACCATAAATACAAAGTTTGAAGGATGGGTGGAGAGACTTTATATAAATACCACGGGGAAATATATCAATAAAGGAGAGCCACTTGCAGAGATATACAGCCCTGAGCTTCTGTCAACTCAGGAGGAATTCTTAAATGCCCTGAAACACCTTAAAGAAGCAAAGGAAAAAGGCTCTGAACTCCTCATAAGGGATGCTCAAAGGATATATGAGGCAGCAAGACAGAGACTCCTTTACTGGGACATCTCAGAAGAACAGATAAATGAGATAGAGAAAAATAACAAACCATTAAGAAGCCTTAAGATACTCAGTCCTCAGAGGGGTTATGTTATTCAGAAGTATGTTGTTGAAGGCTCAAGGGTCATGCCCGGGGAGAAACTCTTTGATATTGCTGACCTTGAGCGTGTATGGATAATTGCAGATATATATGAATCTGACATATCATTGCTTGAGAAGATAAAAACTGTAGATATCAGGTTAAGCTATCTACCTTCAAGGCTATTCAAGGTTACTCTGGATTACATATATCCACAGGTTAATGAGTCAACAAGGACATTAAAGGTAAGATTTTTAATTCCAAATCCAGGACATCTCCTCAAACCGGGTATGTTTTCTGATGTCCTTATTACATTCTCTCCTGGTAAAAGACTCGCTATCCCTGAGGATGCGGTTATTGATACAGGACTGAGGACAGTTGTCTATGTGCAGAAGGACGAGGAGGGATTTGAACCCAGGGAGGTGCTCCTTGGAATAAGCGCGGATGGAATGAGAGAGGTTATAAAGGGTCTGAAAGCAAATGAAAGGGTCGTAAGCCATGGCACATTTCTCATTGACTCTGAGGCTAAACTAAAGGGGATAAAACCATTACCATTGAGATGATGGAAAAATATAAGTCTTCAAAACAAGAGATGAACTGTTTTTCAGGTAGAATTAAACTACCTCTTTATCTCTTCAATCCCTCCCTTTCAATTTCAAACTGTATTATTGCGGGGATTCTATCATGATCACCAGACTCATAGAATTCAGTTCCCGTAACAGATTCTTCATATTCCTGATAACAGGAATCCTCATTGCCTGGGGATACTGGGCATTGAGGAATACACCACTCGATGCCATACCAGATCTCAGCGATACACAGGTAATTATATATACTGAATGGCCTGGCAGAAGCCCTGACCTTGTGGAAAACCAGATAACTTATCCAATTTCATCCACACTCCTTGCAGCACCTGAGGTGAGTGTTGTGAGGGGATTTTCATTCCTTGGAAGTTCCTTTGTATATGTGATATTCAAGGAAGGAACAGACATCTACTGGGCCCGTAGCAGGGTCCTGGAATATCTACAGTCTGTAAGGTCAAAACTACCACAGGATGTAAATCCTGTTTTAGGGCCTGATGCAACAAGCCTTGGCTGGGGATTCAGCTATGCCCTTATTGATGAATCAGGCAGATACAATCTCTCTGAACTACGCTCATTACAGGACTGGAATATAAAGCTTGGCCTTGAGAGCGTCCCAGGGGTCTCACAGGTTGCCAGTGTTGGTGGATTTGTAAAGCAATATCAGGTGATTGTAGATCCTATTAGATTAAAAGCCTATGGACTTAACCTCATGGATGTGATGAATGCAATAAAAAGCTCAAACATAGATGTGGAAGGAAGGGTCCTTGAGCTAAGTGGTGCTGAATACATGATAAGGGGAAGAGGATATATAAAGAACCTTGAGGATATAAAAAATACTGTCTTAAGGTCAGTAAAGGGAGTCCCCGTTTTTCTCAAGGATCTGGCAAGGATAGAGCTCGGTCCAGAAATAAGGCGCGGGGTTGCAGAGCTTGATGGAAAGGGAGAGGTTGTAGGAGGTATTGTTGTTGTCAGATTTGGTGAAAATGTGCTTGATGTTATTGAGAGGGTAAAGGAAAAGATAAAGACAGAGATAGAGCCATCCCTTCCAGAAGGTGTAAAGATTGTTGTCACCTATGATAGGTCGGACCTTATCTACAGGGCAATTGATACACTGAAGGAGGAAATAATAAAGCTCTCTATAGCTGTTAGTGCTGTATGTCTTGTATTCCTGTTCCATCTACCCAGTGCCTTTGTAATAATTTTGACACTGCCAGTGGCAATAATAGCCTCCTTTATCCTCATGTATCAACTCAAGGTCACATCAAACATAATGAGTCTGAGCGGTATAGCAATAGCAATTGGTGCAATGGTGGATGCATCAATAATAATGGTTGAAAATGCCCATAAGAAACTTGAAGAGTTAAATAGAGAAAAGCTCAATCTTAACCGCATGGAGGTGATCATAGAGGCTGCAAAGGAGGTTGGACCTTCTCTATTTTTCTCGCTCCTTGTAATAACTGCTGGATTTCTACCTGTCTTCACCCTTGAGGCACAGGCAGGAAGACTCTTCAGGCCCCTTGCCTTTACAAAGACCTTTGCCATGCTCTTTGCCTCTTTTCTTGCTGTAACACTCACACCAGCACTCATGACCATATTCTTGAGAGGAAAGATTATGCCTGAGGAAAAAAACCCGGTAAGCCTTCTCCTTCACAGGGTATTTGAACCCATTGTAAGGCTTGCCTTAAGATTCAAATATATAGTTATAGCAGCTGCACTTATAATAATGGCAATTACCTATATCCCCCTTTCAAGACTCGGGACAGAATTCATGCCACCACTTTATGAAGGCACACTCTTTTACATGCCTGTTACAGCACCTGGCCTCAGCATTGCAGAATCAGCAAGGCTTCTTCAGATACAGGACAGGTTAATAAGCTCCGTTCCTGAAGTTCAGCAGGTCTTTGGAAAGGCAGGTAGGGCAGAGACAGCAACAGACCCAGCGCCACTTGAGATGTTTGAGACCGTAATAAACCTTAAACCAGAGTCTCAATGGCGTAAGGGTATGGATGTGGAAAAACTCAAGGATGAACTCAATGACAAACTCTCCATTCCTGGTGTTGCCAATTCCTTCACAATGCCTATAAAGGCAAGGATAGATATGCTTGCAACAGGTATAAGGACTCCAGCAGGTGTAAAGATACTTGGCCCTGATCTTGAGACTATTGAAAAGATAGGTCTTGAGATTGAAAGTCTTGTAAAGGAAATTCCTGGCACAAGGAGCGTGTATGCAGAAAGGGTGAATACAGGATATTTTATTGATATAAAACCAAAAAGAGAGGTTATTGCAAGATATGGATTAAGCATAGATGATGTCAACACCATTGTCCAGACAGCTATCGGTGGAATGAATATTACAACCACTGTGGAAGGAAGGGAGCGTTATCCGGTGAATATAAGATATCCCAGGGAACTCAGGGATAGCATTGAAAAGATCAAGGGTCTTCCTGTGCCTGTAAAAACCAGTATGTCAGAAACCTCTCAACCCATGAACTCATCAGTCATGAATCTTGGTCCTCAAGGAGAATCTTCAGCCCTCAGATCCGAGCCTTTAGCCTTTATTACCCTTGGACAGCTTGCAGACATTGAAATTAAGCCAGGACCTACCATGATTAAATCAGAAGAGGGGCTTCTTGCTGCCTATGTTTATATAGATTTCTCAAGTAAAGATATTGGTGGATATGTTGAGGAGGTAAAAAGGAGGATTAAGGAGCGTGTAAAAGTCCCATCAGGTTACAGACTTCAGTACAGTGGAGAGTATGAATACATGCTCAGGACTCATGAGAGGCTAAGGCTTGTCATTCCCCTTACAATATTCATAATCTTTGTCCTTATATATCTCAATACAAAGTCAGTTACAAAGACATTCATTGTCCTTCTTGCTGTGCCATTCTCCCTGATTGGTTCATTCTGGTTCCTCTATCTACTGGGATATAACCTATCTACCGCGGTATGGGTTGGTCTCATTGCCCTTGCAGGCCTTGATGCAGAGACAGGTGTTGTGATGCTCCTTTACCTTGAAATTGCCTATCAAAAGTGGTTAAAGGAAGGAAGACTCTCAACCAGGGACGATCTTAGAGAAGCAATTATGTATGGTGCTGTAAAAAGGATCAGACCCAAAATAATGACTGTGAGTGTGATCCTTGCTGGACTTATCCCCATAATGTTCAGCTATGGGACAGGTGCAGATGTGATGAAAAGGATAGCAGCACCCATGATAGGAGGTGTAATAACATCAACTATTCTTGAACTGATAATATATCCTGTGATCTACATGCTCATAAAGCAGAGACAGCTCAAATAACTTTTTTCATAACCCTTGAGCTTATTTAGATACTCTACTACAGTCTCTAACCTCTCTTCAGGACGATATTGAAATAAATAGTATTAAGTCCGAAATTTATCGATAGAGATAGGGGGTATGCTGAAAGGCCTTAGATGATAGGCTACAGGCTTTACGCTTAAGGCGATAGGACCGCTTAAAGCTGTTTAAACTGTTCAAACTGTCAGCCTTCAGCCTATTCACCTATTCACCCATTCACCCCTTCACCAATTCACCCATTATTGCATCTTTCTATCGGCAATTTACAGTTAAGTCTGGAAATTGCCGATAGAATATCTACAACAAACCTTAAATAAAAGGGCAGGCTGCCGAAATGGCTTTACCTGCGACACCTTAATGTAATGCTATTAATAAGCTTACTATACCTTACTAAGCTCACCTTTTGGGTGAAAACCTTCTTTTACAGGATAAATAAAAATTGTCGCATTGTAAAGGCATTGAGGCAACCTGCCCTTTTTCTATCGGCAATTTACAGTTAAGTTTTCCCTCTTGCCTCTTTAAAGGAATTAAATTTCCTTCTCCAGATCTTTTTCATTTCTCAAGGATATCATCCACCCAGCTCAGGGCTGCCGAGACATTTGGAAAGCCTATTGTGCTGATTAATAACAAAAGGGCATGCCTTATCTCCTCTGGTTTTGCACCCGCCTCGAGTGCCCTCCTTGCATGGCTGTGGACAGCACCTTCTGACTTTATGGCAGCTCCTGCAGCAAGCTGAATTAGATGAGCTGTTTTTTCATCAATTGGTCCTGCCTCCTTAACAGTCTTTGAAAGATTATCAAGACTATCAATTACACCGCCATATCTCTTCCTGAGTTTTAAATACTGTTTTGGAAGTGCCTTCTGCTTTTTCATTATAACCTCTCCTAAATTTAATAATAAGATACCAATGGTATCACTCTTCGACAAATTGATACTTCTTCAAATTTCAGAACTCTAATATCTCAAAAAGGCTCCTATGGAACCATATCTCTTTAAGTCCTCAGATGGCTCTGAAAGGACCTCCACAAGGGCACCTTGCTCAATAGCCTTCTCACCAGCTATGCCAACTATATGTCCCACAGATTCAATCTTTCCCTTGCAATAAGGGCAATCATCTATCTTCTGGGTAGTGAGAAAACCACATCCCTTACAGTGATAACCTCCATTTTCAAAATCCTTTGAAACAATAAGTTTCATCACCCTCCTGTCCTGAAGGGCCTTGAGGACATCATCAAGCCCTATTACTGCCGGACCTCCTTTAAGGGCTGTCTCAATAAGGGACCGGACATCCTCCCTTTCTTTTTTCCTCTCAAATTCCTTTACCACTGGGGCAACCTTCCTTAATACCTCATCTGGTTTTGCAAACATCTCTATCTTTACTGTACCGATAACCTTATTTAACACTTCTTTTGGCAGCATATCTTTAACCATTGAGATAGACTCCTGAGAACCACCAATAATCAGTCTCCCTATATACTCACCACTTATAAATGAATCAAGTTCACTAACAACATCCTTGAGATGAAGACCTACATGATAATCTATATGCCTCTCATAATGGTTCTGTGAAAGGGCAAACCATCCGCCCTTTTTATGTTTTCCTGGCACACCCTCTGTGTGGACCTCACCATATTCCACTATTTCACCCAGATGAACCACAAATATCCTTGCTGAGTCCTTACCAACAATAAGAACACAGTATCTCTGATAATTATCAAGGAGATCCATCAAAGGTTTTGTATAGGGGAACCTATCTATAATAAGCTCATTCTTGACAGGGACATTAAGATGATAGACCTTCCAGAAAGAATTGTCCTCTCCAGTAAGAACCGCCAGCCCCTTCTTAAAAAGCCTCTTACTGGTCAGAACATAATTTTCTACCCTTGACATTGAATCTTTTACTTTCTTATAAATTTCCCTGTCCAAATTATCAGATGTGCTTTTAAGCATATTCTTAAAATGAACTATATAGTCTCCACCCCTATTAAAAAGGGGGTCTACATTCAGATAAAGGCTTACAAAATAACCCTTTCCATCAAGTTCTGCCATCTCTTTTAATTCTTTCCTGCTCAGCATAAGCCACCTCCCGCTATAGGAATTTTCTTTAAACCTGATCTAATATCATTATATCACAGGGTAAAGGACATAGCCACCTATGTGAATTTTACCTTGACTTCCCGGGCAATATATCCTTTATCATAACCTATGACTGATTTCTTTAAAATAACTTATATCTTTAAATTTAAGGAAAAACCTGCGAAGTTCTTTGAACTCAATCTTGACCCCAAAACACTCAATATTATTCAAAAGACCAAAAGTCATCCTCTTGAATGGACAAGGCTTGATTATAAAAAATGTTCTGTCTGCAATCTTGAACAAAACCAAAAATACTGTCCAGTTGCTGTAAATATTGCAGACATAGCAATGGATTTCAAAGACATCTTTTCTCATGAAGAGGTTGATGTGCTGGTGAAGGTAGAAGAAAGGTCTTATCTTGCCTCAACCACAATTCAACAGGCACTGAGTTCCCTCGCTGGCATTATAATGGCTACAGGTGGCTGTCCTGTGCTTGAATACCTTAAGCCAATGGTCAGGTTTCATCTTCCCTTTGCCTCAATAACAGAGACTGCCTTCAGAATGATGAGTATGTATCTCATGGCAAGGTATATTGTCTGGAAGAATGGTGGCAGGCCTGATTTTGACTTTGAAGGACTGAAAAAAATTTACAGGGATGTGAGTTCTGTAAACAGGGACTTCGCTGAGAGGCTCAGGGCAGCCTCAGAAAAGGATGCAAATCTCAATGCCATTGTCAACCTTGACTGTTTTGCAAATCTTATCCCATTAATGATAGAAGACACCATTGAAGAGATAAAACCCTATTTTTCAGCCTATTTTAAAGATAAGGCATAATTATTATGCTATAATATTTTTATGATAGACACCCTTGAATTTATGAATGAACTCAAAGAAGCCTTTGAGCCCTTGCAGGCAGAAAGGCTTGCGAGGTTGATGGGAAGGCTTTATAAA
>JBKBPW010000061.1:0-10519 GCA_046292975.1 Thermodesulfovibrionales bacterium
GTTGAGGCTGTTATAAAAGAAGAAGGGGAAAGGGCTGTGTTCGAACTCGGTCTTAGTGGAATACATCCTGATCTTATAAAGATTATAGGAAGGCTCAAATACAGGACATCCTATGGCCAGAATGTCCTTCAGCATTCCCTTGAGGTTGCCCATCTTGCATCAATGATGGCCTATGAACTGGGAGTGGATCCCAAATTTGCAAAAAGGGCAGGACTTCTTCATGACATAGGTAAGGCTGTTGACCATGAGGTGGATGGCCCGCATCAGGAGATAGGTGCAAACCTTGCAAGGAAATACGGAGAGGCTCAGGCGATTATTAATGCCATACTTGTCCATCATGGAGATGGAGAGCCAGAGACTGTTGAGGCAGCACTTGTAGCAGCAGCAGATGCCCTTTCAGCAGCAAGACCCGGGGTGAGAAGGGAGAGCATAGAGAATTATCTTAAAAGATTAAAACAGCTTGAGGAAATGGCAATGTCATTCAAGGGAGTTCAGGCCTGTTATGCTATGCAGGCTGGAAGAGAGATAAGGATTATTGTTAAACCTGAAGAACTCTCTGATGAAGAGTGTGCCATGATCGCCAGAGACCTTTCCAGAAAAATAGAATCCCAGATGTCTTATCCGGGCCAGATAAAGGTGACAGTGATAAGGGAGACGAGGTATGTAGATTATGCAAGATAATCTGAGGGTCCTTTTTATAGGAGACATAGTCGGGAAACCTGGCAGGTCTGTTGTGAGGGCCCTCCTGCCAGGTTTAATTGAAAAATTGAAGATCGATTTTATTATTGCCAATGGTGAGAATGCAGCAGGTGGTTTTGGTATAACGGAGAAGGTTGCGAGGGAACTCTTTCAATTAAAAATAAATCTTATAACCACTGGCAATCATGTCTGGGATAAGAAGGAGGATATCCCCTATATTGCAAAGGAGCCCAATATATTGAGGCCCTTCAATTATCCTCCCGGGGTGCCCGGTCAGGGAAGCATTATTTATGCCTTTAATGGTTTGAAGATAGGGATTATTAATCTTGCGGGAAGGGTCTTTATGACACCTGTTGATTGTCCTTTCAGGACAGGGCTTTCTGAGGTTGAGAGGATTTCAAAGGAAACAAAGATAATAATAGTTGATTTCCATGCAGAGGCAACTTCAGAGAAGATGGCACTGGGATATTATCTTGATGGTAAGGTGAGTGCACTTATCGGGACACACACACATGTACAGACAGCAGATGAAAGATTACTTCCAAAGGGTACCGCCTACATCACTGATGTGGGCATGACAGGACCTCTTGAGTCTATCATAGGTATAGAGGTGCCGCAAATTATAGAAAGGTTTCTCTATCAGATGCCGAAGAAATTTGAGGTTGCTAAAGGAAGGACAGTTTTTTCTGCTGTGCTTATTGATATTAACACTAAAACCGGTCTTGCCAGGTCAATACAGAGGCTGTACCTGACAGGGCAATAATGAATGAGACAGATGAACAAGAGTGCATTGTTGCAGGAGATAAAAACAGTATTCAGGTTACAGATTTTTCAGCCATTTTGGGGAACCCTGTATCGTCTTTCTCTGAACTACTCCAGATTAAGGGCCCTTTCATCAGACCTGCCTTTTTTATTAAAAATCCCGCAAAGGTTTTATCGCCGTGCAGGGATGATTTTCTTCACATTATTTTCTGTTTTTATATATTCCTGCACAGGTCAGTCTCTAAAACTACAAGAAATGCCAGTGCAGGAACTGAGGTTGGAGATAACAAGGGCAATGCTTGTTGCCAATGGCAGGCTCATAGAGATAAGGTACAGGATATATGGTGATCTGAAAACAAGGCCATTGAATCCAAAAGAAACATATATAGTTGATGAGTCAACAGGAGAAATTTTTTTAATTGAGAGACCTCCAAGACTCATAGTTGGTAACAGAAATATACCTGCTTCTTATATTATTTTTTCTAATAATAAAGGCCTTGTAAAGAAAGATGCTTTGATAACAGTGGTTATAGGTGGTCTCAGACAGGAACATATAAAAGTTGAAGAGCAGGTTATGTATTAGTTATCTCTCTCTTAATCATCTCCATGACCTCCTGAATGGATAGCCCCTTTGCCTTTGCAATATTCTTTATGTCTTCATATTCAGGCATTATCTTCTTTATATCATCCCATTCAGCAATCTTTATCCTCACATTACCGAGGCTTGATGAGAAATCCTCTATCCTTCTTGGAAGACTCAGCCTTCCTACTCTGTAATATCTTATGCCCAGTGTTGTGGTCTCCTTTAAAATTATCTGAGATAGGGATTTTAATGATTCCTCTTTACATAGTACAGATAATTTTTGAGCTGGTCTGGATTTCTTCATTATTATATTTTCAATATATACATCAAGGGCCCCTTTTTCAAAGAGTAGATCAATCAGATATTCATATACCTGGGGATTCATGTCATCTATATTTGTCTCTATGATAAGGAATGATTCAGTATTTGAGTCTTCAGGCTCTCCTATAATAAGCCTCAATACATTTGGCCAGTCTCCAATGTCTCTTGAACCAGCACCATAACCTATTTTGCTTAGTTTTAATGCAGGCATCTGTGATGGGATCGCAAGACCTTTCAGGAGGCCGGCACCAGTAGGAGTTATAAGTTCAGCCTCTGGGCCTGAAGATATAAGGGTAAAACCTTTAAGAAGCTCAAGTGTTGCTGGAGCAGGCACAGGGAGTATCCCCTCGGTTGTTTTGATAAACCCCCTTCCTGTATTCACCTGAGATGCATAGAGCTTCTTAATACCAAGTATTTTAAGCCCTCTGAGACTTCCGAGGATATCTATAATGGTATCCAGTGAGCCCAGTTCATGAAGATGGACATCCTCTGGCTTGACGCCATGAATCCTTGCCTCTGCCTCAAAAAGACTCTCTATTATTTCTAATGCCTTAAGTCTTATATCTTCTGAGTTTTCTGATTGAAGTATCAGTGTCCTGAAATCCTTTAAAGAATGAATTTTTTTATCGTCAAAGGATAATTCAATACCTGTAGCTTTAATACCAGATCTTTTCGTTTTTTTAACCTTTATTTCAACAGAAAAGGGAAGTCCCTTCACAAGCTCTTCTGGAGGGACTCCAGCATCAATAAGGGCGCCAAGAAACATGTCTCCACTTATGCCGGAGAAACAATCAAGATAGGCAATCATTTTTATTGTAGGTCTTCATCGTCTTGAGGGATTATCTGTGCTGGTTGTTGAATCTCATCAGGCACAGGACCAGTTTGAGGAGCTTGTGGTACCCTTGGTATCCTTGGTCTAGGTGTAACGGGTCTCTGGGGAATCTGTCTTGGCGTGGCTGGAGGGGTTTCTGCTGAAGAAAGGACCTCAAGCTTATTGATACCACCCTTTTCATCATAATAGATGTTGTAATTCCTTTCCTGGACTATATTCATTATCCTGTGGATGGTATCCTCAAGAGAAAGTCCTTCAATAAGAGTTGATATTTTGGTTGGCGATGAACTCATTGAGATATCAAAGCCTGCCTTTTGTGCCAGTCTGGTAAGTACTTCTTTGAGATTTGCTCCATCAGCCTTGAGATATACTTTATTGTCTTCAAATCTAAGTTCAAAGTTTTCAGGTCTGGTATCCCCCGGGAGGGGATTCTCTATAACAGGAGGCTGGAAGAGCGGAGTTGGTGGCGGCATAGATGGAGTCGCTTCCTGACCATTGGAGGTTGCTCCTGATACTATAAGCACAATTAATATTAAAACAGTCCTTTTATTCATTTTCAGCTTTTTTCGCAGCCTGTCTTTCCTGGATTATCTTCTGGGCAATATGAGTTGGAACCTCATCATAATGTGAGAATTCCATTGAATAGAGACCTCTTGCAGAGGTTATGCTCTGAAGCTGGTTTGCATAGGTAAGCATCTCAGCCATCGGTACAAGGGCAAGTATCTTCTGGTTTCCTCCTGCCTGTGGTTCCACTCCCTGAACCTTTCCTCTTCTTGAATTCAGGTCACCTATGACAGCACCAAGGGTGTCATCAGGCACTATAACCTCCACCTTCATTATGGGCTCAAGGAGAACTGGCCTTGCCTCCTGAGCTGCCTTTTTGAAGGCAAGGCTTCCAGCAATCTTGAAGGCAAGTTCTGAGGAATCAACCGAGTGATAGGAACCATCATAAAGGGTAACTTTTATATCAACCATTGGATAACCAGCAAGCACACCTTCGTGCATTGCCTCTATAACACCCTTTTCAACAGCAGGAATATATTGCCTTGGGATTACTCCGCCGACAATCTTATCAACAAATTCATAACCACCGTTTCTTGCAAGGGGCTCAAGCTGAAGCCAGCAATCACCGTACTGACCTCTACCTCCTGACTGTTTTTTATACTTTCCCTGTGCCTTTGCTGAGGTCTTTATAGTTTCCCTGTAGGGTATTTTGGGAGTTTTAAGTGTGACCTCTACGCCATATTTTCTTTTAAGCTTCTCAAGGGTCACTTCTATGTGAACCTGTCCCATTCCCGATATTATCATCTCCTTTGTCTCATCATCTCTGTGGAATTTCAATGTGGGATCTTCCTCGAGTATCTTTTGAAGCCCTGCACTCACCTTTTCTTCATCACCTTTGGACTTTGGTGCAATTGCATATGAGAGTATTGGCTCAGCAAACTTCACCTTCTCAAATATAATCGGTGAGGACTCATCTGATAAGGTATCTCCTGTGGTAGTGTCCTTAAGTTTTGCTGTAACACCCATGTCACCAGCACCTATCACGCCTGCAGGAATCTGTTTTTTGCCGATAACATAAAAGACCTGACCAACCCTTTCCTTTGTATTTGTTACTGAGTTAAGGACTGTGGAATCTGCCTTTAATTGACCTGAGTAAACCCTGAAGAAGGTTAGCTTCCCTGCATAGGGGTCTGATACGGTCTTAAAGACATAGGCAGAAAGAGATTCCTCTGGTGAGGCCTTTTTTAAAATCTCTTTACCATCCTTTGGAGACTTTCCTTTTATCGGCACTATCCTTGCCATATCCACAGGGGAGGGCAGACAGAGAAGGACTGCATCCATGAGTTCCCTGACACCGATGTTCTTTACTGCGGAACCGCATATGACAGGTATAAATCTTCTTGTTAAAGACCCCTCTCTGATTCCATTAAGGAGTTCTCCTTCAGAGAGGTCTCCTTTTTCAAGATATTTTTCAAGTAATGTATCATTTGCCTCTGCAATCTTCTCAACGAGCTTTTTCCTGTAAACCTCTATCTCAGGCATGGATGGAAGGGGCGACTCAAGAGGTTTTGAGTTTTCGTATACATAGGCCTTGAGCTTTATAAGGTCAACAAGGCCCTTAAAGTTAGGCCCTTCTCCGATGGGAAGGTTAAGTGGTATTGCCTCTGTATCAAAGGACTTTTCAAGTTCTCCTATAGCCCTGTAAAAGTTTGCATTCTCTTTGTCCATTTTATTTATAAAGACAATCCTTGGAATCTCAAATTCACAGGCATATTTCCATATCTTTTCAGTCTCTGCCTTTACACCAGAAAGGGCACTTACTATAAGGACAGCACCATCACAGACCCTGAGGCATCCTCTGGTGTCTTCAAGGAAATTTATAAAACCAGGTGTATCTATAATATTTAATTTGTGACCATTGTATTCGCAATAGGCAAGGCTTGAACTCAGCGATATCTTTCTGGCTATCTCTTCAGGCTCATAGTCTGTGGTGGTGTTTCCACTTTCAACTGAGCCCAGTCTATCAATGGCACCAGCATTGAACAGGATTGCCTCTGTAAGGGATGTCTTTCCAGCACCTCCATGGGCAATAATTGCAATGTTCCTAAGTTTTTCTACATCATAGACTGGCATGCTCTCCTCCTGTTGATATTATAAAATTTGATAGTATAGTAAAGAAAAATCCTATCCTTAAATTGTTACATAATAAATAAAAAATCGTCGCATTGTAAAGGCCCTATGCAAAATAAAGCAATAGTGCGACTGAGCGACAGTATTCATGGAAGTTTAAACATTCCTTGTAGACGGTCGCACTGTCGCACTAAGTGAATGGGCCTCTTCACCACTTCACCGATTCACCAATCTCCCAATCAGGAGAGAATCCTCTCTACCACAGGGATATATTCTTTTTTCTTTTCCATCTTTTTGGAAAGCAGCTTTACAATAAGAAAAGAAATCCCAAATGCTCCAAGACCTCCTATAGCACTCAGGAGGTCAGGGTCAAGTGCGATGAGATTTTTGAGAAGCTCTTTCCCTATAATTGCACCTGCTATCAGGCAAATGGTGGGTATTCCATATACAATGATTGAGCCTTTCAGGTAAGAGAAGGCCTTTAAGGATACGCTGACCCTGTCACCAATCTTTGCACCAGCCTCATTTATTGCCTCAATTATAGAGCCTTCATCACCTGGCTTACAAAGGCTACTGGCAGGACAACCCTCACAGACAGATTTTTTCTCCACAGCCACAAAGGCCTTATTACCCTCAATCTTTATAACAAGCCCTGTCTCTTCCATAAATTATTTTATCACAAACTGCCCTGATTGCAGTTCCAGCCGGCCGGATTATCCGAAGATAGAATAGGCTGAAGGCTGAAGAAATTAGGCTGAAGGCTTAATGACGGATGAATAGGTGAATGGGCCTTGTACCACAAAAAATCTAACTATTTTGGGGGACCACTTGCTGCTCTACTGCTCTGTAATTATGGGCATTTTATATCTCCAACAACACAGGCATTATGAGTGGACGTCTACCCATCTTATCCCTCAGGTATTTTTTTAATGTATCTCTTATCCTTGTTTGAAGGAGGGCAGTATCAGCAAGGAGATCATGTTCCATAGACTCTATGGAGGTGGTAACAACCTCTCTTACATTATTAATCACATCATAGGAACTGTCCTCAAAGATAAATCCCCTCGATAAAATCTCAGGACCCGTTACAATCCTTCCTGAAGCCTTCTCTATTGCGAGAAGCACTATAACTATTCCATCATGGGCAAGTCTCATTCTGTCTCTTAATACCATGGACTCCACATCACCCATAAGTTTTCCATCAATGAATATCCTTCCTGCATTCACCCTTCCATTCTTTCTTGCTATGCCAGATTCATCAATCTCAAGGACCTCACCATTTTCAAGTATAAAGATATTTTCTTCAGGTATCCCTACCTTTTCTGCAAGTTTTGCATGATACATAAGGTGTCTGAATTCTCCATGAATGGGCACAAAATATCTTGGCCTTATGAGATTCAGAAGAAGTTTCAGTTCCTCCTTTGAGGCATGACCTGATACATGAACCTCTGAGACCTTCTCGTATATGACCTCTGCTCCCCTTTTAGAGAGATGATTTATTATCCTTCCTATGGAGCGTTCATTGCCCGGTATCATCTTTGCCGATAGTATTACTGTATCTCCCTTTTTTATCTTTATATGTTTGTGTTCATCTGTGGCAATCTTTGAAAGTACACTCATGGGTTCACCCTGGCTTCCTGTTGTTATTATCACCACCTTATCATCACTCAATCTCTGGAGCTCATCAATCCTGAGCCATGTCTTTTCAGGAATCTTGAGATAGCCGAGTTCCAGTGCTATCTGGGCATTGGAGACAATGCTCTTACCGCAGAGAAAAACCTTTCTTCCGAACATTACTGCCACATCTATTGCCTGTTGAATCCTGTGTATGTTTGATGCAAAGGTAGCTATTATTATCCTTCCCTTTGTCTTTGCAAATATATCCTCAAAGACCCTCCTTACCTCTTTTTCGGAAAAGGTGAAGCCTCCCTTTTCTGCATTTGTGCTGTCAGAGAGCATGAGGAGTGTGCCCTTTTCTCCGTATTCTGTGAATTTGTGTAGATCCATCAACTCTCCATCAACAGGTGTTGGATCAAGCTTAAAGTCTCCTGTATGAATAATTCTTCCAAGTGGTGTGTTAATTCCAAGACCAACTCCATCTACTATGCTGTGGGTGACCCTTATGAATTCAATATCAAATACACCCAGTTGAACCTTCTGCCTTGGTCTTACTGTGATAATATCTGCCTTTATACCACCCTCTCTGAGTTTTTCTTTTATTAGCCCGGCTGTGAGGGGTGTTGCATAGACCGGTACCTGTACTTCCCTTAAAAGGAAAGGTAAGGCACCTGTGTGGTCTTCATGTCCATGGGTTATAATGATGCCAAGAAGTTTATCTTTATTCTCCGTAACATAGGAAAAGTCTGGTATCACAAAGTCCACTCCGAGCATATCCTCTTCTGGAAACATTAAACCAGCATCCACAATTATGATCTGGGAATCATACTGAAATACAGTCATATTGAGCCCTATTTCTTCGAGGCCTCCAAGAGGTATGACAGAAAGAATACCAGCCATTAATCTTTCTTCTGAAGTAAAAATTCTAAAAGTGCCTTTTGAACATGGAGTCTGTTTTCTGCTTGGTCAAAAACAACACTCTGTGCTCCATCAATAACTTCGTCAGTTATCTCTTCACCCCTGTGAGCAGGAAGGCAGTGCATGACTATTGCATCAGGTCGTGCACATTGAAGAAGGGAGCTATTTATCTGATAGCCTTTAAAATGTTTCTTCTTTTCCTCGGCCTCTTTTTCCTGACCCATGCTTACCCACACATCTGTATATACCACATGGGCCATTCCAGCAGCCTCTTTTGGATCCCTTACAATCACTATCTCTGAGCTTGAGATCTCCCTTGCCTTTTCCAGTACCTCTCCATCAGGCTCATAACCTTCAGGGCATGCAATGGTTATATTCATTCCTGTAATGGCTGCTGCCTCTATGAGGGAGTTTGCTACATTGTTTCCATCTCCGATATAGGCAATTTTCAGGCCTTTTAGTTTCCCCTTTTTTTCCATTATAGTCATCAGGTCTGCAAGTGCCTGACAGGGATGATGAAGGTCACTCAGTCCATTAATAACAGGTATGGAGGAGGCATCACTGAATCTTATGAGCTTTTCGTGACTGAATGTTCTTATAACAATGGCATCAAGATATCTTGAAAGCGTCCTTGCAGTATCCTCTATAGTTTCACCACGACCGAGTTGTAATTCCTGAGGTGTCATATAAACTGGATGGCCTCCCATCTGATAGATACCTATATCAAAGGATACCCTTGTCCTTGTAGATGGTTTTTCAAAAAGAAGTCCGATTGATTTACCGATCAGAGGGCATTTCATTTTGTCAACACCTGATTTAAGTTCAGATGCCCTTATGAGTATCCCTGAGACCTCATTTTCTGTGAGGTCAAGAACCCTTAAAAAATCCCTTTTCATTTCAGTTCCGAAAAGACCTCCTCAAGTATATCTATACATACATCTATGTGTTTTTTTTCAACTGTTAGGGGTGGAGTAAATCTGAGGACATTGCCTGCTGTGCAATTTATGAGTAAACCCCTCTTAAGACATTCCTGTACAATGTCAGTGCAATCCTTCAGTAATTCCATACCTGTAAGAAGACCCATTCCCCTCACAGAAAGTATTATATCAGGAAAATCTTTCTTTAAACTATGGAGTCTCTCAAGGAAATAGCTTCCCATTCTTCTAACATTGTCAAGAATAAAGTCATCTTCAAGCAGGGTCTCAATGGTTGCTATTGCTGCAGCACAGGCAACAGGATTCCCTCCAAAAGTAGAGGCATGGGTTCCAGGTGTAAATGCCCTTGATACATCTTCTGTGGCAAGGATAGCTCCAATCGGGATACCTGCACCGAGACCTTTTGCAAGGGTCATTATATCAGGCCTTATACCATAATGTTCATAACAGAAGAGCCTGCCAGTCCTTCCCATACCTGTCTGGACTTCATCAAGTATAAGGAGGATACCATTGTCATCGCAGAGACTTCTTACCGCTTTTAGATACCCCTCATCAGGTATTTTAACTCCACCTTCTCCCTGAACTGGTTCAATCATTACTGCACAGGTATTTTTATCTATTGCCTTTCTGAGACCCTCTATATCATTAAAGGGGACATACTTAAAACCAGGCAGCAGTGGGCCAAAGCCATTATGAAATTTTTCCTGAGCAGTTGCTGTAAGTGCTCCGTAGGTCCTTCCATGAAAAGAGCCATGGCATGTGATAATCTCATATCTGTCAGGTGAAAGGAATTCCTTTGCAAATTTTCTCGCAAGCTTTATTGCTCCTTCATTAGCCTCTGCACCGGAATTACAAAAAAAGACCCTATCAGCAAAGCTATTTTCAACAAGAAGTTTTGCAAGTTTTATCTGTGGCTCTATGTGATAAAGATTAGAAACATGAATCAATCTCTGGACCTGTTTCTGTACTGCTATTACCACCTTTCTCGGGCAATGTCCAAGTATGTTTACTGCTATCCCTCCAACAAAGTCAAGGTATTCTTTTCCATCAATCCCGTAGACCTTTACACCAGAGCCCTTTCTAAGGACAACGGGGTATCTCCTGTAGGTGTTCATTAAATATTTTTCTGCTTCCTCAATAAGCCTCTTCTGTTCCATGTAATAGAATAAATCTTCTCGGTGTAAAATTCAACACCCTTAACCGAAATTTGCCGATAGA
>JBKBPW010000062.1:0-9886 GCA_046292975.1 Thermodesulfovibrionales bacterium
ACCCCCGATGTCAAAGGGTTATTAAACCTTACAATATGTCGGGGGCCCGTGGGGGTAAAGTAGGGGCAATTCATGAATTGCCCCTACTAACCCTTACGCTGTAAGACCCTATGAACTGGTACCTCAAGCCTTTCGGCATACTCCCTATCTCTATCGGCAGTTTTCGAATAATAAAGTAGTTGATTTTAAAGTTCCATAAGTTTTAAAATTTTTAAAAATGATTTCTGAACTATTTTTATATACAGGGATTGTTTTTTTCTTTTTAGCCTCTTTAATTTCCTTATTAAAGAGGCTAAATACTTTTGTTTATATCCTGAGCAGTCTGGGCTCCTTAAGCCTTGCAATATTCAGCCTTTATTTACTTATTGCAGGGCCTGTATCTTTCCGCTCCATACCATTAAGTTCTATCTATGAATTTTCCTTTGGTGGAGATGCCATATCCGGATTTTTTATCCTTGTGATATCCCTGTTAGTCCTGTCGGTATCTGTCTATTCAATTGGTTATACAAAGGATATGAATAACAGGAGTTTAATGGGTCTTCTCTTCAATCTCTTTGTCCTGAGCATGTATGGAGTGGTATTATCCCAGAATATTATTACATTCCTTGTCCTCTGGGAGACCATGTCCATAGTCTCCTATTTCCTTGTTACCTTCGACAGGACAGAGGCCTCATCTAAGGCAGGGCTAATTTATGCAGTGATGACTCATATAGGTACTGCCTTTATAATAATCATTTTTTTGATACTCTACAGTCAGACAGGATCTATGAATTTTTCTGACATGAAGCTCCTTTCAAAGGCAATTGACCAGCCTGTGAAGGATATTGTATTCCTTTTTTCCATAGTAGGTTTTGGAACAAAGGCAGGCATAATACCCCTTCATACATGGCTACCGAGGGCGCATCCAGCAGCACCGTCAAATATATCTTCCCTCATGTCAGGTGTGATGATAAAGACAGGTATCTATGGTTTCATCAGAATAGTCATTGATATTCTGGGAGGAGGGCCTGAGTGGTGGGGTATAACTATCTTGATTATAGGTGCTGTCTCATCTGTCCTTGGTGTTATGTATGCCCTTATGGAGCATGACCTCAAGAGGCTCCTTGCCTATCACAGCGTTGAAAATATAGGGATTATTCTTCTGGGGATTGGTGCATCAATGATATTTAAAACGCACGGGCTTTATAATCTTGCAGCTATAGGATTCATTGCCGGGCTTTATCATGTATTGAATCATGCACTTTTTAAGGGACTGCTTTTTCTTGGTGCAGGCTCTGTTATGCATGCCATGCATACAAAAAATATGGAAGAGATGGGCGGTCTTCTTAAGAAGATGCCCTATACAGGTCTTTTCTTCCTTATTGGCTCTATATCCATATGCGGACTTCCACCTTTTAATGGCTTCGTGAGTGAATGGTTGACCTATCAGTCTTTGCTTCTTGGAGCAAGGACACCCTCAATCGTCTCAAAGATAATCTCTCCTCTTGGTGGTGCTGCCCTTGCACTGACAGGTGCACTGGCAGCAGCCTGCTTTGTAAAGGCCTTCGGGATATCATTCCTCGGAATGCCAAGGAGCAGACATGCAGAGCATGCAAAGGAACAATCCTCATCCATGATTGCAGGCATGGCTATACTTGCCGTCCTCTGCCTCATCTTTGGAATATTCCCGGGAACTGTCATTACAACCATATCTCCAGCCTCCTTTCTGGTCACAGGCTCTTATGGGGTGATTACAGAGAAAGGTTTTGTTATTGTTAATGAATCACTGGCAGGGCTGTCACCTTTTGTATTGCTCTTTGCTATGCTCGTTATGGCCCTATCAGCCATGCTTTTTATCAGGAGTATCGGTGGAAAGAGAAGGATTGTCTATGGTGATTCCTGGGATTGTGGCATTCCTTCTCTCAGTCCAAGGATGCAGTATACAGCAACAGCATTTACCAAACCCATAAGGCTTATTTTCAAGAGGATATACCTTCCAAGAAGGGAACTCAAGGTCTCATATATAGTAAAACCCTTTTTTGTAAAATCCATTGAATACAGCGGAGAGATAGTGCCATTTTTTGAACATTATATCTATGAGCCATCTGTTTCTTTTATAAAAAGGGCTGCCCAGAGGTTAAGGCTCCTTCAATCAGGAAGCCTTCATCTCTATCTTGGTTATATATTGATCACATTGATATTGCTCCTGATATTCGGGACATAAAGAGGGTTGGTAATGGAATATATGCAGTTTTTGATAATCCTTCTGTTTTCTCCACTGGTTAACGGAGTGATAAAGAAGCTCAAGGCAAATATGCAGGGCCGCAGAGGACCCAGCATACTTCAGCCCTACTATGACCTGATAAGATTATTCAAGAAAGATATGGTTGTATCAAATGTAAGCTCCTGGATATTCAGGATAGCTCCCTATGTGGTCTTTTCTTCTACGCTGGTTGCATCCATGATAGTGCCTGTGATAACAACAAGACTTGTCTTTTTTCAGATGGCTGATGTAATAGCATTGATATATATCCTCGGGCTCGGGATATTCTTTATTGCCCTTGCAGGTCTTGATGCTGGCACAGCCTTTGGAGGTGAGGGTAGCAGCAGGGAGATGACCGTTGCAGTCCTTGTGGAGCCAATGATAATGCTTACCATATTCACAGCAGCCATATCTGCAGGTTCAACAAATCTTATAAAAATCACAGGACTCCAGGGAGCGATCTATACTCCATCACATGTCCTTGCCCTTTTTGCCTTCATAGTGGCAATAGTAGCAGAGACAGGAAGGATACCTGTTGACAATCCTGACACGCATCTTGAGCTCACGATGATTCATGAGGGAATGCTTCTTGAATATTCTGGAAGATACCTCGCCCTGATGGAATGGGCTCATTATATAAAACAGATGCTCCTTTTTACACTTGCAATAGATATATTTTTTCCTGTCGGTATTGCCACCACTACAGAGCCATTTGCACTTATAACTGCATCAGGTATTTATGCATTGAAAATATTTTTTATGTGTCTTTTAATGGCATTTATAGAATCCACAAGGGCAAAGATGAGGTTCTTCCAGCTTCCATCTTTGCTTGGAGGTGCCTTTGTCCTTGCTCTGCTTTCACTCCTCAGTTATGTGATGATGGGGAAGTGAATTATAATAAAGTATGTTTAAAAAATAAGCAGGATTATAGATGATATGAAGAACTGGATAGAGGCGTTTTCAATTATTGATTTTGTTTCTGTAGGGATACTCCTTACAGCAATAGCCGTGAATGCCTTCAAGAGGCTTGAGTCCTGCCTGAAGGCATATATGCTTAATTCCTGGCTCCTGAGCCTTCTGATAGCCATTGTTGCATTTATGCTGAATGAGGCCCATCTCTATATAGCCTCTACTTTAACCTTTCTGGGAAAGGGTATCCTGATACAATTTTTCCTCAGGAGAATTATAAGACAGATGAAGGTAACCCATGATGTAGAGCCCTATATAAGCAACTCTCTGTCCCTTGCCATATCAGGTATCCTTGTTGCTGTTGTTTATGCCTCTTTGAAGGAAGGTATATTTGTTACAGGTTTTTCAAAGAATGTCCTTCAGATATCAATTGCAGTGATACTAATAGGCCTTTTTATCATGCTCACAAGGAGAAAGGCTATAACCCAGGTGATGGGACTGCTTTTTATGGAGAATGGTCTTTTCCTCGCAGGTTTTTCCTTGACATTCGGCATGCCAGCTATCATTGAGCTTGGAGTGCTTTTTGATATGCTCATGGGTGTGATAATCCTTGGTATATTTGCAGTGCAGATAAAGAAGACCTTTGCATCTGCTGATCTTGATAAACTCACGATATTGAAGGGATAAGCTATGATTTACATACTTTTGATACCATTAATAACAGCAGTAATTTGCTATAACCTCAGGGGCCCTAAGGTTTCAGGATATGTAAGCCTTGGAGGTTCTATTGTGCTTTCTCTGGTTGCCTTTCCCTTTATAAGGGAAGCCTTCACCTCTCCTTTAATGATCTTAAATGGAAATCTCTATATGGATAGCCTTTCTGCCTATATAATGTCCCTTGTAATATTCCTCGGTATTGCCTCATCTGCCTATTCCACAGGGTATATAGCCCATGAATTTCAGGTTGGATTGATTGACCTTAAGGGCATGAGGAGATATTATGCCCTCCTTCACCTCTTTATATTCACGATGCTCCTCGTGACTGCCTCAAACAATCTTGCCCTTCTCTGGATAGCTGTAGAGGCTACCACCATTGTTTCTGCTGTCCTGATAGGCCTTGGTTATACAAAGAGACCAATGGCAATAGAGGCTGCATGGAAGTATGTGATACTCTGCACAGTGGGGATCACCTTTGCATTACTGGGAACATTTATTACTTATTATGCCTCAACAGGTGTAACAGGCTCTAATGGCTTGCTTCTATGGACAGACCTCAAGGCAACAGCCCATAAATTTAATCCCTCTACAATGAAGCTTGCCTTTATATTTATACTCGTGGGTTATGGGACAAAGGCAGGTCTTGCACCTGTTCATAACTGGCTTCCTGATGCCCACAGTGAGGCACCAAGCCCTATAAGTGCCTTGCTTTCAGGCATACTACTTAATACCGCCTTTTATGGTATCCTGAGATTTGTCTCAATTGTTGAACCATCAACAGGCAACCTCTTTACCGGGAACCTTCTCATACTCTTTGGTCTTATTTCAATCGGTATTTCCACCATATTTATCCTTGTTCAGGAAAACTATAAAAGGCTTCTTGCCTATAGCAGTATTGAGCATATGGGGATAATATCCCTTGGTATTGGCATAGGAGGTTTTGCAGGTCTTTATGGCTCCCTGCTTCATATCCTCAATCATGCCCTTGCAAAGCCACTCATGTTCTTCACATCAGGCAAGATTCAGTCCCATTATGGCTCAACAAGGATAGAGAGGGTAGGAGGGGTGCTCTCATCAATGCCCTTTCTTGGTGTGCTCACATTTATAGGTGCCCTGAGTCTTTCAGGCACACCACCATTCAATATATTCCTGAGTGAATTCACGATTCTTAAGGCTGGAGTTGATAGGGGATTATGGCTCGTGGTTTCTCTCTTTTTGATTTTTGCTGTGATGATCTTTTATGGAATGCTTTCAGGATTTGGAAGGATGCTCTTTGGAAGTAAGACAGAGGGTATAAGCCATGGAGAATCACTCCATAGCCAGATTGATTTATTCTCAGGTGCAATACTTCTCCTGATGGCTATATTTATTATTGTCCTCGGGATAAGGGTGCCTGATTTTATAGACAGTGCTATAAGGTCCTGTATAAGCATAATGGAGAGATAAATGGAGTGGGTGATTAAAAAATCTGTAAGGACAAAAGAACATCTCAACGAACTTTATCTTGAGGTCAAAAGAGAAGACTTCAAGGACATATGTGTCTATATGAGTTATAGAAAACAGGCAATGCTCAGGCTTATGTTTGCCACTGATGAAAGGGGCATTGATGCCAGGTTCAGGATATACACGGTCTTTTCAATTCCTGGCATTGATAAGTTTTATATAGTTGTTTTACCTGTCGAGGCGGATGATCCATCCTTTCCATCTCTAACAAAACAGATACCTGCTGCCCACTGGTATGAGCGTGAGATAAGGGATATGTTCGGCATAGTTCCACAGGGTCATCCTGACCTGAGAAGACTTATTCTACATGATTCCTTCCCTGAGAATTCTTATCCCTTAAGAAAGGACTGGTCAATAACAGAGAATGAATTGAAGCAATGGGGTGAGGGTATTATTCAGAAGGCCCCGTATCAATTCATGGAGGTTAAAGGGGAGGGTGTTTATGAAATACCTGTTGGACCAGTGCACGCTGGCATTATAGAGCCAGGTCATTTCAGGTTCAGTGCTGTTGGTGAGACCATATTCTTCCTTGAACCAAGACTCTTTTACACACATAAAGGAACAGAAAAACATTTTGAGTCCATGAGTTTCTCTGAGGGGATAAGACTTGCCGAGAGGGTCTCAGGGACTTCATCATTCTCCCATTCAGTTGCTTACTGTATGGCAGTTGAAAGAATGGCCGGTATTGAAATCCCTGAGAAGGCAAAGGCAATAAGGACACTGCTTCTTGAGCTTGAAAGGCTTTATAATCATATTGGTGATATAGGGAACATGTGCGCAGGGACAGGTCTTGCTGTAGGCTATGCAAAGGGTGCGCTTATTAAAGAGAGGCTTATGCAGCTTAATCAGAGGCTTACAGGGAGCAGGTATCTGAGGGGAGTGAATGTAATAGGTGGTGTGAACAGGGATATATTCTTAGAGGCAGATGATATACTTTCAACCATCGAGACTGTTAAAAGGGAATACAAAGGACTCATGAGACTTCTTCTTGGAAATCTCTCCCATATAGAGAGGCTTGAAAACACAGGAAGGCTTTCAAAGGATATTGCCCAGAGACTCGGTGTAACAGGAGTTGCAGCAAGGGCATCAGGTATCAATGATGATATAAGAAAGGCACATCCCCATCTCCTTTATGACAGGCTTGAGTTTGAGGCTCATACAATGACAAAGGGAGATGTCTATGCCAGAATGATGGTTAGGGCAGATGAGGCTGAATGCTCTATATCCATGATAAATGCACTCCTTGAGAGCAATTATAAGGGAGAATTATCAGCTGGGCTAAAGGATATTCCGGCCTTTTCATATTCACTTGGTTATACAGAGACACCAAGGGGTTCTGTTTTCTACTGGGTAATGTCAGATAAGGACGGTAGACCTTACAGGGTCAAATTAAGGTCACCGTCTTACTGTAACTGGCCTGCGGTTCCCTTTGCGGTGCATGGAAATATAGTACCTGACTTTCCACTTTGTAATAAGAGTTTTAATTTGAGTTATTCAGGAACTGACATGTGATATAATTAATTATAAGAATGGAGCGGTTTTGATAGGATAAAGGCTCTATGAAATGCACACTATACTTTTCCTTTATAAAGCAGCGACAAGATAGAGCAATTATTAAGGAGGAATGGATATTAGACACTATTAAAAATCCTGTAAAGACAGAAGTTCAGACTGATGGTAGAATAAGGAAATGGAAATTTATAGAAGAGTGTGGAAGATATTTAAGAGTAATTCTTTTAGAAGATGGAGAGACTGTTCATAATGCTTTTTTTGATAGGAACTTTAAGGAGGAAGAAAAATGAAAATCAGATATTTCTCAGATACAGATACAGCGTTGATTGAATTTTCAAATGCACCTGTTGTGGAAACAAAGGAGATATCAGAGAACCTATATATTGATCTTGACGAAAGAGGTAATATTGTAAGCATGACCATCGAACATGCGAAAGAAAAAGCTACTATTTCAGAAGTATCTTTTTTGCAAATGAATGAGGTAAAAAATATAAGGGTTCAATCCTTATAGCCATGCTCAGAGTTATTTTTAAAAATCTAATAACGAAAAAAGCATCTTTGCCCTTTCCTGAAGAATTTAAAATCTCCCCCGAATATGCTGCGAGGATTGTATCGCTACAGAAAAAGATAGATGCTATCTTTGGCAGGTCATTGAGAATCCGTCAGGTGGATGCTGGTTCATGTAATGCCTGCGAATGGGAATGCACTGCCCTGACAAATCCTGTTTATGATATTCAGAGATTCGGAATTGACTTTGTTGCCTCACCAAGGCATGCAGATGCCCTTATTGTTACAGGGCCAGTTTCAAGACAGATGGAGCTTGCCCTCAGGAAGACCTATCTTGCAACACCAGAGCCAAGGCTTGTGATAGCCTGCGGAGACTGTGCAATTGACGGTGGAATTTACAGAGGGAGCTATGCAGTGACAGATGGAGTTGCCAAGATTATTCCTGTTGATTGCTATATCCCGGGCTGTCCACCCGCACCGGCACAGATAATTGCAGGGATTATCGAACTTCTTGAAAGGCTTGCCTCATCAAGGAGTTGATTTTTCAGAAGCTTGCATACCCTTACAATCATAATCTTTGTAATCACCTATGCAGGTATAGCCCTTGGCGAGATACCTGGCCTCGCCCTTGACAGAACAGGTATCGCGATACTCGGTGCAATAGCAATGGTTGCCTCTGGTGTGATGAGCACTGAAGAGGCAATCATGGCAATAGATTTTCCCACCATATTGCTCCTTTATTCATTAATGGTAGTTTCATCTCAGTTCAGGCTCGGAGGTTTTTATACATGGGTTGCCCTGAAGATAGCCGAACTAACTGATAGACCCTGGAGATTCCTTTTCATAATGATGCTTGCCTCTGGAGGACTCTCTGCACTGCTTACAAATGATATTATTTGCTTTGCCTTTACACCTGTGATTGCCATGGCAACACTCAGGGCTGGACTCAACCCTGTCCCCTATCTTATAGGACTTGCCATATCAGCGAATATCGGTTCAGCAGTTACCATAATTGGAAATCCCCAGAACATGCTTATAGGTCAGCTTGGAAAGCTTCCATTCGGAGCATTTATCCTGTGGTGCTTGCCCCCTTCGGTTTTCTCTCTGATAGGGGCTTATTTTATATTGAAGGTTTTCTATTCAAAAAAGATATTTCTTCAATCCTCCACCTTGAGCCCCCAGTCTGAAGCCCCTCCTTCATTTAACAGACACCAGAGCACAAAAGGAATAATTGCACTCCTTGCATTGATAGCCCTGTTTTTTACTCCAGTTCCGAGAGAAGTTAGCGCTGTAGTTATAGCAGGCCTTTTACTCTGTAGCAGGACAATGCGAACAAGATCAATTCTTGAGAACATAGACTGGCATCTCCTTACACTCTTTTCTGCACTCTTTATAGTAATTCAGGGTATTGAGATTATCCACCTTCCAGAAAGGATACACGGCTTTCTTGAGGCCCGTGAGTTGAGCATTCATAATCTTTATAACCTTACCATTATCTCAACAATTGTAAGCAATCTTGTAAGCAATGTGCCTGCCACGATGCTTCTTACAAGGTTTCTTGAACAGGGGGTTCACGAACAGTGGTATGTCCTTGCCCTCTCAAGCACCTATGCTGGAAATCTGATTGTAATTGGAAGCATAGCCAATCTTATAGTCTTTGAGATAGCTTCAAGCTATGGAGTAATGATTACCTTTAAAGAGCATGCAAAAACTGGAATACCTGTAACACTGTTAAGTCTCTTAATTACGATACTCTGGCTTTACCTGACCACTTAGAAATCAAGAACACATATCAGAACATTCCTTTCATCCATCTGAACTATCGTGGACAAATTTTATATTTAAAAGCCCTTTTAATTAAACTTATTTACTTATAAAAATTTTTTTTACAATACCTGACAACCCCTGTGTTATATTAAATTCGTTTTAAAATTAAACTGCCTATTGAAAAATGCAATATTTTAGGAGGCATTAAATGGCAAAGAAAAAAGGGTTGCTTATCTTACTGCTCTCTCTCTTTCTTATCCTCTCAATCATCAACGTAGCAATAGCATCTGATATGACAGAGCCTGCTCAAACAGGTTCCTCAGCACCCTGGTGGGTATGGCCACTGGTGCTTTTCATTGTTACCTTTGTTCTTGGAATAGTGGCAGTTCTTGGTGGTGTTGGTGGTGGAGTTCTGTTTGTTCCAATAATTGGTGGTTTTTTCCCTTTTAATCTTGACTTTGTTAGAGGAGCAGGTCTTCTTGTTGCCCTTTCAGGTGCCCTTGCTGCAGGCCCAGGGCTTCTCAAAAGGGGGATGGCTGATCTCAGGCTTGCCATACCAGTGGCACTCATTGCATCTTCAAGTGCAATAGTAGGTGCGATGATAGGTCTTGCCCTTCCAAAGAATGTTGTTAATATTGCCCTGGGTATAACAATACTTGGAATAGTTGCCATAATGTTGATGGCAAAGAAGTCAGAATTCCCTGAGGTGCCGAAGGCTGATGCACTCTC
>JBKBPW010000063.1:0-9831 GCA_046292975.1 Thermodesulfovibrionales bacterium
ATAGCACACAAGCCTTAATTTTTGTATTCAAAAGCCTTTTGTCATGATAGATATTGGTGGCGAAAGTAACAGTGCCGATATTTTTCTTTCACCTCAGGGAAGACATCATCTATAATCAACATTGAATTTACAAAATTTTAGAACAGGACATAAAAACTGGGGGATGGCAAGAAGTAAGGAGGAGCAGCGAAAAAAAGGAATAGGTCCTTTCAACAGGACTATTGTAAGCTATTAAAGCCTGAAAAGTAATTTATTCATTAATTATCCTGTCACCCACTACTATCTCTTTGAGCCCCTTTCTTACCACAGCAGTAGATGTCTCCTCTTTCACATTTATTACCTGAAGGGTTCCGAGGGAAACAACAGGTTTTTCTCTGGAAAATATGTGCATAAGACTTCCCTGAGTCACCCCATCCCTTGAGCCTCTATCTATATAGACTATATCGTAAACTGATCCAGTTGTTGTATAAAGATGTCTTATAGCAACTATTGTGCCTTTCAGTTTAGGGATATCAGGAGCTTCAGTTTTTAAAGGAGGCTCAATGAGATAGAATTTATCAATCCTGTCACCAATGTTTATCTCTTTAAAGGACTCCTTAATCTCAGCCTTCGTCATGCCTGATTCCTCCCCGATAACCTCTATTACCCCGTTTATCTCAATAAGATAACCCAGTATCTCACCACTATCAGGATGTTTTATTTTTGCCGCTGGTTTTATACAATAAAACTTATCTCCTATCCTTGCCTCCTCCTTTGTCTTTATGTAAATATAATCGCCCTTTCCAGCAGTGGTTCTACCCTGAGGTGTGCCTATGATTGAACCTTCATCAGGAACAATCTTTGATATATATCCACTTGCCATGAGAAGATTTCTGTCAATAAGGTAGTCAGGTTTCTTTTCCTCTGTAATTTCTATTGATACTTCAGGTGCCACCCTTGCCTCAGCCTCTTTTTCCTTCAATGCCTCCACCTCTTCTGGCTTTATCTCTGCTTCTTTCTTTACAAGTTCAGGTCTCAAAACAGAAAGAGGTATCCTTATCCTCTGACCCGGATAAATAAGGTCAGGATTCTTTATATCAGGATTTGCACCCCAAACCTTTGGCCAGAGGAATGGTTCTTTTAAAATATTGTGTGTAATGTCCCAGAGTGTATCACCTTTCTGTACTGTATAAATCCTGAAACCCTCCTCTGTCTCTGTTTCTATTACAGTCCCCTTCTGTTCTTCTATCTGCTGTGGTTCCTGAACAGCCTCTTGAGGAGATTGCTGTTTTTCATCCGGGCTCTGAGCACCTGCAACGGCTACAGGCATTACAGTTAAAAAGATTATCAATAAAATCTCTCTCATAACCCTCTCCTTTATCAACATTATATCTCTTTCAAGCTGAATCCCTTCAGCTTTATTAACTTTAATCTTATCAATGGTTGTAAAATTAGTCAAGATTTTTTTAAAATCTCCTATGGGTATCACAAATCTTATATTAATCCTGACCTCCACTCTAATCCTCACTTTATCAATTTCAGCTCAGGAGGTCGGAGAGCGTATTGCCCTGATGGCTGAGAGATTTGTCGGCACCCCTTATGACCCTGATCCCCTTGGTGCTTATGTAAGAAAAAAGGTGATAGTCTATGATGAAGAGGTTGACTGTATGTATCTAACATTCAGGGCAGTGGAGCTTGCCCTCTCACAAAATGAAGAAGAGGCCATGAAGGTTGCCCTTGAAAAGAGGTTCTTTACAAAAGGAATATTAGGTCCAGATGGAAAGGTTCTTAATTATGACGAAAGGTATCAATATGGAGAGGATATGATTGATAGTAAAAAATTTGGAGAGGAGATAACCTCTGTCATTGGAAGGACAGTTTCCATCAAGGGTTCAAGAGGTAGAGCATTGATAAAAATTATTCCTGCCTCTGAAATAAAAAATATAATAAATAAATTTAAAAGTGGTGATATCGTCTTTTTTGTCAAAAAACCTGAAAAGCGAATCCTTGGAGAGATTGTGGGTCATATAGGAATTATAAAGGTTGAAAAAGACAATATCTACTTAATACATGCCAGTGGAAGAAAAAATGGTAAGGGAACCACTGTGAAGGTTCCCTTTCTTGATTATATTAAAGATATGGATTTCCTAGGCATAAAGGTTACGCGATTTAAAGCCCCTTAACCTTTTTTATAATCTCTGGATAATGCTCCTTAAAATCAGGGTATTTTTTGGAAAGATAAAGTTTTATAGCCCTGATCTCTGTATCAAGGTCTTTAAGATGACTCAGAGCCTTTTCAAGTTTCTCAAGCCTCTCTGTTATGGTCTCTATCTCCTTTTCAAGGAGTTTTATGTTTTCCTTTAATATTATCTCCTCTTTCACTTATTTTCTCCTTTGTGACCTCATCTTTTTTCTAAGTTTTCTGTACTTGTGCTTTGACATCTTTTTCTTTCTCCATTTAACAACGCTTCCCACAGAATCACCTCCTCTTACTGTTTTTTCTGCTCTCTCTCTTTTACCTGCTGCATAAAGGCCTCAAGTAAAAGATTGTTTGTTGCTGATTCTGTCCCGTCATAGGGGATACTTATAAAGGGAATACCAAAATCCCTGCTTACTGACTTCATTATTGATGTAACAATCGTGCCCGGCATACAGCCAAAGGGCATCGCATTTATTATACCAGATGCACCGTTTTTTATCAGGTCTATTGCCTTGCCGATGGAAAGAACCGCCTCTCCTTCAAAGGTCTCGGGAATATAGGGCCTTGCATCTTTTAGAACTTCCTTTGTATCAGGCTCCCTGAGTGTCCTGAGATTTCTGAAGGGTTTCTGTAATCTGTGCTCTATCCTCTTTTGAAAGAACCTCTTTAAAAAGAGCTGTATTATTGCAGACCTTTCCTTCTTTATCCATGCCTTTTTAAGAGCCATATAATTTACATAATAAATCCACTCCTCAACAGGAGCAAGCCAGACATATCCACCAAGGGCTTCTATCTTTCTTACAAGGTCTTCATTGGAGAACCTGTGAGACCTCACAAATATCTCACCTATTATTCCCACGAGGGGTTTTATTTCCTTTATCCTTGGTATATTTTCAAAATCTCTTTTCATTTCACGAAGGGTAGCCTCTATGCCAGAGTTTCCTGCCCTGAGAGTTCTATAGAGTCTATCAAGATATATCCTATAAATTTCCTCTGTCTCTCCATTATTTTTTTCAAAAGGCCTTGTCTCGTGAAGCAGCTTAAGAAGTATCTCATAGGCAACTACTCCTGTCCAGGCCCTCTCAGTAAAATCCTTTCCGATGATACCGAGTTCCCTGTAAAACTGGGTATCCTGTGTAGGAGAAAAGACAGGGACATCCTGAAGGCCAATCTTGTGAAGGACCATCCTGTGAAATACATTATACTGTCCGAATCTGCACGGACCTGTACCAGAGGGCATGAAAAAGGCACTCCTTTCTGGAATAAAATCAGGAGAAAAGGCCTTTTTAAGCATATCACCTGTAGTAACAGCACAGGGAAAACATTCCTTACCTGAGACATATCTCTTAGCTAATCTCAGAGATTCCTGATCAGACTCTGGCAAGACCTCAGCTTCCACTCCGCAAGCCTCAAAGGCTGCCTTCAGGGCAAAGGCATGGTCAGACATCCTTGGAATAAAGACAGTCCTACTGAGACTTTTAGGCATGGCTGGCGCATAGATATGAAATGTTTTCCTGAAAGGTGATTGCCCCCTTTTCTGGCTCATTATACTGTCAATAAAGGCCTCAACTCTCGTGATGGCACCTGCATCTGCACTGTGCTCATCAATCTCTAAATGGAGAAAGGGTTTTCCCGAAAGCTCTTCCTGAAAATATTTCAGTATAAAGGAATCAGGGCCACAGGAGAAGTTTCCAATAAATAAGGGATAAAGACCAGGGGTTTCTCTTATGAAATGTGCAGCCCTTAGTATCCTCTGACCTGATCTCCAGTACATATTCGGCCAGCTATCTTTTATAGCTATATCATCCATTGGAAGCATATCCATTGAGATTGTCTTTATACCGAGCCTTGAAAGTTTTCTTGGAATATCAAGATTCATACCCCTGTCAAAGGCATTATAGGCCCTTCCCAATATTACAATTATAATTTCTTCATCCCTTTTATTCTGAAGGACCTCCTGACCCTTTGACTTCAGGGTCTTACAAAGTTCATACTGCTTTTTAATAGCATCCCGAAGGCCTTCCCTTATATCAGACCTTGAAACCTTAAATCTCTTAAAAACCCTGTAGAGTTCAGAAACAAGATAGTCTTCTCTCTGCATATCTATCACAGGGCTTAAGACCTCAGGTATCCTGTCCCTGAGGGATGTCCTTACCGTATAAGGGATAGTCTGGGTATAGGGGCATGCAAGTCCTCTCTCATATTCCTCAGAAGGAAGATTTATATTTTTAAAGGAGGGTATAAAGAGGAAATCAACTCCCTCCTCAGAAAGTTTCAGGCAATGACCATGGGCAGCCTTTACAGGAAAACAGGTATCTGCATTAACAGCCTCAACACCGAGGTTTATTATTGAACGGTTCGTGGGTGGAGATACCTTTACATTAAGACCAAGGTTTCTGAAAAAACTGAGCCATAATGGTAATTGCTCGTGAAAGAAAAAGATAAAGGGTATGCCTATAACCGGTCTTGAGCTATCCTTTTCACTACCGCTCCAGAAAATCTGGCGATTTTCTGAAGACCCCATTCTTTCAGGGACATTATTTTTATAAAGAAGCTCAAATCTCCAGGAAAGGCAGTCCTCAAAAGCTCCTGATTCATCCTTTCTCACATCATATTTCTCACACCTGCCACCATAAAAGAGATAACCCTCTTCTGCCTCAATCTTAACCCTGTTTATCTCACATATATTTGGGCAGCCATTGCATTGAAAGGAGCTTATCTCATAAGACCTCTTTGAAAGGTCAAAACCCTTAAATCTTGTCTTGAAATCAGGAAATTTTTTTGCATGCCCTTTTGCAATCAGCGCCATACCTATAGCACCAGTAACATCATGATGAGGAGGGACAATGATCCTTTTGCCAAGATAACTCTCAAAGGCAGCAACAACTGCCCTGTTGAAGGCAACACCTCCCTGAAAGAATATCCTGTTACCAATGGGTTTGCCAGCCACAACCCTGTTTATATAGTTTTCTACAATAGAATAGGCAAGACCTGCGATGATATCTTTCTTATCCACACCTGCTGAAAGATTTGCTGCAATTGAATTCTCCATAAAAACAGTGCACCTCTCACCAAGACAGCAGGGCCTTTCAGAAGAGAAGGCAAGACCTGCGAACTCATCCTTTATGGAGATGCCGAGTTTGTCTGCCTGCTCTTCAAGAAATGAACCTGTACCTGCTGCACAGGCCTTATTCATCTCAAAGTCAACCACTATACCATTTCTTATAGATATGTATTTTGAATCCTGACCACCAATCTCAAATATAGTGTCAACCTCTGGATCAATAAATATGGCAGCAGTTGCCTGAGCTGTTATCTCATTCTTCACTATATCTGCTCCAACATAATCAGCAATCATATACCTGCCTGAACCGGTTGTTCCTACTGCCTTAATATTAAGCCTCTCGCCAAGTTCCTCATAAATCTCACGGAGGCCCTGCCTTACTGCCTCAATTGGTCTTCCTGCTGTCATGAGGTATCTCTTTGTAACAAGCCTTCCCTGATCATCAATTACTGCAAGATTTGTGCTTATAGAGCCGATATCTATTCCGAGATAACCATCTATCTTTGAGTCTAAAAGATTGTAAGTATTAAGGTCTGGAAGATCACCTTCTTTACTGAAAGACCAGAGAGGCTTATGATGATTAAAGTTATGTCTAAGGGATTCCCTTTTTTCAAGAATTGAAAGCATAGATTCATTAAATATAGAAATTATTCCATCCTCTTTGTCCTTCAATACCGCTCCAATTGCACCCATGAAGAGGACTTCTTCAGGAATAAATATCTCAGAAAGGCAGAATACCTCCTTGAATGCCCTTATAACACCCCTGTTGAGAGAAACTCCTCCATGAAAGGCAACAGGTGGTATGAGGTCTGAACCCCTTGCTATGGTTCCTTTGAAATTCCTTGCAACCGAAAAACACAGACCCGCAACTATGTCTTCTAAGGGAGTGGCAATCTGCTGCAGGTGAATCATATCAGACTTTGCAAAGACACTGCAGCGACCTGCTATCTTTGCCGGTCTTTTTGACCGGCTGGCCATTTCACTGAACTCCTCAATTGTAAGCCTCAGTCTCTCTGCCTGCTGTTCAAGAAAAGAACCTGTACCTGCTGCACACAGGGAATTCATTGAAAAGTCCCTTATACCATGGTCATCAAGAAATATAAGTTTTGAGTCCTCTCCTCCTATCTCAATTACTGTCTTTATAAATGGATAAAGTCTCTTAGTGGAAACTGCCTGTGCTATAACCTCATTGACAGGTCTTAAATTAAGAAGCTCAGAAATAAATCTGCAGCCACTTCCTGTAAGGGATAAAGAAAAATTTCCATATTCATTAAGGGCATCCCTTAATAGGTAGATGGCAAGGCCTAAAGGATTTCCATGATGCCTTAGATAGAGGGTCTTTAAAGGTCTTAAAGACCCATCAAGGAGCATAAATTTTATGCTTACAGAACCAATATCAAGGCCAGCGTGAACCATGTCTTCTCCTCGGTTGTAATATTTTAACACAGAGGTTAGAAGACCTCACACCTGTTGATATAATTTAAACCCGTAACTTCACAATATTTTAGGGAATAAGTTTTTTAGTTTGAGTCGTTCTATTAGCTGTTCCACCTTTGCAGGAATCTCGCTTAGCCTTTCTTGTCCATCATTATAATATACAAGATACACCTTTGATAGCTCAAATAATAGCTCATTTACCGAAACCTTGTCTGTTAAATTACCTTCTCTAAGGATATTTAAGACCCGAAAATAAAGATATAGAGATATAAAGGATAGGAACACTTGCAGGCGGGATTGCCCATGACTTCAACAATATGCTTCAGGCAATACTTGGATATGCCTCACTCCTGAAGATGAATACACCAAAAGACCATCCATCTTATAATCCCCTTGATGTAATAGAAAAGACATCCGTAAGGGCTGCTGAACTTACAAAACAGTTACTCGAATTTGCAAGAAAGGGAAAATATGTAATTGAAACCATGAATATCAACGACCTTATACAGGATATTTATAAGATCATCTCAAGAACCTTTGACAGGAGCATAGAGATAAGGCTCAATCTTGATAGCAGAGGACTCCTTGTGGAAGGAGACAGAAGCCAGCTCACAAGCGTAATACTTAATCTTTGCGTTAATGCAAGAGATGCAATGCCTGAAGGAGGCTTGCTAAAAATAGAGACCTTTGAAAAGACAGTCGAACCTGGCGAACTCATCCACCCTGATGCAAGACCGATAAGATATGCAGCAGTGAGCGTAACAGATACAGGGATAGGTATGGATGAAGAGACAATGAAACATATCTTTGAGCCCTTTTTTACTACAAAGGAGGTGGGCAAGGGAACTGGAATGGGTCTTGCAATGGCTTACGGGGTTGTTCAGAATCACGGAGGTTTTATTACTGTAGAGAGTAGCCCAAAAAGGGGCTCAAGGTTTATAATATACCTGCCTCTTTTGGAGGGTGCATTAAAGGAGGGAGTGAAAGAAATGGGGGAATTCATTCAGACATCAATGTCTAAGGGAAGGATTCTGATTATTGAGGATGAAAAATCCATAAGGTCATTTACAAAGAAAACACTTGAAGAGATTGGCTATGAGGTAATTGAGGCAGTTGATGGTATTGATGCAATTGAGGTTTACACAAGGGAAAATGGAAAGCTGGACCTCGTCATACTTGATCTGATACTTCCAAGATTAAACGGAATTGATGTATTTAAAAAGATCAAGGAGATGAATCCTGACCAGAAGATTATCATATCAACTGGCTATGGCCTGAAGGAACATATAGAAGAGCTTCTCGGAAGTGATCAGATAGCAGCCTTTCTGGAAAAACCTTATACTTACATAACCCTGACAACTGCACTTAAAAAGGCCCTTTATGATTATGAACTCGATTAAAAGGAGGCAAAGACCCTTTTGCCTCCTTAAGATATTAAGTGGTAATGTTCTTTAAGACCCTTAAGCGGCTTGGATGTTTTAGTTTCCTTAAGGCCTTTGCCTCAATCTGCCTTACCCTTTCCCTTGTTATTGCAAGGTACCTTCCCACCTCTTCAAGGGTATGATCCCTGTCCACACCTATTCCAAATCTCATCCTTATTACCTTCTCTTCCTTTGGAGAAAGTGTCCTCAATACCCTCTGTATATATTCAGAAAGCTCGCTCTTCTCGGCATCATTATAAGGAGAAGGGCTATTTTTATCACCAATAAAGTCCTCAAGCTCTGTATCCTCATCACCAACAGGGGTCTGAAGACCGATGGGATCCTGTATTGCCCTGAATACCTCCTCCACCTTTCTCACAGGGACACTAAGCTTCTTTGCAATCTCATCATTAGTTGGTTCTCTTCCAAGCTCCTGAGTCAGTTCCCTTGATGCCTTGGTAACACGGTTGTAAAACTCCATCATGTGAACAGGCACACGAATAGTCTTTGTCTGATCAATAAGGGCCCTTGTAATTGCCTGTCTTATCCACCATGTAGCATAGGTACTGAACTTGAAACCCTTCTCATATTTAAACTTATCAACAGCCTTCATAAGACCAATATTGCCTTCCTGAATAAGGTCAAGAAGTGGTAAGCCCCTTCCAACATAGTTCTTAGCAATATTCACCACAAGCCTCAGGTTTCTTGTGATAAGCTCATTCTTTGCAGTCTCAGCAAGTTCCTTTGCCTTTACATATCTGTCCCACATATTTTTAAGATCTTCAATCTTAACTCCAAGTTCCTGTTCAATCGCCCTGTATTCTGTCTGAATCTCCTTTGAGAGCTGTTCAAGCTTTGAGGCATTTGCTCCAGTCTTTTTCTTTTCATTTATGGTCTTTTTAAGTTCCTTGAGTGAGCCATATTTATTGAGCCTTCTGTCTATGTCAGAAAGTTTCTCCATCAGGTCTTCAAATTTGAGCCTTGCCCTGTGAAGTGCCTCATCAGGCCGATCCTCAGGAGCTATAATATCATCATCACCATCTTCAGCCTCTCTTTCAAGTTCTGAAAGGATTTTTTTATAAAGGGGAAGACCTGTGATTATCTCTTTTATTATCTCCCTGCCCTCTTCATATTTTTTTGCAAGCTCGGTTTCCTCATCCTTTGTAAGAATAGTTATGTCACCCATGGAATGGAAATAAGCCTGGACAAGATCCTCCGCCCTCTCATACTCTTCAATCTCCTCCTCTTCCCTTATTACAGGTGCTGTCTCATAATCAACAACCTTCACACCCATATCATGGAGAAGATCCATAAGGTCTTCTATCTCATCAGGAGAAAAGTACTCTGAAGGCAAGGCATCATTTATCTCATCGTAGGTAATGACCCCACGTCTTTTGCTTCTTTCTATTATCTCTTCAAATATATCTTTTTCTCTCATCTTAGCGTGTACTCCTTAAAAATAGATAAAAGGGGAATATCTTATTCCCCTTTATTTAAATTATATCATAGAAATCTTTAAAATCAAATTGACAACATGGTTAATGGTCAAGTCGAACGGGTTATTAGTACTGGTCGGCTCAACACCTTACGGTGCTTACACCTCCAGCCTATCAACCTGGTAGTCTTCCAGGACCCTTCAGGGAGACCTTATCTCGGGGTGGGCTTCCCGCTTAGATGCCTTCAGCGGTTATCCCTTCCAGACATAGCTACCCAGCATTGCCCCTGGAGGA
>JBKBPW010000064.1:0-9823 GCA_046292975.1 Thermodesulfovibrionales bacterium
ATCTTTATGGCCATCCTGCGGATATGGATAGGATCATGGAGATAGCAAGGAGATATAATCTCATAGTAATAGAAGACTGTGCTCAGGCCTTTGGCGCAAATATTAAAGGCAGGCCTGTTGGTTCTTTTGGTATAGCCGGTGCCTTCAGTTTCTATCCGAGTAAGAACCTCGGTGCCTATGGAGATGGTGGAATGATTATTACTAATCATGAAACAGTAGCTGCAACTATAAGGAGCCTGAGAAATCATGGCTCCTCTGCTCAGTATGTGCATGATACAATTGGATTCAATAGCAGGCTTGATGAGATACAGGCTGCAATATTACTTATAAAATTTAAAAGGATAGGACAGTATAATGAGCTAAGAAGAAAAAAGGCCCATCTTTATAGCAATCTTCTTAAAAACAGTGCAGTGAACCCTCCAGTTGAAAGGCCTGGATATTATCATGTCTATCATCAATATACAATCCGCTCTCCAAAGAGGGATGAACTTCAGAAGGTGCTCAGACAGAGGGGCATATCCTCTGTTATTTATTATCCTGTGCCATTGCATCTTCAAAAGGCATTGAGTTTTCTCGGATACAAAGAGGGTGATTTCCCTGAGGCTGAAAGGGCATCAAAGGAAGTCCTCTCACTGCCAATCTATCCTGAGCTTGAAGAGTCTGCTATTGAGAGGATTGCAAAGACCATTCTGGAGATATGCTAAAAAAGGAATTATTGATCCTTTCAGGAGAAAGTTCAGGAGAGCTCTATGGAGCGCTTCTTGCAAAGGAGATCCTCAGAAGATGGCCTGAAGTAGAGATATGGGGTATTGGTGGAGAGAGGATGGAGGAAGCTGGTGTAAGGATTCTTGGAAGGCCTGGTCATGCCTTTGGTCTTATTGAGGCAATAGGTGCTATAAAGAACATAAGGTCAAATTTCAATGCAGTTGTAAGTTATATAAAAGAAAAGAGACCACAGGTGCTTGTGCTTTTAGATTACCCTGATTTTAATATAAGGATAGGTGAGATAGCAAAGAAACAGGGCATAAAGGTCATCTATTATGTAAGCCCTCAGGTCTGGGCATGGAGAAAGAAGAGGCGATTTAAGATCAGGGATATATCAGATTATATTGCCCTGATTCTTCCTTTTGAGGAATCTCTTTACAGAGAGATAGGTGCAAGGGCTGAATTTGTTGGCCATCCTGTTATGGAAGAGATAGAGGAGATTGAAAGGCTGATAGCGACATCAGAACCATCAATGTTAAGGTCTAAGGCAAGGGAACTTCTGGGCATTGAAAGGGATTCACTGAGACCTGTTATAACACTTTTACCTGGTAGCAGACCATCAGAACTAAAAAGGCTTCTTCCTTTGTTAAGAGAAACGGTAGTGAGGCTTAAAGAAAAAGGGGAAATTGATAGGCCTGATTTTCTTTTGCCATTAGCACCAAATTTAAGCGATTCTTTTGATCAGGAGTTTCAGGACATGGCTAAGCTGGGAGTCAGGGTGCTTCCACCATTTATGACCTCTTTAAGCAATAGCTCTTCATCAGTTGTTTCTCTTATGGCATCTAACCTGGCAATTGCTGCATCAGGCACAGTGGTGCTTCAGGCAGGGCTACTGGGTATCCCGACAATTGTGGTTTACAAACTATCTACTCTTACCTATCTACTGGGAAGGCTCCTGGTAGATGTGAGGTATATCACTATACCGAATATAATTCTTAATAAGGAGCTATTTCCAGAGTTGCTTCAGGGAAGGGCAAATTCAGATAATATAATTATGTATCTGAGGAGATTTATTAAGGATTCTGAATTTACAGGCTCCCTGAAGGAGGAGCTCAGTAGAATGAAAGAACTATTCTCAGGTAAGGCCCCATCTAAGAGAGTTGCTGAAATAGCAGGAGAGCTCGCAGGATGGTAATAAGGGAGATGATAAGGCTTATTAGGCCCTATTCAGGAAGGGTGATAATTGCTGGTCTTTTAAGCCTTGGTGTGTCAGGTATAAATGGAACTCTTGCATGGCTCATGAAGCCAGTGATAGATGATGTCCTTATAAAAAAGAATATTACCTATCTTACCCTCCTGCCCTTAGGGATTATGATACTTTTTGTGTTGAGGGGTACTTTCATCGCGGGTCAGGCCTATCTCATGAAGTCTGTTGGGATGAAGATAGTAAATAATTTGAGGAATAATCTCTATCAGCATCTGAGTAGCCTTCCCATGAGCTTTATAAAAAGAGAGGCCTCAGGCTCAATTATCTCCAGGTTCCTCAATGATGTGAATATGCTTCAGGACCTTATTGCCCGTTCTGTGAAGGATCTTTTTGTGGAGGGAGCTACAGTAATAGTGCTTACCTGTTTTGCCTTTTATAAGAGATGGGACCTTGCCCTCGTGGTAATGATCGTTGGGCCCCTTGCGCTTTATGGCGTACAGAGGATTGGTAAAAGGCTCAAGGCTACTGTGAAAAAGGCTCAGCAAAAGATATCTGTTCTTACTGAACTCCTCACAGAGACACTGAATGGGTTTAAGATAATAAAAGTGTTTGGAAAACAGGAGGATATGCTCAGGACATTCAAGGATAAAAATCAGTCTTTTTATCGTGAAGTTATGAGGACAGTAAGGCTCAGTGAAGGAGCAACTTTACTCATGGAATTAATGGGTGGCATTGCCATCGCCTTTGTTATATGGTATGGTGGAGGTCTTGTGGTTAAGGGTACCCTTACACCTGGAGACCTTGCCTCTTTTGTGGTTGCTGTAATGATGATTCATACACCGGCAAAGAGGCTTGCCAGTGTGAACAACAATATCCAGCAGGCAAAGGCTGCCTTTGAAAGACTTTCTGAGATTTTCAGTGTTGATCAAGAAAGAGGAGGTAATATCGATCTTAAGGAGTTTAGAGATGCAATTGAGTTCAGGAATGTAACCTTCAGATATCCTGGCAATCAGAGGGTTGTTCTTGATGGTATAAATCTTAGGATTAAAAAGGGTGAGATAATCGCCATTGTAGGTCGCAGCGGGGTTGGTAAGACTACCCTTGTAGACCTTATACCAAGATTCTATGACCCTCAAGAGGGTGCTATTTTTATAGATAATGTGAATCTGAGAGAGGTTTCTCTTAGCTCACTCAGAAATCTCATAGGTATAGTCAGCCAGGACATAATCCTTTTTAACGACACAGTGAAGAACAATATCAGGTTTGCAAGACCTGATGCTACTGAGGAGGAGATTATTTCTGCTGCAAAGGCAGCCCATGCCCATGATTTTATAATGGAATTTCCAGAAGGGTATGAGACGATTATTGGTGAAAGGGGCACGAGACTGTCAGGCGGTCAGGCCCAGAGGATATCTATTGCCAGGGCAATACTCAAGAATCCACCTATACTCATACTTGATGAGGCCACATCAAGCCTTGATAGTCATTCAGAGCATGCTGTTAGAATGGCTATTGAAAATCTTATGATGGACAGAACTGTTATCATAATTGCCCACAGGCTTTCCACCATAAAAAAGGTCTCAAGGATCATTGTCATTGATAGAGGAAAGATAATTGAATCAGGAACCCATGATGAGCTTATTGAACTCAACGGAGCTTACAGAAGGCTCTATGAACACCAGTTTGTGAGCTGACTATGAGGTTCCTCTACAGCCTTCTTTATTGTTTCGCACTGGTATTTCTTCTTCCCTTTCATTATTTTAAACGACCTAAAGATATAAGATCTCGCTGGCTTAAGCAGAAGTTTGGTATCTTAAGCCTTGATGAGCAATTACAGCCTTCCATATGGATGCATGCTGTAAGTGTTGGAGAGACCCTTGGAGCAAGGAGGCTTGTAGATTATCTGAAGGAGAGATTCCCGAAGAGTCTGATCCTCTTTTCTACAATGACAGATACAGGCCAGGAGATAGCCCGCAGGGAGTTGCTGAAAGATAACCCTCAGAGGCTTTTTATCTTTTATATGCCCTTTGATATATCTTTTATAATTAAAAGGATCCTTAAAAGATACAGGGTTTGTCTTTTTATAACCATGGAGACAGAGATCTGGCCAAATATCTTTCAGGAATGTAAAAGACTCAGGATACCTGTTATAGTTGCCAATGCAAGGCTTTCAGAGAAGTCAATGAAGGGATACAGGAAGATAGGCTTTTTCATGCGACCAGTGCTTGGTGCTGTGAATGCCTTTTGCTGTTCCAGTAAGATTGATAAAGAGAGGCTTAATAGCCTTGGTGTAGAAGGTTCAAGGATTCATATAACAGGAAATCTTAAGTTTGATATGCCTCCACCCGAGAAGCCAGCTTTGAGTCTAAGGAGCGGTGGCAGGATAGTAATTGTTATTGGTAGTACCCATTCAGGTGAAGAGAGGTTGATACTTCAGTCATTGAAGGAATTAATTAAATCAGGAAGGGTCTTTGTTATCCTTGCGCCAAGGCACCCAGAGAGATTTGATGAGGTAGCAGGATTACTCACTGAGGAGGATATTAAATTTATCAGGAAAACTCAATTATCAAATAATAATAATGAATTTGATACAGTCGGATATGAGATTCTTTTACTTGATACCATTGGAGAACTTTCCTCTATATACAGCCTTGCTGATATTGTGATTCTTGGAGGAAGCTTTGTGCCTTTGGGAGGCCATAATCTCCTTGAACCAGCCTACTGGTCAAAACCTGTAATATGTGGCAGGCACATGGATAACTTCCCGCTTGCTGAGGAGTTCTTTAAAGAAGGAGCAGCCATTCAGGCAGGACCTGAGGATATTGTTAAATATATCATAGAATTATGTGATGCCCCTGAGAAGAGGCTTGAGATAGGTAAAAGGGCAAGGCTTATTTATGAAAGAAACAGGGGAGCACTTGAAAGGACTGTTAAGGTAATTGAGGAGATCATGACTCCTGAGATATTGCGAGGTTTCACTAATGATAAAGGATAGTTTAATTAAAATTTATGAAAGACTTTATCTTTATTTTTTAAGCAAAAAGAAAGAAAAGGCCCTGAGGGAGCAAAAAGTCCTTCCATCAGCTGTGATAAGTGTTGGTAATCTAACAGTTGGTGGCACAGGAAAGACACCCATGGTTATAGAAATTGCAAAGGAGGCAAGAAAAAGGGGTTATGCTCTTTCAATCCTCTCAAGGGGATATAAGGGAAGGCTTTCAGGACCTGTGATAGTAAGTTGCAGAACAGGTCTATTGGTAGAGGCAATAGATGCTGGAGACGAGCCTGTTTTAATGGCTGAAAAGCTTTCAGATATCCCAATTATAGTTGGCAGGGATAGATATGAGGCCGGGATATATGCAATGCAGTGCTTTAAAGAAAAACCGGACCTTTTTATCCTTGATGATGGCTATCAGCACTGGAGGCTAAAGAGAGACCTGGAGATTCTGCTTATCAGCGGAATCAATCCCTTTGGTAACAGGAGGCTTTTTCCTCTTGGTCCTTTAAGAGAACCTATTGAAGAAATAAAAAGGGCAGATATAATTGTAATAACAATGGCTGATAAGTGTAAGAGACTTGAGGAATTGATTAATGAACTTAGAATTTATGCACCTTTTCAGCCCATATATCTTGCAAGGCATGTCTTAAAAGAGATAATTAAATACAGGGTTGATGAAAATGGCTATCCCTACAGTAGAGAAGTCAAAGGCCTTGATGAACTAAGGGAAAAAAGATTTCTTGCCTTTGCTGGAATCGGTAATCCTGACTCCTTCAGACTTACTCTTGAAGAGGCTGGATTAAATGTGATTGACTTTGTAACCTTCAGGGATCATCATAATTATGAAGTCTGTGAACTAAAAGACCTCTCTGACAGGGCTCAGAAAAGCGGTGCCTCTCTTCTTACAACAGAAAAAGACCTTGTGAGGACAAAAGGAAAGCTTCCACCAGGTGAGATATATGCATTAAACATAGAGATATCCTGTGAGGATGCCTTTTATGATGAGGTCTTCAGGAGAATAAAGTTGTTATAATAAAAATCTCGGGGCGTAGCGCAGCCTGGTAGCGCACACGGTTCGGGACCGTGGTGTCGGAGGTTCAAATCCTCTCGCCCCGACCAGAATATCAAGCGTTAGGCTTAAGTTGGTGAAGTGGTGAATGGGTGAATAGGTGAATTGGTGAAGGGGTGAAGAGACCCTTTCATTTAGTGCCCCGCACCCACTGCAGACGGTAAAGTATACCCTCTCGCAAGCCCGTCCATCTGCAGTGGGTGCGGGGTGCGACAGTGCCAACTTAGTGCTACAGTGCGACAGAGTGCTACAGTGCGACAGAGTGCGACAGTGCGACAGTGCGACAGTGCCAACTTAGTGCGACAGTGCTACAGTGCTACAGTGCGACAGTATATTTATGGAAATTTAAATATTCCTACAGACTGTCGCACTATCGCTCTATCGCACGGTCGCACTAAATACTATCGCACTATCGCTCTATCGCACGGTCGCACTAAATACTGTCGCACTATCGCTCTATCGCACGGTCGCACTAAATACTATCGCACGGTCGCTCTGTCGCACTATAGTGAGGGAGACTGCTGGATATCTGGAGGCGGCGAGCGGATTCGAACCGCTGAATCGGGGTTTTGCAGACCCCTCCCTTAGCCGCTTGGGTACGCCGCCAGAGGGATGGAGCGGGTGGCGGGATTCGAACCCGTGACCCCAACCTTGGCAAGGTTGTGCTCTACCAGCTGAGCTACACCCGCAGGATATTTGACTTTATCATAAAGAGGGTTTTTCTGTCAATTTTCCGCGTTTCCTCAAAAATAATCTTTTCCAAAAGGTATTGTTTCTAAAACTTGCCGAATATCAAAGGTAGCTCTTTGGGGGAGTTTATTCTAATTGTATATTCTTATTTATAGCCTCTTTCATGGTTTTTATCATTTGCCCAATACCCATTCCTTGTAAAGGAGTTATGATTTGAGGTAATGGTAAACCTGTTATATTAGCAGCCCGAGAGAAGGCCTTTTGAGCAATATTTCTGTATAAGAATCCGCCAAGGATAATTATTGTGTCATATTTTAATAGCCCCTGTTCTCTTGCCTGATTGATAAGATTTTCAATAGTTATAGCCTCTGTGTCTTTAAAAGTAATATTATAATTCTCTATTTCTTGCTCGGGCTTAAGAAAGCCATATCTTGCAGACAATATCCTGTAAGAATGAGGATAGAAATGCTCTGCATATCTTATACATGTTTTAGCAAATTGACCTATATATGCCTCTCTGGCGGGGGCACGGCCTCTATGGGGTTCCTTATCCCATATTTTCTTCCTTCCACAGGGCACAATGCATAATGGCATATTTAAATACCCCTTCTATAGGTACAAAATATACAAAAATTATTAACTGGGCAGGAGTTTAATCTTGGGCAATAATTATTTTTTGCTTCTGAACATCCCTTTCTTGATAAATGCCAGAGGGGTTCATCAATGTCAAGAGGCATAATATCTGCATTCTGAAGGCTTAAATCCCATGCCAGTCTGACATAGGGTTTTAGGAATTCTTTAAGAGTATCCTCAATACCTGTAATTACTTTGGTATTGATTGTAGCACGGAATATATGGGTATCTACGGGGATTGATATCTTTTTAAGATTATTTAATGGGATATTCGCACATCTGTAGAGTATCCTCAACCATAGGGAGCTTATCTTGTCTCCGGATAAGCCAGGAAAGAGATTAGCATAGTCACGTAATTTATTCTGTATGCAAGGGGCATCATAACCATAGCTTTCTATAAAGCATAGGGGAGAGTCATGATAATATTCATGAAGGGTTTTAGCGATAGTGTGCCATCTTTTTGCATCCCTCTCCGGTCTTAGGGCAAGTTGGTGTATCTGCAGATTATTTCTAATCACTTCAAATTTCTCATCTACCACTCTTTCTGGAAAGAATAAGAAGCAAGTTTCAGGGTCATTAAAAGTCGCCCTTGCAGCATTCCATAATTGGTCAGCATCCCTCATATAATCTATTGATACTGTCAGGGTAAGGAAAAGAAGATGCTCTCTGCTACCTATTTCAACGCCTTCGGGTGGTTTTGCTTCTGGGACCTGAGGTTGCTCATTTAAAAAACCTCCATTCATCCAGGCTTGATGAAGGATAGTAGCAACCTCTCTTCCCCTTTCAGAATCAATGTTTGGCATACCTTTTCTTGATAAGGTTTTCTAAAAAATTTACTTGGTTATTAGATAGATATCTATAAAATGGCATATTCCATCTTCTTGTACCAGTAAGCTCTTCTGCTGTAAGTTTTTTGACTCTTTTTTCGTCTGGTAGTGCTTCAAAGGGTTCAAAAAATATGACTGAACAATAAGTTTTATCTTCTAATCTTCTGGTCGTGGAATCAAACTCCTTAATCTTTGAGTATCCCCATAAAGTATAGGTGCTATCTGGCTCTTGATATACAAAGAAGACAGGCATCCCTTTATATACCCATCTCCACTCGCCTAATGGATTTCCCCAGAAAAATTTCTTACAAAGCACTTGCTCCCAGCACCAGATTGATTTACCAGTGAGTTCACTAAACGGTACAGCGTTCTCACCAAAGCAGAAGCCAGTTTTATCCTCTGTTATCGGTGCTCCCAGGTTAATAAAGAGTCTTTCCCTTCTACATTTGTAACACCGCACATCAGACAGAGGCTTTTTACAAGGACCCTGCCATGCCTGATTGTTGTAAGCTGTTCTTATAAGTAATCCCTCCATAGGAACGCTCCTCAATTTTATAACAGAAGTCAAAGGGTTTGTCAAATGTGGGCGGTTCCTCTGCCCAGCAAGCCTCCTCTCTATCATCTCTATGAGGATTGGCAACTTTTGCCTTGGCAAATCAACCTTGCCAAGATTAAGAACAGTCCTGTTTGTAAGACCTTTTGGAGTCCTAATGGATTGGGCAATAGTGAGATATTGGTAAGTTTAGGGTAAGAGGGAGAAAAAACTGCTCGCCCCGCACCCACTGCAGATGGTAAAGTATATCCTGTCACAAGGCCGCTCCGTCTGCAGTGGGTGCGGGGCAAGTTGGGATAGAACGAGCCTTTTTAGTCCAGTGTTGCCACTATTACCAACATTACATCTTTATTAACCGTGGTAACTGCTACTGTTGTTTTTTTGTACTTGTTTGTAAAGAACAGATTCGAGCCGATTCCAATCACTGCCCCTCCCAGAACGTCGTACCAGTAGTGGTTTTTGGAATGAATGCGGCTGTAGCCTACAAAACTGGCAAGCGCATATGCCGGAACTCCATATTCCCAGCCGTATCGCTGATGTATAAAACCTGCGCCAGCAAAGGCTGCGCTGGTATGACCGGAGGGGAAGCTGTAATCGCCGCCGTTAGGCCTTTTCGTATTAAGTGAATATTTCAGGGCATAGGTCACCACTATAGTTGAGCCAAGACTCTTAGCCCACTGACATGTTCCCTCTTTATCCCGAAGCCCTAATGTTGCAACAAAACTCACAGCCGGAATTACCACTTGTAAACTATCTCCTGCCGTTTGAACGCCATCAGCATTTACAACAGTGCTCCATCCAAACACCATTATAAATACAATAACCAATGCAATAACTTTCTGAATAAAAAAAGAAAATAGGACAGTTCTATTTTCTCTCACTTTTATTTTCCTCATTTAAAAACTGTTCAAACTGTTACTTAATCCTTCAGGGTGATATTTTATATGATCCAAAAACTTAATGCTGTTTTTTGATTCTTTCTATCGGCAAATTACAGATTTGATTTAACAGCCTTAAAATTAAGGATGTCCATTGTGTCTTCCTTTATAGCCATGGCATAAATTTTATTCTTTGTAAGATAATTCACTATGTCATCACCAAGATAAAGAGAGGCAAAGACAGGTATGATCTTTTTATCTTTATA
>JBKBPW010000065.1:0-9794 GCA_046292975.1 Thermodesulfovibrionales bacterium
ATAAATAAATTTTTGTCGCCCTTATAAAGGCCTTGAGGCATACTCCCTATCTTAATGCATGTTTCTATCGGCAATTTCCAGTATTTTTTCTCTCTTGCCTCAAGCCGGCTTTTATGCTTTTTGAGTCTTTCTGACATTGTTGTCTTTTCCTGATATAGATGCTGTTATATTATACATCATCTGCTGTAATCTCACACCAATAAAGCCGCCAGTGAAATCAGATAAAAAATCAGCTAAGGAGGCCTCCCTTCCAGGCACAAAGGACTGATGTATCTCATCAGAAAGACCATAAACTGTGGCTATGCTCCAGGCTATAACGGAATATGACCTTATGCCCCATTCCCTCAGAGACCATGAGACAATAAACCCCAAAATGGCATATTCAATAAGATGGAGCACCTTATCAGTTCCGAAGGGCAATTCATATTCTATGGGTCTTGAAAGGGAAGAGAGATAGAATATTAAAATCATATAAAGGATTGACAGAGAGCTGAGGATATAACATTTCTTAGAATTCATAGGTCACCATGCCTGTTATTTGATTCAATTTCATTTCATTATGCATGAGATTTCCTATATTCTTGATATCTCCATACTGATAAAGTATCCCTGCCCTGAGACCCTTTGTAATCTTCGACTCAAACCTTAAACCAAATTCATCCTTCTTTTCTCCAAAACTGCCTGAAAGATTATGCTCCTCTCTGTCATAAAAAATTGATATCCTCCTATCCCTTTCTGGAATAAAATAGGAGAGCTCAAAAAACCCATCTCTTGAATCTGTGCCTATATGATGTCCTATAATCCTGCCTTTATATGAATAGGCATCTAAACCATATATATGATGGCTATACCATACATTTGGGCCTCCACTTACATGGGTGTTTGCATATTCAGCCCTGAGACTCAATCTTTCAAGACTAAGTATCCTTGGCATATAAATACCTGCAAGGTATGCCCATTTATAGGGCAATCCTCCTGCCTCGTCCTCTTCAGCAGCCTCTACATAGAGTTGAAGTGGCTGTCTTTTAAAAGGCAAGGTAATCTTTAGGTCGAATCCTGCCCTCTGGTCACCTGGTTCGCCCGGGTCATTCTCCTGTCTACCTGTAAGGCTTTTTAACCATGTCTTAAGGTCACTTGAACGGCCTCTACCTCCAAGCAAGGCTGTTCTTTCAAGCCCAATTTCAATATAAGGATGGGGTTTAAAATTAAACCTCATGCCCCACAGGTATGGTTCAGGAATAGTCCTCTCTTCTTCAAGCCTTGTGATAAAGAAGACAAACCTGAATGGTCCAAGGTATTTAAATACTGAAGGCAGAAGCACAGGATAGGAATTTGTAAACCTCAACATTGTTAGTGGCTCTGCATTATTTGAAACTAACAAAGCACCATGATATCCAGGCCCCCACCACTGGGAATCTCTACCAAATTGAAGGTCAAGTCCTAAAAGACTCAGGACACCGTATGACCTTTTCATTATAAGGTCTGTATCAGGGCCTGAATATCTTATTTCAGGATTAAGATAAAAGGAAAGCCAGCCAAGTTCTGCCCTTGAAGAAAGACCTGCCCTGAGATTAGAACCTTTATTATAACTATCACCCTCCTTATTATAATTTAGTGTCTGATTATGTGAACTGGAATGTATATAACTTACATATAGATTATCAACTGGCCTGATAAATTTCACATCACCCTTTTCATATATAAATCTCTCCTTCAGGTATTTTATAAGGTTCTGAATAAATAGGCCTTTGTCCTTTGAGTTTCTTTCTGCCTCTATGATAAGCCTTTTAATCTCTTTTCTGTTTAGTGGCTTTGTTGAAAGTAAGCCACCCTCTATCACACCTTCTGCCTCAAGGCGATTGAGTATTTCATAGGTCTCATCATCAAGGGACAAGTATGTAGATGCACTGGAAGAAGGAACAATAGTTAAGGTAATAATAAGCACTTGTGCGAAGATAAAGATTAGCCTGTGCATGAGTTCTTTAGAGATAAATGTACTCCTGCCACTCAAGTATTTAAAAGGCAACAATAAGCACGCCTGCAGTAACTGCAATCTGATACAGTATCTGTGTGATATCCTTTATATTACGCAACCAGGCAATCCTTTCAAGTCTTTCTGGTACCACTATGGTATCACCTGGCTCAATCTCAGATCCACCTACCTCCCATCTCTTTAATGCCCTGTTCCACCTTATGCCAAAAAATCCTTTTCCGGGTTTAACAGCAGAGCCATCAACCTTGAGTATATATAAATCTGATTTATTTGCATTCTCAGTAAACCCACCTGCAAGCTCTATATAATCAGGATAGTCCTTCTCTTTATCCCATACAAATGCTGTCTGATTGTAAACAGATCCTATGACCTGCACCGTGCTGGGCATTTGAGGTATATGAATAGAGTCACCATCTTCAAGCTCTATGTCATAGACAGTATCTTTCAGTTTCTCTGGTTCATCAAGTCTTACAACCATTCTTCCAAGGGCCCTAACTTGCCTCAGCCTCTGTATAAACTGTCTCTTCTGTTCTGCCTCTGCCTGGAACATCTTTGCCTCCTCAGGTGTAGTGGCTGTAGCAACACTTGCTGAACTAACACTTAAAAGCTCCCTCTCAAGCCTGTCTATCATCTCATTAATCTGCCTTTGCTGTAATTCTTTCACAGATGGTCTTGTAAATATAGCTCCCCTCAGATATGCCTTATCAGTAAATCCACCAGCACGCTCAATAAGGGAAGAGAGCCTTTCACCTTTCTTGATGGTATAGATACCAGGGAATTCCACCTCACCAGTAATGCTCACCTGCCTATAAAGCTCCCATTCAGGAATAGTGCGGACAAAGAGGTAGTCATCCTGCTGAAGTGGTATATCCTGTTCTGGATCACCTTTTAAGGCTTTTTCTAGGTCGATGAGAATTTTCTTGGTTAGAGGTCCAGAAGGGGTTGGAGTAACCCTTGTTAACTCAACATCTTTCAAATAGGCATAATATTTAAGGCCTCCTGCCAATTTAACAAGGTCTGAAATCTTCATGTTCTCCCTTAATTCATACCTATCTGGCTTATGTATAGCACCTGTGATACGAACCATGGGACGATCTATAAAATCCCATTTTTGATATACAGTCAGCCTATCATATGGTTGTAAAAGTTTATCTTCATTTCTATCCCTTTCAAAGAGTGCCTTACCAAGATTAAAAAAGATGATCTCCCTGTGGTAATCAGGCGGAATATATCTTTCTATAAGGGAGAGTTCAAAATATGTCTCTGGTAGAAGATCCTTTAAAGGGTCTTTTATCACATCGCTAACCCTCATACCCTCAAACCATTGATACAGACCTGGCTTCGTAACATTTCCTTGCAATGTCACAGCATTTATGATTACATTGATAATAGGAAAGACTTTCACAATGTCACCATCTTTAAGTATGATATCCTTCTCTTTATCAAGATCTTTAAAATCTGTATCAAGTATTATCTTTACCTCATTCTGGAAAATTCTCTCCACCTGAATTCGCTGAAGGTAGGCTGAGGCTTTTAATCCTCCTGCCATAGAAAAGAGGTCTTTGAGCCTTGTCTCCTCCTTCAATTCATAAATAGCCGGTTTCTTTACATTTCCTGCGATACCAACAAGCGGACCCACTGGTGGTATAAATATCACATCCTCAGGCATAAGCCTTATATCCTTTGTTTTATCACCTTTTAAGAGAAGGTCATACATGTCAAAATTGACGATGGTCTTCCCATTTCGCTTTACCTGTATATCCCTCATTGTGCCTGTCTTAGATGGACCACCAGCCTCAAAGAGGGCATTTACAAGTGTGGCAAGGGATGAGACTGTATATGCACCAGGCCTTTGGGCATTTCCAACTACATAAACACGGATAGTCCTTAATGTACCCATGCTTACATTCATCTCAAAACCTGTGTAGTATTTTGAAAACTCTTTATAAATAAGTTCCTTAAGTTCTTTAAAGGTAAGTCCTGTAACACCAAGGACCCCGAGCTTCGGAATAGAGATATTTCCATCCCTATCAACAACAACACTCCACTGGCCATCGATCTTGCCCCATACTGCTATCCTTATCTCATCACCTGGACCAATAACATAGTCTGGACTAACTGGGACCCTTTCAACAGGAGCAAAGGTTGAAGGAGGCTGTCTGAAGAGGTCATAGCCGAATTGTCTGATATCTGTAGAAACTGTCTGGGAAAGTCTACCTGCAACAAATTGCTCGAATTCGGATAAACCCTCAACTTGAGGCTGTGCTGGCTGGGCTACCTCTGGTGTTGCTGGTTTAATCTCCTGAGGAGGCATTTGCTCTGGTTTGATTTCTTGAGGTTGTACTTCTGGGACTGGCTGGGTTTGTTGAGGGGCTAACTGCTGTTGTTGAACCTGCTGAATCTGAGTAGTTGCCTGTGGGGTGACGGGGAGTAACTGCTGAGCTTTTCCAATAGAAGGTAGAAACAGAAAGGCTAAAAAAATAATAAATCTGATTATCCTCATGGATGTTATCCTCCTTTATAAAGACCCTGTTAATAGAGATAACTTATGCCAAACTGTAATTAATTCACTCACATTTCGTCCTTCGTATATTTAATGAAATAGGGCAAATGTCAACATTTATTATAATTTAATTATTATATATGAGTTGGGCGTTTAATTCCAATTGCATCCTCGGGCAAGAAGGCTGCTTTTCTTGCCGGGTCCGATTGATGTAAAAGTCTCAGAGCAACTATACAAAATCTATAGCAAATTTGGCTAAAAGGTGAGAGAAATGCAATTTAGCTGGAACCTATTGAAAAACGGAAATTAAAATGGTAGGCGCGAAGGGGATCGAACCCTTGGCCTCTTCCGCGTCAAGGAAGCGCTCTCCCACTGAGCTACGCGCCTTAATTTATATAACTTAACCTATTTACCTACCTTTATGTCAAGGATATGCCCTCTAATACAAATAAGGTACACCTCTTCTATCAGTTTTGCTCTTTAAGACGAACCTACCATTTAAACTGTAAATATAAATCAGATATAAGATATCCTGTCCTTTTTCTTTTTTTCAGGCTCAGAAGGCGGTAATTTTTCCTTTCTCATATCTTTTTGAGATGCCTTCTTTAATGTATCTATCTTCTTTGCTATATCCCTAAAGGAAGAATCTATGCCATAAACTTCTGTATATATCTCCAGTGCCCGTCCTATATCGCCATCCCTTTCACAGGCATCGGCAAGCTCATACTTCATTGCAAGATACTCCTCTGCATTCTTATCAAGGCCCCTCAAGGCCTCCTCAAGGGTATCTATTGCAAGTTTATTAAAACCTTTTTCTTTATAACAAAGGGCAAGCATGCTCATTGAGGGTATATACCTGGAAGGGTCTTTTCTTGAAAGCTGGAATTCCTTTATTGCATCATCTATAAGACCCATCTCCTTATAGGCAATGCCAAGATTATAATGTGTCTCTGAATCCTCTTCCTTTACCTGGGTTTCAAGCCCTTTTTTAAACTCTTCAAATATATCCATAACCGCATCTGTTAACTCAGGCTCCTTCTCTTCAATTGCCTCTTCTGTTAATAATGTCTCCGTTAAATTTACAAGTTCTGTCTCAAGTTCTTCAGCAAGAGGAATCTTTTCTTCTTTTACCTCTTCAACAGGTTTTAGCTTTCTGGAAAGGCTTTCAATCTTGTGATTTATCTCTTCATCTTCTGGAAATATTGAATGGAGATTCCTGTATAGCTTGAGTGCCTCTTCTATGAGACCCTGTTTTTCATAAAATTCAGCCTCTGTAAAGGCCTCCAGGTATTCCTCCTTAGAAGGCCTTTCTGCTTCTTTATGTCCTGAAACATCACTTATCCCCCCCTCTTCAGAAACTCCTTCCTGAACCTCAGTGATCTCAGGTATTATCTGTAATCGTGGATCACTAGGATTTATAGACATAGCCTCTTTCATGCATTCCTCTGCCTCTTCTATCATCCCGCGCCTTCTGTATATCTCTCTAAGGGCAAGACATTCTGCCACAGCCATCTCTTTATCACCAATCTCTATATAAAGCTGCTTCAGCTTAAGATGAATTTCCGGTTTTTCAGGATATTGAACCTTCAAAGGCTCAAGCCTCTTCTTTGCCTCTTCATAAACCCCGAACTTAAGATATATATCAGCCTCCTGGAGAAGTTCCTCAAGCCCTTTCCCCTCTGTTTTGACCTTTATAACCTCGGTCTCCTCTGAGGGAGCCTCTATCTCAAAGAGTTTCGTTTTCACATACTGGTCATCAGGTCTTATAGCATGAGCTTCTTTGTAACAGTTCTTTGCCTCCTCAGTCATACCAGAACCGAGATAATAATCTCCAAGATTAACAAGTTCTTGAAAGGCCCTATCTGTATCCCCAATATCTTTATAAATCACAATCAGCTTTCTTGTGCACTCTGCTGGCTCAACATCTTTTAGTTTTTCAAGTATAGAGATGATACCATTTCTGTCAAAGGATATTATCTGATCAATTGATGGAGATATAAGATTCCAGGCCTCTTCTTTACGCTCCTGTTTGAGATATATGTTTGCAAGATGCATTTTTGCCATTACATTGGAGGGATCAAGTTCTACGAGTTTCCTGAGTTCATTCTCAGCAGCAGAAATATCACCTGATTCTACAAGGGCATTCACATACTGAGTCAATAAATTTACATCCTCTTGAGAGGTGGAAAGAAGCCTCCTGAGTGTTTCTATGGCACCTTTATAATCACCCTGTTTCTGGTAAATCTCCGAAAGGCCAAGATTAGCACCCCTATCTGATGGGTTAATTGATATTGCCCTCTCATAATAATCCTTTGCCTTATCAAGGTCTCCAGAGTCATGATAGAGTCTTCCGATTACACTATACTGTTTTGCAGCCTCTCCTGTAAGACCCTCTTTATAAAAGATATCTGCTACCCTTACCCTGAGTTGAAGATTTGAAGGAGAGAGGTTCAGAACCCGTTGATATACATCAACAAGCTCGTTCTTCTTTTTTTCTTTTGTAAGGATATCTGCAACAACAAGATAATACTTGATCGCCTCTGTTGCTAAACCCTTTTTCTCGCAGAGTTCGCCAAGGGCAAGGGTTGCCATGTAATCTGCGGGATTAAGATTGAGTAATTTTTTATAAAGTGCCTTTGCCTTGTCATAAAAGCCCTGGTCTTTGAATATCCTTGCACCACGATGATAGATATCAATTGCCTTTTTTGTGTCTCCCTTTTTAAGATAAAGATCTCCGAGGGTATTATAAATATTGCCATCCTCTGAATCAAGGAGTTTTTCAAATTCAGAGATTGCCTTATCTATCTGCCCTTTGGCAAGATACTTCTGGGCTTCCTTTATAATACCGGCCTTATCCATGTTAAAATAATATCATATATCAACCCCTTCTTGAAAGTGCTTCTTGAAACTTTCACTCTTAAATCTGCATAATTAAAGTATGGAAAAGAAAATCACAGAACTTCTTCCAGAGGCAATATATTTTATTGATGACTCTCTCAGGATAAGATATATAAATCCCGAGTTTGAAAAACTCCTTGGGTCCGGAGATCTGCTTGGTAAGGAGCTCAAAAAGGACCTTATTAAATATCAGGATGAGGCTGGCCATAGTCTTGAGCTCTATGAACTACCTGCCTTTCTCTGCTATCAGACAAAGACAGAGATAAGAAAAAATCTCTATATTGTTACACCTGAAGGAAGGATACCCGTTGAAGAAAGGTGCAGACCTGTCTTTAAAGGTGAGAGATTAAAAGGCGTGATCTCAATAATAAAAGACCTTGGTTCAGTAATATCAGCCATTGAAAAGACTATTCTGGAACGAAGAAGGCAGGGCCTCCTTGCCCTTTGTGCCTGGTGTAAAAAGGTAAGGACAGGAGATGATTCCTGGGAAACAATAGAGAGATATCTTACCGAGTCAGGTGCTGGTACCATCACCCATGGCATATGCCCTGAATGTGCAGAAAAGATATTTGAAAAGAGGGTATACCTTGAAAGCTACCAGAATATCTGCAGGGCGATAAGTAGCAGTCTCTCTCTTAATGAGGTCCTGAATCTTATTGTAACAAATGTTGTAAAGGTCCTCAAGGTAAAGGCATGCATGCTCAGGCTCCTTAATAATGAAACTAAAAGGCTTGAGGTAGCAGCTCACTATGGATTAAGCGATAGATACATTAATAAAGGACCTGTAGAATTTGACCAGAGTATAAAGGAGGCACTTCAGGGAAAGACAATCTCTATATATGATATAACCCTTGATGAAAAGGCAAGATATAGAAAAGAGGCTGAGGAGGAAGGCATAAAAAGCATAATTTCTGTGCCTGTAAGATGCGGTAAAGAGATACTCGGCGTATTAAGGCTCTACACAGCAGAACCTGTAAAGTATACTGATGAAGACCTCAGATTCATTTCAGCTATCGCAGAACAGGCAGCCATTGCAATAATGAATGCAAAGACATATGAGCTTACACTCTCCAAAGCCAGGGAATATTTAAGGGTATTTGAAGATGTTACAAAGGCGGTAACATCAAAACTTGAGCTTCAGGATGTGCTTGATACAATAGTGAAAAAACTACCCGCAGTCATGGGGCTGAGGGCAGCAACCATAAGGCTACTAAGTGAGGATAGCTCCAGGCTTATCCTTGTTGCCTCTCATGGATTAAGCAAAAAATATCTTGAAAGAGGCCCTGTTGACCTTGAAGAAAATGTAAGAGAAGCGCTTCAGGCAAGACCTGTTGCCATATATGATGTAACCAGCGACCCGAGGGTCAGATATCAAAAAGAGGCAGAGGAAGAGGGCATAAAGAGCATGCTTACCCTTCCAATTATTTCCAGGGGAAAGGTAATAGGTATCCTGAGGCTTTTAACAGACATACCAAGACAATTTTCTGGGGAGGAAATTAATTTTGCAGCATCCCTTGCAGAGGTATGCGGTATTGCCATTGATAATGCAAGGCTTTATAACAAAAGACCTTTCCCTTAAAGGAATGAATTTCCTCAAAATGCCTATTAAATATCTTCATTCCCCTTTGTATAATTCTGGCATGTTTGATGCTATTTACTATGTAAAATAAGGGCTTGACAGTTCCTCATAAGCTGTATTAAGCTTTATGTCAAGTTCTAAATTTAAAGGAAAGGGGGTGAATAAAGAATGAGAATTATAGCAGTAGTAGCAATGCTCGTAATTATAGCCTTTGCAGGCTCAGCCCTTGCAGTACCACCCGGCAAGACAGTAGATTATGAAGGTGGTGGAGTAGGAAAGGTTGTATTTGATGGAAAGACCCATGCAGACAAGGGTGCAAAGTGCAATAACTGCCATCCAGCACTCTTCCAGATGAAGAAGGGTGCACAGAAGATCACCATGGCAGACATCAATGCAGGTAAGTTCTGCGGAGCCTGCCACAATGGCACAAAGGCCTTCAAGGCTGGCGATGCAGCAAATTGCGTAAAGTGCCACAAGAAATAATTCTTCAAGGGCCTCCTCGAGGGAGGCCCTTCTCAATAATTTAAGAGAATATTTCTTAATTTTGCTCTGAATTAGTTTCAAACAACCTATTTATAAGCGGAATATTGTTCACCGGTGAAAAGGCTTAAGGCGATAGACCCTAAACTGTTCAAACTGTTTAAACTGTTCAATCAGCCTACAGCCTATTCACCCATTCACCTCTTCACCTATTCACCTCTTCACCCATTAATGCATCTTTCTATCGGAAATTTATAAGTAGACCTGTAATTTGCCGATAGAAGACTCACCCAAGAGGTTAAACCTCTTTTATTCGCCTTCTTAATGTCTTTTAAGAATTT